>NAEP01000031.1 GCA_002529645.1 Candidatus Lumbricidiphila eiseniae | reverse complement strand
TTCCACCACCCCACCACCCCACCACAAGAGAGAATAATTCATCATGTCGAGGACGTTTCGTCTTATCGGAGTGGGTTTTGACCACATGCACATAGGCGATCAGCTCACCGTGGCCACGATGCATCCACAGATTGACCTCGTGGGGGTGTGGGATCGTGACGAAACACGCGCGCGGGCTGTGCTGAACGATCTCAGTCTGGACTGTCGTTACACCTCAGATCTCGCCGAGTTGATTACTCTATCGCAAGCCGATATCGCGGTCGTCTGCTCAACAACCGCAGAATATCCGGAGCTCGTGGAGATGCTCGCGAGCGCTGGAATTCATGCGGTGATAGAGAAACCAATGGCAAACTCACTGATCGCGGCTGAACGGTTACTCGCATTGGCGCGTCAGCACGGAGTCATACTGGCAACAAACTGGCCTCTCGCCTGGTATCCGAGCCACCGCACCCTCTACCGGCTGGTCAGCGAAGGAACAATCGGGCGAGTAGAACAGGTGCATTTCTACGACGGAAACCGCGGACCGCTGTACCACAGCCACGGTAAGAAAGAAGTCGTTCCCACCACGTCCGAGAAGGCAGAAAGCTGGTGGTATCAGCCCGAATCCGGCGGCGGAAGTATGCGCGACTACCTTGGATACGGAACAACCCTGGCAACATGGCTACGACAGGGCCAGATGCCGACCGCCGTGACGGCAGCGTGGCACATACCATCGGGTTTGCGAGTCGACGAACAGTCGGTGACTGTAGGGCACTACGCCGACGGGCTTTCGGTGTTTCAGACCCGCTGGGGAACATTCACCGACCCCTGGACCCAACAACCACAACCGGGGTGTGGCTTCGTTGTGACAGGCACTGCCGGGAGCATTGCAAGCTGGGACTACACCGACCATGTCACACTTCATAGCGCAGCGGGAATATAGAAAATAGCAGCGGATCTCTCAGAACCTCCCGATGAGTCTGCACTCGCAAACCTCGTTGCGCACCTGGACTCTGGGCGCCCACTCGATGGGCCGCTCACCCCGGCGATCTCGTTCGCGGGTCACCGAATTGTTGAGGCCGCAGTCACAAGCGCGCAGACCGGGACTACCGTCCACATCGGGCCGCTCATCCCAGAAACATCAGAAACAACGGAATAACTCCGCACAATCGCGACCGAGACATTTCGTGGATCAACCAGATCGAATGCCTCCTCACCGACCTCACCCGCGATCTGCTCCAACACTCCGACCACCGCAGCATCCAAGCGCTGGAAAAAGACCCACGCAACCAGGTCGCAGTATGGAACGAAAACCCCAAACCCTTCATCCGGACCAAAACCGCCACCCAGATCCTCGAATTCCTAACGACTACTACACCGAACCTCAGACGCGGGACACTAGCTCGACCTACCCCTCCCGGTGCTTGCGGTGTCGCGCAACATCAGGGGCCAGATGCTACACACCTGTGTTGTCCTGGCCGGCATTCTGTCTGATCTCGGTGCGCAGCGCGCCGAAATCACTCTGAAGTCCGCGCAGGCCACGAATGAGGACGACAAGCACAGCGACAGATAAGAGAGTCGGGATCAGCAGGATAAGCAGGCCGAGGAGTGACAGTAGCGGATTCATGGTTCTCCCATTTTCGATCTACCAGTTCGCGTTCACACTGGCAGTCGTCGCCGTGACATCAAGGTCAAGATAAGGGTAAGCCGAGCCGATTCCGGCGAGCAGAGTACAGTATGCACGCAGTCGCGACTTCTGGCTGGTGGGGTTACCGAGGTAGTCCTTCGAACACGCGACACCTGCGGCCTGGATGTCCCAGTCCCAGGTGTTCGTGATCGAGGTGCCGTAGACACCGGGCCCACGCCAGTAACCGGCGCGGTACCACATTGTGAGCACTCCGTTGTTCTTCTCGACTTTGCAGTTTGACCAGGTAGCGATACCCGCATTGAGACCGTAGGTACATCCACCGGGAGCGGACCGCTTCCCGATCCTACCGGTAGTGGCCTGGAGCGGCACCTCCACCGAAGTCAGGCTGACCGAGCCGTCGGCGTAGACCTTGCGAGTGAATTCGGTGATGCCGACTCTGTAGTTTTTGGTCGTCACCGGCTCACTGCCCGAGGAGTTGTCCCACGCTTTACCCTTCGCATAGGCCTCCAGAAGGCCCTCCCGTACCTCCGGTGCCACGCTGAGTTCGTCGAAACCGGCGTTCAGACTGGCCAGCACGTCGGATGGGATCACCGTCTCATCGGCCCGCGCAGACACCGCGAGGGCACCTACAAAAGCAAGGGTGAGCGCGCTTGCCACGATCGCCTTACCAGCTAAGTTCACACGCACGCAGTCCCTCCAATGACCTTCAAGGTAGCGACAGGAAGCCATGCTATCAGACATGCCCTGTTTGGATACTGGGAATCAGACTCCATCCTAGGAGCAAAAACTGTGGGTGAGGGGATTCATTCTTTGCCCTTCTTACCGCCGTGTACATCCAGCGCAAAAACTGTGGGTGAGGGGATTCATACCGAGGTGGAACCAGTAGACCGGTTCATTATCGCCCGGAAAACAGACGCTCTGAGCGCCGGGTGCAAGAGCACAGCACAGCACGCGATCTTCAGCGCCCCGCCTCCTTGCGCGCGGTTGTCTGTGACCATGGACAACGGGACTCAAGATGTACCGCCACTACCAGCTGAGAGTCCAGTGGGGTATGGACACGTACTTCGTTGACCCCTACACTGCATGGCAACACAGGAACTAACGAACACCACAACGCTCGGAACCGACGTTACCTACCCACACACCAACTTCCGAACCGTCACCGAGGAAGAACTGCAGGAGATCATCACCGAGATCAACAACCAACCCCGAAAACACCTCGACCAGGCAACACCGGCAGAAACCCACCAACACCACACACAATCACACCACCACAGTGCTGCCACTTCAGACTTGAACACGGGGAGTGATTATGAGGCATCGAATGATGATCGCGTTGGCGAGGGCAATGAATGCGCTGATCACGTGGCTGCGGACTTCGGTGCAGATCGCGAATTTCTTGAGTCCGTGGTTGTGTCAGGAGTTGGTGCGTTCGATGACCCGTCTGGCTCCGGCCTGTAGCGGGATGCCTCGCGCACTGATGACACCGTCGCAGCCGAGGGTGTCTGGCAGGTCTCGGGTCTTGCCGCTGTCATAGTCGGCGTCCGGGCAAATTTGCTCCAGCTCGGTGAAGATCCCCGCCGCGATCCACTCGTCACGGCGAGTTTGGATCATGGTCACCGGGCAGCCGCTGTCAGCGATCTCGACGTAGGCGATACCACACACAAGCACCTGCACAAGCCTGTTGAATACAACACGATCCGACACCCGCGAACGATGACAACCCAACGGATACTCATCCACCGTCGACGGAATCAACGCCTGGAACTGCTCCCAGTCCGGATCAATAAGCGATGACGAAACAGCGGGCACGATGACTCCAGTTGACGCACGAAATCTTCACACATCCGTGGCTAATAGACCTCGCACCCGCCCCACACCGCCACCTATTCGCGCGAGCTCTTAGTAGCCACGCTGGTTTAGCCACAGGTCAACAGGGCGCTCGAGGTGGGGTGGTGGATCGAAGGGGAGCGCAACTCGTCGTCCGGTTCCGGCTGACTCATAACCGGCAAGTATGAGCTGCAGCGCGAGGCGACCGTCTACCCCGGTAGCGTCTGGTTCGGCGAGACCGAGAACACACTTACAGAAGTGATCCATCTCCTGCGGGAAACCGTAGTTCCACAGTTCTTCGAAAACAGGGTAGGACCATCCCACCGTTGTTGACGCCTTTTCGACGGCATAAGTGAATCCTCGCTCGGAGTATGTCGGCAGTGCATTTCCCATGTGGAGATTAGCCAGGGTGAGTCCGGCATCACCGTAAACCTCAATCCGATCGTCCATACCTCCCAGGCGCCCCCAGCTATCTTCAACCTGACCAATAGCGCCGTTTGCAAATTCGACAACGACAAATGAATGATCCTCGCCCTGTGTTCGGGTCTGATGAACGTAGGTTCCCATGTGAGCGGTGATCGCCACCGGTTCTGGCCGACCAAGGAACCAGTGACAAAATGACAGTCCGTGACATCCCAGATCCATCAGCGCCCCACCACCGGAACGGTTCACATCCCAGAACCAGTCTGCGTGGGGGCCGGAGTGCATTTCCGATTGTTTCACCAGATAGACCCGACCGAACGCTCCCTGATCTGCCATCTCTTTGGCTTTGACATATTTGGGGGTGAAAAACAGTTCTTCCGCGTAGAAGAGGAAGACACCGTTACGCTCGGCAGCGGCAATCATCTCATCGCACTCAGCGAGTGTCATCGCCATTGGCTTTTCTACTACAACATGCTTTCCTGCCTCTGCCACCGCAACCGCAATGTCGCGGTGAAACTTGTTGGGCGCGGTGATAGTCACCATCTGGATTTCTGGATCTTTGAGCATCTCATGGTAGTCAGTGAACACCTTGGGAATCCCGTACTCGTGTGCGAGTCGCGCGGCATTGCCCGGCGTCGGTGACGCCACGGCAACAACCTCACCGTACTGACCCTGTGCGATCGATGCAGCATGAATATCAGCTTCAAACTGCGATCCAACAATTCCAATCTTCACGCTCGGACGGGACATGGTTCTCCTCTTCGGTTACACGCACGCAGACTTGCATCGTGCACATGATCTCATAACAGTGTCGTGCGACCCATAACCTTCGATGTTGATCGCCACAAATATCTTCAGTGACATCGGTTTCAACTCCATTGTGTCGCAAGGGCCACCTCGAGCGTATAAACGGATAGACGCGATGTCAACATCTAATCACCGCAGCGTGGGGTCACCGGGGTTAGACTGCCCACGCAGCAGTGAATCACACCGGTCGGTTCAGCGCATCAAAGGAGAGAACGCTATGGGTAACCCCGAGTCCCAACGAGTAGTGATCACCGGAATTTCCCGAGGTATCGGGCGAGCAACTGCACTCGCCTTTGCCCGTCAGGGAGCACGAGTTGCCGGTCTACATCGGAACAAAAACCCCCGGGTAACCACCGACATTGAAGCCGCTATTCGAACCGCGGGTGGAGAGCCGTTAATTCATGTGGGAAACGTGTCCAGCACGGCCGATATCGACCGGCTCGCGACGACAGCGGCCGGCAAGTGGGGTGGCATCGACACGTGGGTGAACAATGCTGCCCAATTATTCGTAAAACCGTTCCTCGACACCACGGACGAGGAATGGGATCGGATACTCAACTCGAATTTTCTCGGCTATGTTCGCGGCGCGCGCGCCGCAGCGCGGTTCATGGTTCCCGCGCAGCACGGACAGATCATCAATGTTGGATCTGCCGTAGAGGTTTTACCACCAACAGATATGACTGTCTACGTGAGTGCCAAAGGTGCCATCTCGAGTCTGACCCGGGCACTGGCAGTCGAGCTTGGGCCAAGCGGTGTGACGGTCAACACCCTTGCCCCCGGCGCGACTGACACACCGCTGAACGATGAAAGCTGGACCGAAGAGGTACGTGAAACATACAGAAGCAGAATCCCGCTTCACCGTATCGCGGGCAGCGACGACATCGCCGACGCGATCGTCGCATTCTCGTCACACAGTATGCGCTACGTGACGGGCCAGGTGATCTTTGTTGACGGCGGGCTCACCCTGAATGGGTCGGTAGGACACAGGGAAGTCACCACAGATCTCTGACGCTCGTTCGCGAACACGCGGGCTCCGTCCTAGTGAATCCAGGCCGCCAGTGCGGACTGAACGGTCGTTCGCGGGCACGCGGGCACCGGCAGGCACCGGAAAAGTGCATACCCCCGCAACAAAGCACCCGGTTAAACCGCACTCAGTTCCAACTCCTGCACTCGGCCGGGCAGTGGTACTTCCGCCCGATCAAGCGCGAACCCTGCCCCGCGCGCCCAGTCCAGCAGACCCGTCAACGACCGAATCCGTGGGCGGTCAAGCAGCAGGGCACGGACGAAGCATCCCTTGCTGTGCTTGTTGAAGTGGGCGAGCGCGCGGCGACGACCCGTGCCGTCCACCGCGATCACCCGCACGTACGCGCTCGTCGGGCGCGCGGGCACAGGACCGAGATCGGCGTATCCCTCCGAGCGCAGGTCTACGATGACCCCCTGTCGTGCCGTGAGGGTGTCCGCAAGCGAAGCGCGCCAGACATCCCGCAGTCGCAGTCCGGGCACCCGTGAGTCGTGAGAGAGTCGGTATGCGGGAATCGGATCGAGCGCCCCGAGCAACCCAAACAACGCCGAGTGCACAACAACGTGTTGCCGCGCAAACGCGCGGGCGGTCGAATCAAGAGTCGAGGCATCCAGCGCGTCGTATACAACCCCCGTATACCGATCCAGCGCGGGCATCGTCGGTGATGAGAACAGCGTGCGGTTCCGCTCAATTTCGGCATCCTGACGTTCGCCGAGTTTGAGCGCGCGCAGCGAGGCCGAGCGATCAGCCGCAAGCTCCGTCACAGCACGCACCACTAATTCTCGCGAGGGGGTCAGCGCCGGAAAACTCAACCGGTCCAGCCGCAACCGTGTGCGCTGCCCTCCGCCATCCCGTTTCGTTTCTGACGGCGGGAGAAGAAGCAACACCTACGCGAGCGCAGCGCGCGACGCGACGATCTGCACCTGATTGGACTGCACCGAGAGAAACCCGTCTTCCGCGCTCGCCTCGATCTTTTTCCCGCCGGGGAGAGTCAGCCGCACCTCACCAGCCGCAAGAATGGCCAGCATCGGCTCGTGACCGGGCATGATTCCGATCTCGCCCTCCACCGTGCGCGCAACCACGAGGGACGCTTCGCCCGACCACACCTCCCGGTCGGCCGACACCACACTTACCGCGAGGGTAGCCATGGCTAGCCGTTCTCCTTCTGGATCTGCGCCCACTTCGCTTCGACATCGGTAATCGGGCCAACATTGAAAAAGGCCTGCTCAGCGACGTGATCAAAGTCACCGCGCGCGATCGCATCGAACGATTCAATCGTGTCCTTCAACGGCACCGTTGATCCCTCAACGCCGGTGAACTTCTTCGCCATGTACGTGTTCTGCGAGAGGAACTGCTGGATGCGACGCGCCCGCGACACGGTGATCTTGTCCTCCTCAGAGAGCTCATCAACACCGAGAATCGCGATGATTTCCTGTAGTTCCTTGTTCTTCTGCAGGATCTGTTTCACGGTTGTTGCAACACGGTAATGGTCAGCACCCAGGTATCGAGGGTCCATGATCCGCGATGTTGAGGTGAGCGGGTCAATCGCCGGGTAGAGCCCCTTCGACGCGATGTCACGACTCAGCTCGGTCGTCGCATCCAGGTGCGCGAATGTTGTCGCGGGTGCCGGATCGGTGTAGTCATCAGCGGGCACATAGATCGCCTGCAGCGACGTGATGGAGTGGCCACGTGTGGAGGTAATGCGCTCCTGCAAAACCCCCATCTCATCGGCGAGGTTCGGCTGGTACCCCACCGCTGAGGGCATCCGGCCGAGCAGTGTGGAGACCTCGGAACCGGCCTGCGTGAAGCGGAAGATATTGTCAATGAAGAGCAGCACGTCCTGCTTCTGCACGTCACGGAAGTATTCCGCCATCGTCAGTGCCGACAGCGCAACCCGCAAACGCGTGCCCGGCGGCTCATCCATCTGGCCAAAGACCAGCGCCGTCTTGTCGAAAACACCCGCCTCTTCCATCTCGTGGATAAGGTCATTTCCCTCACGAGTACGCTCGCCCACACCGGCAAACACCGAGACACCACCGTGGTCTTGTGCAACACGCTGGATCATCTCCTGGATAAGAACGGTCTTGCCAACACCAGCACCACCGAACAGACCAATCTTGCCACCCTGCACATACGGGGTGAGCAGGTCAATCGACTTAATACCGGTCTCAAACAGCTGCGTCTTTGATTCCAGCTGATCAAACGCCGGAGGCCGACGGTGAATCGGCCACCGCTCGGTGATCTCGATCTCCTGGCCTGGTTCAGCGTTGAGCACCTCGCCGATGACGTTGAAGACCTTACCTTTCGTGACATCACCAACCGGCACCGAAATCTGAGCCCCGGTGTCGCGCACCTCTTGCCCACGCACGAGACCATCGGTCGGCTTCAGCGCAATCGCGCGCACGAGGTCGTCGCCAAGGTGCTGCGCCACTTCCAAAGTCAGCGTGGATGTCTCGCCGCCGATCATGACCTCGGTCTGCAACGCGTTGTAAATCTCGGGGATCGAGTCGTGCGGATACTCGATGTCAACAACAGGCCCGGTGACCCGGGCGATTCGACCAACAGCACCCGCGTGTGAGCTGCCCCGAGCGGGTGCTGTCGCCGTCTTCTCGGGTGCCGCAGTTGTCGCGGGAGCGGTGGCCTTCGTCGTCTTCGCGGGGGCGGTAGGAGTCATCCTGGCTCTCTCTTCTCTGGTCTACTTGGCGGACACGAGCGCGTCAGCGCCGCCCACAATTTCGGAAATTTGCTGGGTAATCTCAGCCTGGCGAGCATTATTGGCAAGCCGGGTGTAGTCGGTGATGAGGTTATCGGCATTATCACTGGCTGACTTCATCGCCTTCTGGGTAGCGGCGTGCTTGGCAGCGGCCGACTGCAGCAGTGCGTTGAAGATGCGGCTTTCGATGTAGGCGGGCAGCAGAGCATCCAACACGGATGCCGGGTCCGGCTCAAACTCGTACAGTGGGTACACCTCGGTCGAGGTCGAGGTGGCCTCGGTGGCCTCCACAACCTCCAGCGGCAACAGCCGCACCACCTCCGGTGTCTGCGTCATCATGCTGACAAACCTGTTGGACACGATGTGGATTTCATCAACCCCACCATCGGTAAAGTCCCTGGTAAAGTCCGCGAGCAGAGCATCAGAAATCTCCTTCGCGAGCTCGAACTCGGGATTCTCGGAGTTACCCACCCACTGTCGGGCAGCAACACGGCGGCGGAACTGGAAGTACCCCACCGCCTTCCGACCCACAAGGTAGTAGGCAATCTCTTTGCCCTCGGAACGTAGGAGCGTAGTGAGCTGTTCTGCCTCGCGCAGTACCTGCGAATTGAACGCACCCGCAAGTCCGCGATCAGAGGTCACAATGACAACCGCCGCCCGATCGATCTGATCGGGTTCAGCGGTCAGGAAGTGCGCAATGTTCGAATGGCTCGCCACCGCCGACACCGCGCGGGTAATCGCCCGCGAGTACGGGGTGGATGCCGCGACCCGCGCCTGCGCTTTCTGAATGCGCGACGCGGCAATGAGCTCCATCGCCTTCGTAATCTTCTTGGTCGTCTGGGCAGACTTAATTTTCTGCCGGTAGACCCGAAGTTGCGCTCCCATTGTTCTCCTGAATTCTGACTGAGCTGACCGTTGCTAGAGGATATCTCGCGCCGTTAACGGCGAATTTTAACGATCTTTTCCTGGTTGACACTCTCAGCGTCAATGGCGACGAACTCTTCGTGCCCGACCGAGGCAAGCGGCTTGCCCTCACCGGTCTGGAACTCGAGCTTGAACGAGCTAACGGCCGAGGCCAGCGCCGCCACCGTGTCATCATCCAGCACGTTCGTGTCCCGAAGCGTTGTGAGCACGTCCGTGTTTCGACCGAGGTAGTCGAGTAGTTCCCGCTCGAACCGGAGCACATCCTCCACCGGTACCTCGTCGAGGTGACCGTTGGTTCCGGTCCAGATTGACACAACCTGTTCCTCTACCGGGTATGGCGAGTACTGCGGCTGCTTTAGCAACTCGGTAAGGCGCGCACCCCGGGCGAGCTGGCGGCGGCTGGCGGCATCCAGATCGGATGCGAACATCGCGAACGCCTCGAGCGAACGGTACTGGGCGAGCTCAAGTTTGAGCGTGCCAGAGACCTTCTTGATCGACTTGACCTGTGCATCACCACCGACCCGGGAGACGGAAATACCCACATCAACCGCGGGGCGTTGATTGGCGTTGAAGAGGTCAGACTGCAAGAAGATCTGGCCATCGGTGATGGAGATAACGTTGGTGGGAATGTACGCCGAGACATCGTTGGCCTTTGTCTCGATGATCGGCAAACCCGTCATTGACCCCGCACCGAGCTCATCACTGAGCTTCGCGCAACGCTCCAGCAACCGAGAGTGTAGGTAGAACACGTCACCGGGGTAGGCCTCACGGCCCGGCGGGCGGCGCAGCAGCAGCGACACCGCTCGGTAGGCTTCGGCCTGCTTGGACAGGTCGTCAAAAATGATGAGCACATGCTTGGCCTCGTACATCCAGTGCTGGCCGATGGCCGAACCGGTGTACGGGGCAAGGTACTTGAAACCGGCCGGGTCAGACGCGGGGGCGGCGACAATCGTGGTGTACTGCATCGCACCGGCATCCTCTAGCGCGCCCTTCACACTCGCGATTGTTGACCCCTTCTGACCGATCGCGACGTAGATGCAGCGAACCTGTTTGCTTGTGTCGCCAGACTCCCAGTTGGCCTTCTGGTTAATGATCGTGTCGATTGCGATCGCGGTTTTGCCGGTCTGACGGTCACCAATGATGAGCTGACGCTGACCACGACCGACGGGGATCATCGCATCAATCGCCTTAATACCGGTCTGTAGCGGTTCGTGCACACTCTTACGCTGCATAACCCCGGGAGCCTGCAGTTCCAGCGCACGTCGAGCGGTGGTCGTGATCGCACCGAGTCCATCAATCGGGTTGCCGAGCGGATCAACGACCCGACCGAGGTATCCATCGCCCACCGGCACCGACAGCACCTCACCCGTGCGAGTGACCGTCATGCCCTCTTCGATGCCGCCGAACTCACCGAGAACAACAACACCAATCTCGTCCTGGTCAAGGTTGAGCGCCAGTCCGAGCGTGCCATCCGCAAACCGGACCAGCTCGTTGGCCATCACCGAGGGCAGTCCTGTCACGTGCGCAATTCCGTCGGCAGTGTCAGACACCGTCCCGACCTCGGTTTTCGCGGTCTTGCCCGGGTCGTAGCTCGACGCAAACTCGGCGAGCGCCGAGCGAATTTGATCGGCGCTGATGGTAATCTCTGCCATGGTTTTTCCCTTGTGTCGCGGCACCTGCGCGCCGAGTCTTACGTAACCGGTTCTATCCGGCAAGTCGTTGTTTGAGGTTTTCGAGTCGGTGCAGCAGGCTGCCATCAATGACATCATCGCCGAGTTGCACCCGCACCCCACCGATCACGGCCGGGTCCACGGTCGTGTCCAGTTTGACAGTTCGACCGGATGCCGCGTTCAGCGACTTCTCCAACCGACCACGCTGCGCGGCGCTGAGCGGAACGGCGGTGGTGACCGTCGCGAGTTGGAATCCGCGCTGATCGGCAACGACCGCGGCAGCCTCCCGGAGCATGGCACCAATCCGACGCCCACGCGGATTCTGCACGAGGTGGCGCACAATCGCGACCGTGGCGGGGTCAGCAGTATCTGTCGCGCCAAGGAGCCGGTCAACGACAGTGGTTTTTGCCTCCGTGGGGCTGAGTTTGCTCCCGAGCGCGAGTTCCAGTTCAGCCTCGGAGGCGACGGTACGGGCGAAGCTCAGCAGTTGACCGTCCACATCGGCGGCACCCGCAGCGGTGGCGGCAACCCGAACCCCGATCTCCTCCACCCCGTGAACAAAGTCGTGATCATTCGACCAGCGCTGTGCCGCAGCCTCCTGCAGCAGCGTGACCGCGGGGGCGGGAAGGGATGAGCCGAACACCTGCTTCACGAGTGCGCCCTTGGCGGTGATATCCGCCTCCGGGTCAATGAGTGCCGACCGCAGCGGCGCTGATGTCGAGAGGACGCGGGATGCGGCAAGCAGACCTTCTGCGACACGGAGATCACCTCGCCCGAGCGCACCAAGTGAACCGCGGACGGCGGTGAGGGCGTGAGTGGTGGCGCTTCCCATGGCGTTACTTCGTGCTCCCCGAGCCGACGCGCGGACGCGCGGACGGTGAGTCGGATGTCTCGAGTTCGGCCAAGAATCGGTCAACCACGGCGGTCGCCTTCTTGTCATCGGTGAGTGACTCACCGAGCACCCCGGAGGCAAGGCTGATCGCGAGCGTGCCAACCTCCGCGCGGAGCGAAACGAGCGCAGACTGTCGCTCGGCCTCGATCTGTGCGTGGGCGGTTGCGGTCACCCGGGCGGCTTCAGCGGTCGCCGTGTCGCGTGCGTCGGCAACAATCTTCTTGCCGTCCTCACGGGCGGTCTCACGAATCCGACCGGCCTCGGCTCGAGCATCGGCGAGTTGCGCTGTGTACTGTTCGAGCGCGGCCTCGGCTTTGCGCTGCGCCTCGTCGGCCTTCGCAATGTTGCCCTCGATTGCAGCAGAGCGGTCGTCGAGCAGTTTCTTCACCCTCGGCAGTACGAGCTTCCAAAAGAAGAACAGGATGACGATGAAGCAGACAGCCGACCAGACGAGGTCGTAGACCTCGGGGATCAGCGGGCTGTGCTCGGTACCAGATCCACCGGACTCGCTCGCGGTGCTCAGGAGTGCGTTAAGCACGGGGGCCTCCTTGCAGGGCTGCGGGTTGGATTACCTGAAGATGTAGAAGGTCGCGATACCGATGAAGGCAAGCGCTTCGGTAAACGCAATACCGATGTACATCATGACCTGCAGTTTGCCCTGCAGTTCTGGCTGGCGAGCGGTGCCCTCAATCGCCTTGCCGACGACGATGCCAACGCCGATCGCGGGACCGATCGCGGCGAGACCGTAGCCGATGGTGGCGACATTTCCTGAGACTTCCGCAAGAACTGATGTGTCCACGGGTGTTTCCTTTCTTGATGGATGGTTCGGGGCGGCTGCCCTGGCTTAGTGCTCCTCGGCGACCGCAAGCTGGATGTACACGGCGGTAAGAAGGGCAAAGACGTAGGCCTGCAGCACGGCAACGAGAATCTCAAAGAGCGTGAAGACAAAGCCGAAGGCGAGGGTACCCGCACCAAAAAGTTTCAGCGGGCCGTCCAACTGGAAAAGGAAAAACTGGGTAGCGGAGAAGAACAGAACGAGCATGAGGTGGCCGACGATCATGTTCATCATGAGCCGGAGCGTGAGCGTGACAGGCCGAATGACAAAGGTGGCGAAGAACTCGATCGGGGTTACGATCATGTACAGTCCCGATGGCACCCCGGGCGGAAACAGTGCGTTACGGAAGAAGTTTTTCGGGCTCTTCTTGACACCCGCATAGATGAAACAGACGTAGGCCACCACAGCGAGCACCAGCGGCACCCCGATGACCGAAGAGCCCGCGATATTGAGCCCCGGAATGATTCCGGTGATGTTCATAAACAGCACCATGAAAAACGCGGTCGTAATGACCGGCAGGAAGCGCGTGCCATCTTTTTTACCCAACAGATCGTAGGCAATGTTGACCCGCACAAGGTCAAGACCCATCTCAATCAGGCTCTGGAAACGACCCGGCACAACCTTCATCCGGCGGGTGCCGAGCCAGAAGAGCAGAAGCAGCGCCGCGACGGCAATAAACCGCACGAGCATGATCCGATTGATCTCGAACGGAGTGCCCACGAACCACAGGGGTTCGGGAAAGAACTCGCCAATGGCAGGGCCATGGAATTCGCCATCATTGGCTACCATCGGCACCATCAGGTACGCAGCGTAAGTGGGCAGCGTTATCTCCAGTTTCGGGGCGTGGAGCCTAGACTCTCGCGTCGACGAAGGGGGGTGTGGACGATCCTCCCGGTCTGCATCGCTAGGCGCACCCCCGCGGGATCACTGCCACTCTACCAACTCCCGGCCCCGTGATCTAATCGAGGGCGCCGGTCTGAGTAGGCTACCGGTCGCCGGGCAGCTCGATATCGCTCACATACGGCATGCGCGAGCTCATCACGACGAGGACATCAACCACGAGCGAGGCCAGTACCGAGGCGATGATGCACACAAAGAGCGTGAGGTGGTTGAGCCACGAGGCATCCCGAAGCAGGTTTGCGATGATGAGAAAGACAATGAACTTCACGAGCCATCCGCCCAGTACCACCCCGAAAAATACGCCCGCAAACGACGCCCCACCGGCAAAACGGTTGGCAAACAGGATGCTCGTTGCCGTCAGCGCCATGAACACCAGGCCGATCACCGTGCCGATAACAGCACCCCACAGTCCGGGTGTTCCCGCGAAAATCGCCCCGAGAACACCACCAACCACGAGGATGGCACCGCACAGCGCCGACGCCCACACGAGGGTGCGGCGGAGCATCGGGGTTGACGAAGGGGTAGGGGACGGTGTGCGACCAGACATCAACGCTCTCCTGAATTTTTACACGACATCTCTGTCGGAACGGGCACCGAATCTGAGGTGTGCGCAGACTCTGAGGTGTGCGCAGACTCTGAGGCAGACAGGGATGCCGAGTCGGCACACCCGTCACCCCCCTTATCTGTCACCAGAGCATCACCATCATGGTCTGCTGCGCGCACAGCGGCTGTGAGCGCACGTCGACGGCGGCTGCCGAGCGGGGCGAGGGTGATCGCTGCGCACACAACAAATCCGGCAACCAGAATCAGAACCGCCAGCCACGACGACAGATCCAGATAAGCGGGGAAAACGAAGGTCAAGAGGCACCCGATAGAGGCTACCGCCGTCCACGCCGCGAAGATGAGAACCGCATGCAGATGGGTGTGGCCCATATCGAGCAGGCGATGGTGCAGATGCTTACGGTCCGCGGCAAACGGCGACCTACCTGCACCCACCCGACGAACCACCGCCAGCCCAAAATCAAGCAGCGGAATAACCAGCACCGCGGCCGGCAGAATGATCGGGATGAACGCCGGAAACAGCTCACCCAGCCCGAGCGAGGCCGGGTCGATCTGTCCGGTCACCGACACCGCCGAGGTCGCCATGAGCAGCCCGATGAGCAGTGCACCGGAGTCTCCCATAAAAAGCTTCGCGGGGTGCCAGTTGAGCGGCAGAAAGCCGATACACGCACCGACCACGACGATCGCGAGCAACGAGGCAAGGTTGAAGTAGTTCAGCGGCGAGGTCTTCTGCACGAGCAGATAGGTGTAGAGAAAAAAGACCCCGTTGGCGATGAGCGCAATGCTTGCGACCAGACCGTCGAGCCCGTCAATGAAGTTAATCGAGTTCATCACGGCAACAAGGACAAGCACGGTGATGGCGGTACTCATTCCGGATGAGCCGACCGTGACCCCCGCGATGGGAAGCGACACAATAGACACACCCTGCCAGGCCACCAACCCCGCCGCTACAAACTGCGCACCGAGCTTAACGGTCCAGTCGAGATCCCAGAGGTCGTCGGCAATCCCGACAATCACGATGATGAGGGCAGCTCCAAGAATCGCGAGCATCTGGGCCGGGTTCTGAAAAATAATAGAGACACTGGAAAAGCGCTCTGACCCCAGTGTTGCGACGAACGCCGCGGCACCGACCGCGACGAGGATTCCCGCGAACATGGCCACCCCGCCCAACCGGGGAGTGGGCCTGCTGTGCACATCACGCTCACGAATCTCGGGGTACAGTCTGAACTTTAGACCCACCTTCAACACAATCCGGGAGCAGACAAAAGTGACGAGCGCGGCGATCAACCCGAGAGCCAAAAACAGTGTCATGCGAGCAGATCCTGCCCGACAATTCCAAGGATCTGCTCGCGAGAGATCACCCCTGGCCGGATAACCCGGAGCATTCCCCCGTTGGCAAGCCCCGTGGCATCCAGGATCGTGGAGGATGTGTCACCGAGACGCTCACCCGCCGCATCGTAATCACGACCGGCAAGTCCCCCGTCGAGGTACACCGCAACATCATCTCCCAGCGCCTCTGCTGCCATCTGCACCGACACGGCCGCGGGGTTGCCTGAGCGATTTGCAGACGAGACGGCGAGCGGACCGGTCTCCGCGAGAAGTTCCAGTGTGACCGGGTGCGCAGGCATCCGCAGCGCAACCGTGCCGTGTGTCTGCCCGAGGTGCCACTGCAGCGATGGTTGAGCGGGCACGATAATCGTCAGCCCACCGGGCCAGAACGCGGCCGCGAGTTGACGCACGGGTTCAGACACCTCCGCCGCAAGCGCATCAAGGGTCGCCAGGTCGGGAATAAGAACCGGGGGCGGGGATGCCTGTGTCCGCCCTTTTACCTCGAGTAGACGCACAACCGCGCCGGGGCGGAAAGCATCGGCGGCGATCCCGTACACCGTATCGGTCGGAAGGACGACAAGCTCGCCCCGGCCGAGTGCGCCGCGGGCTAGACGCATCCCTTCGAGAAGTTGCGCGTCAACGGAGCAATCGTAGATGGCTACCATGGCTGGTCGAGTCTACCGGCTCCTGATCCTGAAGCGGTGCGAGGACCGGTGGTGGCGTCTTCGCGTGGGCCGCAATCAGCGCTGCCAACCATATCCCTGCTGCACCACCCGGTGGGGCTCAATGCTCCGCTGACCGCGGCCCTTCGGGTGCACGTGAGCGGCGAGACACAAACCACCAGATGACAATGCCAGCGCCGAGCACAAGGACGGCAACACCCAGTTCAAGGAAACCACCGTAGCTGGTTACAGAGAAGCCTGTCGCCCCGACAATAAGGATGACGACGAAAACAGCCGTCAAGACCACCGACAGCGGCACAAAGAACTGCGGCAATCGAATGGGGCGGTGCTCGGCGGGGCGATCCTTCCGCAGCAGATAGAACCCCGACACGGCAAGGATATGGGTGATGATGTAGCCCAGGTTGCCGGTCACAATGATGGCCAACGGTGACTTGAGGACGATAAGCACGACGATGTTCATGACCAGCATGACGTTGAGCGCCCGAACCGGCACACCGCGTGCGTTGAGCTTGCCGAGACTTCGTACCGTGACGCCCTCCTTTCCCATGTTGAAGAGCACTCGTGAGGCATCTGCAACCGAGGTCAACATGACCAGGAAGAGCGAGGCGATGAGCGCAAGAACCATGATTCCGCTCGCCTGCGAGCCTACGAGATCTGTGAAGCTCTTCACGAAGAAGTAGCCCGGGTCATCCGCGATAGCTTTCTCACCCGCGAATCCACCGAGCGTGATGGGAACGAGGATAAAGACCCCGAGGCAAAAAAGTACCGCGGCTCGAATTGCTCTGACCGTGTCTTTGACCGAATCCCGATACTCGGGCGCGAAGGTGGCGCAAACCTCAATTCCCAGGGTGGTCCAGGCCATAACATACAGCCAGACCAGCGCCTGGTGCACTCCCGTCCAGCCTTCCAGTTTCCACGTGAGATCAAGTGGTGCCCACCCGCTGTTGAAGAGCGGAAAAATAATGAATACGGCGAGCGGGATCATGAGGATGCCCGCCGTCACGTACACAAAAGCCATCGTGACCCGCACACCGACGACATTGATCGCGTAGAGAAGCACGATAACAGCGAGCCCAATGGCGAGCGGAAGCGTGATACTGACCGGGCCAAGCTGCACCTCCCACGTCTGCTCGGGAAACCACTGTGCTTGGATCAATCCGCCCGTTATCGCACCATAGGTGGCCAGGTTGGTTCCCCACGGAAACCAATAGCCGATCCCCGCAAGCGGTGCGACCCACGGTGCCCTGCTCTTCCATGCCTGCGCTGCATAGTGTGCGATCCCGCCCGATGAGGTGGGGAACATCGCTGCCAGTTCGGTGTAGAGCCAGTTCACTCCCAGCGCGAGGATCATTGAGATGGCCCAGAGTGCCGCCGCGCCCCAGCCTCCCAGACCGGTTATAGAGGCCCCAAGCGTCGCGAGAAGCGCCGCGGGCATTGTCATTGACATGGCGAAACCGTCAAACCAGCGCAGCTTCTTTGGAAGAGTATCTCCGGTGGCGGAAGCCTCCACCGAGTTCGAGTCGTCGTTGAGCTTCGGGGTACTTTCGGGGTGAGTCATGGCTGCTCCTTGTGGGCACTCAACTGCTGTCGGTGGGCAATCACTACTGCTGAAGGCCATTCCGCGACCAATATAACTCCATGGTTGCGCAATTTACAAGGTTTTCCGGAAACTTTTGTGGCTGTGCAAATTTCTTGGAAAATACCTGTTGCCTTCGCTCAGCTGCTCTCCTATAGTGAGAGGCAACATGCGACCGTGTAGCACGTTTCCGAATCAGTAGCACTTCCGATCAGTGGGGATGAGTGTCATGACCACAATGCCAACACCACCGCGAACCCAGTTGTTCGTTGCTGGCCAATTCACCGAGGGTACCTCTGGGCGCACCGCCGATGTGGTGAGCCCGGTGACCGGGGCGCGGATCGCGACCCTTCCCGTGCCATCCGTAGCCGACCTTGATGTTGCCATCGCACGAGCGCACGATGCGCAAGCACAGTGGCGACGTGTTGGGGTGTGGCAGCGCGCTGAGATCTGCCATCGAATCGGTGCCGCGCTCGAAAAACGAATCGATGAACTGGCCCGGCTACAGACCCTAGAGCAGGGCAAACCGCTCGCAGAGTCCGTCGCCGATATCACCGAGGCTGCGAAACTCTTTCATCTGCACGCGGAGGACGCTGTCCGGCTCAACGGTGAAACGCTGCGCTCGAACGACCCGCGTAAGCGCCTGTTCACCTTCCACGAGCCAATGGGCGTCTGGGCGATTATCACTCCGTGGAACTTTCCCCTTCTCATGTTTGCCGAGTTCGTCGCTCCCGGCCTCGCTACCGGCAACGCGCACATCGTCAAGCCGCCCACGCACACCTCTCTCACGGTCCTTGCGGCCATGGACTGCCTGATTGAGGCGGGTGTTCCGGACGGCCTCGTGAGCGTTCTACCCGGCGAGGGTGACTTCGGGGCGACCCTCGTCGCGCACGAGGGTATCGACGCGATCGGGTTCATTGGCTCTTCCGCCACGGGAGCACAGATCCAAAAAACCGCTGGTTTCAAGCCCACGCTCATGGAGTGTTCCGGAAACGGCCCGGTTGTTGTCCTGGAAGACGCGAATATTGAACGGGCAGCACGAGCAGCAGTGGACGGTGCCTTCTTCTGTGCCGGACAGGTCTGTTGCGCCACCGAACGGGTGATCGTGCATCGGAGCATCCATGACGCGTTCGTGACAGCAGCGCTCCGGTACGCCGACGATACAGTGCGAATCGGAGACCCGTTCGATGCGACGGTAAACCTGGGTCCGCTCAATAATGAGGGAGTGGCGGCGAAAATGGACCGCCACCTCGCCGAGGCACGTCAGCGCGGATTTGACATCCTGCGCGGTGGCTCGCGCGCTGAGGGTCATCCCACCCCGCTCTACTACTCTTTCACCGTTGTTGACGGTGTTGCAGAAGACAGTCTCCTCTCGCGGGAGGAATCATTCGGACCGGTTCTGCCTATACTCACAGGATCAGACGATGACGACCTCTTGCGCATTGCCAATGACGACGCACTCGGGCTTCAGTCGGCCGTCTTCACCGAAAACATCACCAAGGCATACCGTTTCATCGAGGAACTGCACACAGGACAGGTCATCGTCAACGACTCCAACGGGTGGTGGGACATCAATATGCCGTTCGGTGGCGCCGGTGGTAAAGCAACCGGGTGGGGACGGATCGGCGGCAGCTACACCCTGCACGACATGACCAATGTGCGAACCGGGGTCATTCACTTGGGAGAATAGCGCGCAGGGCGCGCTCGCACCCGGCATCTGGCCCGCACCCACACACCGACCTGTTTGGAAACACTGAGCGTTCATCCGTGCCCTGCAGGAGTCTCGCTCTGGGGGATGAGAGGATGACTCGTGGCTAATCACCTGAACGGTCGTTTTGATGAACTCGACCGGCAACTCATCAGCGCGCTACAGAAAAACGGAAGGCGACCTTTCCGGGAAATCGCCGATGAGTTCGGGGTGCCCACCTCCACCATTCGGTACCGGGCCCAACGGCTGGAAGAGTCGGGGATTCTCCAGATCGTCGGGATCGCGAACCCTCTCGCGATCGGGTTCGACCGCTTGGCGCTGGTCGGTGTTCGCTGCACACCGGGCACAGCCCGCACCGTGTGCGCCCGCGCCGCAGAGTTTGCCGAAACAAGCTACGTTGTCCTCACCTCGGGTGAATATGACGCCATGATCGAAGTGGTCTGTCGAGACATTGAACACTTCACGGAGTTTATTCACGACCGACTTCACTCCCTACCGGGCATCGTTGCCACCAACACATTCTTCGTGCTTGAAGTTCACAAACTTGCGTACGGGTGGGGTATCCCGGGTTCTTCCTAGGGTGTAGTGTCCAGGCGAGTTGTGTCGGGATCGTGTGCTGTTGCCGTTCGATCAGTGCGATAGGGGTTCGCAAGCCGGTTGATGGCACGGCCCTGGTCAGCGCGTGAGCCTAGGGCGCCGCTTCCTCAACGCGGGTGCTGGGTGTACGCACCGGCTGATCCCCTGAGCGGCTCAACCCTCGCTTCCTCAACGCGGGTGCTGGGTGTACGGCCCTGGTCAGCGCGTGGCCCACTCCAGCGCCTCGAACACGTGGTGATAGGTGTGACCGGTGGCACGGGTCATCCCGATCTCGCACGTGCGGTTTGACGAGAGGTAGAGGTCGTATGTCTCGGCAATCACCTCGGTTGCCTCCGCCCGAGTGGCGCTCGCGGTCAGTTCGGGATGCAGCATTCCTCGGTCACCCGCGAAGGCGCAGCATCCCCACTCCTGCGGTACGTCAACCCGTTTGCCGACGGCCGCCGCGATAGCGAGCAGAGCATCATTGCTGCCCGCTTTTGTCGAGGAACACGTGGGGTGCAGCACGATCCGCGATACCCTCTGGTGCACCGTCAGGCTGGGGAGCACCCGCTCAGCCACGAAGGTCAGCGGGTCAATGATGCGCAGGTCGGGATAGTCGGTCTGTTGGTGCAGCATCCGTTCTAATCCTTCGGCACAACTGGATGCTTCACACACGACGGGCAATTCGCCGTGATTGCTCGCCTGCCAGAGGCTGGGCAGAACCCGTCGTGCCATCTCGCGGTACCCCTCGGTATAGCCCTTCGATTTCCACGGGGTTGCGCAGCAGAGCGAGTCAATCGCGGCGGGAACAACGAGGCCGAGGCCAGCCCGTCGGCAGAGGGTCGTGAACGCGGCGGCGGCTCCGCCCGATTCGGACCCAAACATCGTGTCAACACAGGCAGCGAAGTGCACGGCAGAGGGCAGCACCGTCGGGTGAGAAGCAGCAGGGCTGGATGCTGCGCTGCCCCGTATTCTGCGAACCTGACCGCTGCCCTGCGCTCCCTGAACCCGGCCATCACCCTGCGCTCCCCGAGCCCGACCACCACCGGGTAGATCACGGCTCCACCCCGGAACCTGATCATGACCGAGCATCCCGCGCGCAAGCCTGCTCGCAACCTCCGGCAGCACGGCGGGCACGGCTCCCGCCGCGGTAAGCCCAAACGAACCCATCCGGCTGAACCCCGCCCAGTGTTTCGCGGCGAACCCCCACACACTGCGCGCGACGGGGTTCGTTCCCTCGGCACGCAGGCGGGTTACGAGCGCCCCCGTATCAATGAGCACCGGGCAGGCCGTTTGACACATGCCGTCGGCGGCACATGTTTCGATGCCCTCGTACCGGTAGTCCTGCTCAAGCTGCGAAGCACGCACGGTATCACCGGCAGCGCGTGCCTTCTCCAGCTCACGCCGCAGAACGATCCGCATCCGGGGCGTGAGCGTGACATCCTTCGAGGGACAGACCGGCTCGCAAAAGCCGCACTCAACACACCGATCAACTTCTTCCTCGACCGGGATACTCGTCTTGAGGTGTGCGATATGGGCGAGCGGGTCGTCGTTAATGATGACGCCGGGGTTGAAAATTCCCACCGGATCAAGGAGTCGTTTCACCTCGACCATCACCTCGTACAGTTCATCCCCGTACTGCCGACGAACATAGGGAGCCATGATCCGACCGGTTCCATGCTCGGCTTTGAGGGTGCCGCCCGCATCGAGAACAAGATCTACCATCTCCTCGGTGAAGGTGAGGTATCGTTCGTGAGTGCCACCGTCGAACCGTTCGTTGAGCATAAAGTGGATGTTGCCATCCTTGGCGTGACCGAAGATGACACTGTCTTCGTAGCGGTGCGCGTCGAAGAGCTGCACGAGACTCTCGCACACCGAAGCGAGCGTCTCGACCGGCACCGCGACATCCTCCAACAGGGCCGTTGTGCCCGGGGGGCGGTTGCCAGCGACGGTTGCGTAGAGACCCTTGCGCAGGTGCCAGAGCGCGGCACGTTCGCGCGCGTCGCTCGTGAGAGCGGTCGGTTCGCTCGAGCCCAGTCGGGCAAGCAGCGGGGTGCTCGCGGCAACCCGATCGGCCAGCTCGGAGGCATCCGGTGCCTGGTGTTCGATAAGCAGTGCTGAATGCTGGGCGACGGTGAGTTTCATGAGGCTCGCGGGTGTTTGCGGGTCACGCTGACTGACCCGCAGGGATGTTGCGTCGAGCAGTTCCACGGTTGCGAACCCGTCTGCAACCAGATCGGGCAGGACGCTCGTGGCCCGCTGTAGGTCGTCGAACACCATGAGCCCCGTTGCGACGTGGCGCAGGAGCGGAACCGTGCGGAACGTTGCCGACGCGACAAACGCGAGCGTGCCCTCGCTCCCGATGACAAGTCGGGTCAGAATATTGATCGGCCGATCGGCATCAAGAAAAGAGTTGACGCCGTAGCCCATTGTGTTTTTCAGGGCGAACAGGCGCTTAATCGTGCGAACCGAGGCCGGGTTGTCGCGCACTCGGTCGCGCAGGGCTAGCAAGCCTCGGTGGATCTCGGGGACGGCGGCAGCCAACTGCGAGTCGGCATCGCGGTCACTCGTATCAATAATCACACCGTTCGCAAGCACGAGCACTACCGACTCGAGCGTCTGATACGCGTTGAATTCGGTACCGCAGGCCATTCCGCTGGAGTTGTTGGCGACGACTCCACCGATGGTTGCGGCCGACTCGCTCGCCGGATCAGGGCCTAGTTTCCGGCCAAACGCCGCGAGTCGTGCATTGACTGCGCGCACCGTTGCACCGGGCTGCGCCCGCACCCGAGCGCCACTGTCCAGCACCTCAATGCCCCGGAAATGAGCTCGGCTATCGACGAGCACGCTGTCTGACGCGGCCTGCCCGCTGAGGCTCGTGCCACCGGCCCGAAATGTCAGCGGCACCCGCGCGGTGGCACAGGCCCGGGTGAGACCGGCAATATCGGCGGTGTCAACGGCGGTGACGACAAACTCCGGCACGAGCAGATAGTGGGATGCATCGTGCGCCTTCGCTAATCGCGCTGATATCCGGTCGGACACTCGGCCCGGAGCTGCCGCCAGCAGCGTGTCACGTACCGTGCCCATTCTTTCCTCCCGCGGGTTGTGGAACTCGGGGCGGCACCATCCAGCACCGCACTTAACGCCGCGAGGCCGGTGGCCGTGGCATCCGACCGCCGAGCTCAGGGGCCCGAGGTCTTATCGCGGCGCAAGCACCGTCTGACGCTGCGTTCCGAGGCCGTCGATGCTCAACTCCATGACATCACCGGGTTTGAGGTAGATCGGTGGGGTGAAGCCGAGACCGACACCGGGAGGTGTTCCGGTATTGATGAGATCACCCGGTTCAAGCACAAGGAACTGACTGAGGTAGTGCACGATGAAGTACGGGTTGAAGATCATCGTCGAGGTGGAACCGGTCTGTCGACGAACACCGTTTACGTCGAGGGACATCCCGAGCTTGAGAACATCGGCTATCTCATCCTGTGTTGAGAGCCAGGGGCCGGCCGGATTGAATGTTTCGCACGATTTACCCTTTGACCACTGGCCACCACGCTCGGTCTGAAACGCACGCTCGGACACATCATTGACGAGCACAAATCCAGCGATGCAATCTTGTGCCTCGCTCTCCGATGCGAGGTAGCTCGTGCGGCGGCCGATGACGATGCCGAGTTCGACTTCCCAGTCGGTCTTCTCCGATGCGCGAGGAATCCGCACCTCGTCGTTCGGGCCGATGAGTGCGTTGGGGGATTTCGTGAAGAGGATTGGTTCATCGGGTACCTGCTGGCCTGTTTCCGCTGCGTGGTCGCTGTAGTTCAGTCCGATGCAGAGAATCTGGTGCGGGCGCGCGAACGGCGCACCGATGCGCTCACCAGCGAACTTCTTGTGTTGAGTCGGGTCAGCGGCGCGTTCAGCAACCACCGGGCGGAGCCGGTCGAGAGCACCACTGCCGAAAAACTGCTCGTTGTAATCGGTGACAACGTCTGATACATCAATGTATGTTGTGTCGTCGAGGCGGACAACGGGACGTTCGGCTCCGGGTTGACCCAGTCTCATGAGGCGCATGACACGGCCTTTCTGTTTGTTGGTGTGGGATGGAACTATCCTAGAACCGCGCCGACAGCCCACCATCGATCGTCACGACCTGGCCGGTGATGTAGCTGTTCTGCTTGCTCGCGAGAAAAGCAACCGTGTGGGCAATCTCACTCGGTTGCGCCGCACGGCGCAGGGGCAATCGACCCTGACCAACGTAGATATCCGTAAATGGTTTGGCGTTGAGTTCGTCTTGCCCATCAACCAGTGACATCCGAGTCGCGACAAAGCCAGGGGCGACCGCGTTCACGAGCACACCCGCATCGGCAAGCTCCAGCGCCGCCGTTCGCGTTGCCGATTCCAACCCGCCCTTTGAGGCGTCGTAGGCGAGCGAAAGCGATTCGCTGAGTTTTGCGTGGATGCTCGTGATATTCACAATTCGACCGTATTTCTGGGTCGCCATCGGTTCTGCGAACAGGCTCATGAGCATAACCGGCGCGGTGAGATTGACGGCCATTGTCGCGTCGTATGCCTCGAGGCTCAGCCCACGAACGGGGCTGGGTCGAAATATTCCCGCGACATTGACGAGCACATCAACGCCACCGAGACGCTCCATAGATGTCTCCGCCGCCGCGGCAACCTCTGCCCGATTAGCCAGATCCACCACGATGACCTCTGGCCCCGCATCAATATCGAGAACAATAACGGTCGCTCCGGCGTTGCGCAGCAGAGTGGCGCACGCCGCGCCGATTCCATGAGATCCGCCGGTTACGACGGCCCGAATTCCCGAAAAATCGAGTGTATGGTCGAGTTCACTCACCCTTCAACCCTCCTGCGGTTAATCCCTTGATAAAGTACCTCTGCCCAAACAGGTAAGCAATGACGAGAGGGAGAGTGGCAACCGTCATCCCGGCCATGACGCTTGGAATATCGAGGCTGTACCTGCTGTGAAATCCAGTAATGCCCACCATGAGAGTTTTCGTATCGTGTGATTGTAAGAACACAAGCGCAAGCAATAGTTCATTCCACGCCCACAGTAGGTTAACAACAACGAGGGTTGCAATCGGTGGCCCAGAAAGCGGCAAGACAATTTTACGAAACACCTGAAGAGGGGATGCCCCGTCAAGCGCAGCGGCCTCCAGGAGAGCGGCTGGAATGGTGGTGAAAAAATTTGCTAATAGATATATGGAGAATGGCAACATGAGGCCCAGATAGATGAGGATCACAATCTGAAATGTTGAAATCCAGCCGAGTGCGGCACCGGCTTGAAACAACGGAATAAGGAGCACAACGGGAGGCACCACCATGAGCGACACCGTCACTCCGAGTATCGTGTCACGGCCACGGAACGGCCAGTTCACGAGCCCCCAGGCAGCCAGCGAACCACACACCATCGTGAGGGCGACAGCGCCAGCGGTCACGATCATTGAGTTCATGAACCACTGCATGAATTGATCATTGAAGACGGTGTCATAGGCGTGGAAGCTCAGCGATTGTGGCAACGCCCACGGGGAGGTGAGGAAAGCGTCCTGAGTTTTCACGGAACCGGTAATCATAAGGTAGACCGGAGCGAGCGCAATAATGCCCGCCACAACGAGGATGCCGTGACGCAGAGCACCCGCACCGTAGTTGCCCCGGAGGGCGCGCGCACCCGTGCGTGGGGCGGGAAACTTTACCCCGCCCCTGTCATTGCCCCGGAGAGTACGTGCACTAATCACCGAGGGTACCCCCGCCCGCTTTCTGAGTGCGGAAAAATCCAATGATGAGCACGAGCGTCGCGACAAACAAAAGCAGGGCTGCCGCACTAGCCAGCTCGGGAGCTTTGCTCTGGAATGCCGTGTTATAGATATAGAGCTCTGAGACAACAGTGGCATTGCCCGGGCCGCCCTGACCGTTTGTCATGACGAACACGTAGTTGAACACCCATGACACCATGACGATTGCCTCGCTAATGAGGTAAAAATTAATAAGCGGACGCACCTGTGGCAGTGTCATGCTCCAGTGCATCCGGAAAAATCCCACGCCGTCGAGTTTGGCCGCTTCATAGACATCCTCTGGAAGTGACAACATCCGGGCAAGAAAAAGCACAATCCCGAATCCGACTTCTTTCCACACAATAACACCACCCATGGTGATAAGAGCAAGCTGAGGGTTTCCCAGCCAGTCCTGTGTCAGTGCCCCAATTCCCAGCCCATCAAGGGCACCATTAAAGGCACCGTTTAACTGCAGAAGCTGTCCAAAAACAACCCCAATAACAGGAATAGGAATGATGTACGGAAGAAACAGAATGGCTCGGTATACGACAACACTCCGTCGGCACTCAAAAAGCAATATTGCGACTCCGAGGGCAAGAAAAACCAGCACCGGCACGGCAAGCAAAAGCAGCGTGTTATGGAGGATCGCGGTCTGAAACAACGGGTCAGAGACCACGAGCGCAAAGTTCTCAAACCCCACCCAGTTGCCCTGATACCGAAAAGATGTAAAGACGAGCTGGAATATCGAGTATCCGAAAACGAACAAGATAACTACGGCGGCCGGTGCCACCCAGAGCACCGGACCCAGTCGCTGAACCAGACCCCGCCCCACCCCCCTTGCGGGAGACACAGGAGGGCGCCCGTGCGGGGCTACTGTCTTTCTCCGCCCCACCCCCGTTGCGGGGGGTGCGGCGGAACCGCGGAGCACTGTCATGGTTACTTTGCCGACCAGCTTGTGAAATTGCCGATAAGCGAGCGATCTGTGCGACGCTCGCGGTCAGCCTCGGCCTGCATGTCGGATGCAGCCTGCGCGGCGGTCTTTGATCCCTGCAAAACCAACTGAACGCCGGTGAAAACCGCCCGCGAGTCGAGAGCTGAGGGAATGAAGTTTTCCAAATACGGTGCTCCCTGAGCGGCGTATGTAAAAAGTGACTTCTTGACCGGGTCGCTCACCGCACTCATATCAAACCGGTCATCGGCGGGAAGCGACCCGGTCGTGGTAAACCAGGCCGCGAGGCGGTCAGGCGTGTGCATAAACATGATGAAATCGGCCGCGACCTGTGGGTATTTTGTCCAGGAGGTCACCCCAACGGTCTGTGAGGTGGTTCCCATTTTTCCCGCGTACGGCCCGGTGCCCCAGGTTGGCATGGTTGTCACCTCAACCCTGTCGGCTCCGGCTTTGGCAACAAAGTTCGGGGCATCCGTCCCCGCGGTGATCGTCATCGCTGCCTTGCCGTCAACCCACAACTGTTGGGCCTGGTAGAGCTCCAGGGAGTTGATGTCGTTGTTCCAGCACTTGTGATCACGCGTTTCCTGCAGCCGCGTCCACCAGCCGGCGTGAAGGGGATCGGTGAAGCTCTGCTTTCCGAGCACCGCCGCCACAACATCGTCTTTGGATGTCACAGACTGAGCACCGAGCATGGAGTACAACCAACCACCGAACCATCCATCTTTAACACCACCGGCGAGGGTCGTGATGCCCTGTGCGCTGAGCACATCACAGGCCTTGAGCAGATCGTCCCATGTCTTCGGCACGGTGAGACCGCTCGCGCTCAACACATCGGTGCGGGCAAGCACCGGAAATTGCGGGTTGACGTACCAGGGCGCGGTGAGTGTTTTATCGCCGTTGCTGTCTTCCAACTGCGCGTTTGTGTAGTGCTTGAGTTCGTCGGCTGGAATGAGGTCAGACACCGGCGTGATCGACCGCGACCAGTACGGTTGCTGCGAGTAGATGCCGCCCCAGAAGTACTGAATATCCGGTCCCTGCTTGGCCGCCGCCGCGGCCTCGAATCCCGGGATAAGCCCGTCGGTGGTCTGCAGCACCGCGTCAATCGTGACATTCGGGTGTGCGATCTTGTAGGCGGCAATGGTGTCGGTAAGCCACTGCTGTGCGCCCGGAACCTCTTGCTCGCCCCACCACCACAGGGTGAGCTTCACGTTCTCGGTCGGATACCGTGTTGACACGGGGGCAGATGACGTCGGTGTCGTGCTGCCGCAGGCTGCGGTGGCCAGAACCGCTCCGAATGCCAGCATCGCTGGGATGCTCCGCTTTATCTTCATGATTACTCCTCATTTAGATTCTGTGATTCGCTGTGATTGAGTCGATCGGTGTCAGGCGCGAAGGGTGGCGGAACGGAACAGGGTGGTTGCGTCCACGACGATTTCCACGTCAACGAGGTAGGGAGCCAAGGCCTTGATATCAACCTCAAGGCCCAGCCCGGGGCCATCCGGCACGCTGATGGTGCCGTCAGCACCCAGGTCAATCCGCGAGGTTGTTGCACCGCGTGCGAGCGCCTGAGATTCAACCGGGTACTCACAGATGCCGTCATGAGCCGCCCCGGCAAAGGGCTGAAGTGATGCGCTCAGCGCGAGGTGCGATGTAAACGTGTGGTTGACAAATCTCACGCCAGCGCTCTGCGCATACCGTGCCACGCGAGCAGCGTCCGCGATCCCACCGATACGTCCGGTGTCAATCTGCACAAACCCGATGCCACCGTGGTCAATCATGAGCTCCGCCATCTGTGGGTTGTGGGCACCCTCGCCACCCGCAAGCTTGACGGTCCGGGTCATCCCGGACAGTGCCCGGTAGGAACGAAGGGCGCCCGAGATAAAGGGCTCTTCGAGCCAGACAACACCGGCGGCTTCGAGCGCGGGAAGGCGTAGTGCCGCCGCCTCGACGTCTTCCCCGAAGACGGTTCCCGCATCGACGAGCAGGATGCCTTCGGAGCCCAACCCTTCTCGCGCGGCATTCACATGGTCGGCATCAACGGCAACCGAGCCAAGCCCGTAGGGACCCCACCCAAATTTCGCTGCCCGGTACCCCAGCTCGCGCACCGCACAGGCCTTTGCGAACGTGTCCTGTGGCGTGTTCCCGAACAGTGATGAGGCATAGGGCGTCTTCGGGTAAGCCCGCTCCTGACCGAGCAACGTCCACACCGGTTGTTCCCGCACCCGACCAAGCAGGTCCCACATGGCGATCTCAATGCCCGAGAGAGCATGCTCGGCCTGCAAGAGATCCACACTCTTTGCACGCACCCTCGCCGCGATCCGAACGATATCGGCGGGAGTGTCAAGCCGTTGCCCGATAACACTGTCTCGGACACCGTGACAGGCACTGTGCGACAAGGGCGTCACAAAGCTCGCGATCGTTGTCAGCGGGGATGCCTCGCACTCACCCCATCCCACACTGCCGTCGGCCTCGACGCGAACCAGCAGCATGTCCTGACTGCCATCACCAATATCCAGCACCTCCGGCATCCGCAGGTAGTACATGTCAATGGAATCGATTTTCACGAGTCACTGCCCCTCTCGAGCATCGTCACTCGGGTATCTGTTGGCGGGGAGGGATACCAGTGGTCCACTGCCCCTCTCGAGCATCGTCACTCGGCCGCGCCGATCAATGTGAGAGATCTCGCTACACCCACGGAAGGCAACGACCGTCATGCTCGTCTCGATCACGCCACCGGCCGGAAACACTCGGTGGGTGCCCGCGGCCACTCCCTGTTCAACACTGACGGGGTACCCTGTGCACGGCTCGAGCACGAGCACCTCGTGTGAGCGCCATCCGCCGTAGGAGGCGAACGCCCAACAGGAGGGAAAAACCGTGGCATCGAAAGAGAGTCCGATTCCGTGTCCGTCGTGGTAGCGCACAGCGCACCACCCCGCGGTGAGCGAGGTGGCGTACTGGAACTCTGCCCGCCTCGATGTCTTGGGAAGAGTGGGGCGCATATCGTGACTCACACCCTGCTCGTCAATGAGGTACGGCCAGGTATAGCTCGTGCCTTTCCGACCCGCCCGCGGGGAACCAAACTCTTCGAGGTACACCGTGCGTGCACCCCACTCAAGAGTGGCGGGTTCTAAGGTTGGCACCGCAACGTGTTGCTTCCAGAGAAAAGGCAGATCGTAACCGCCATCATTGCGGATGTTCCAGGCAATGGTGGCGTGCGAGTCGCCGTCTGCCAGGGTGATTGTTTTTGTCAACGAGACACCACTGATCGGAGCCCTCAGCGTCAGAACAATGGTCGCGACATCCGGCCCCGTGGCTGTGAGCTGCCACTGCCACCGCGACGCCCACAGTTCGCCATGGTCGGGAAAGGGTTCATCAGCGAGGGTTTCGGGTAGATCATTCGGGAAAAGCTCATCCCATCCGCCAAAAAACACGTCGTCATACGACGAACCGAACGGCACCTCCCGAGCGGTGAGTCGAGGGTTGTGCCAGAGCAGGTCACGCCTCGAGCGTCGATCGGTTAGTTGGAAAATTTTCCCCCCCAGGCCGGGCAGGATGACCAGTCGCAGTTCCTCGTTTTCGAGCACAACCGCGTTGCAGCCGTTGTAGGCCCAGTTCGTATCAGCCCGGACACTCACGATGCACCCGGCACACTGCAACTCGTGGGCGTAGCAGAACCCTGCCGGTATCCGGTTGGATGATGCACCCGGCACGCTGCGGTCCGTGGGCGTAGCAGAACCTTCAGCGCCGGGTCCCCCTCGAGCAGCCGACGGTACCACTGCGCACCGTCAACCAGGTCGACCTCCACGACACCCTCGGCAAGGCCAATCCGCCCCGCCTCCAACCACGCAAGCGCAGTGCGAAAAGCGGTGGGCGTATACGCAAAAACACCGTGTAACGACACCTCACTGCGAATGACGGTGTTCAGAGGCAGGGATGTCTCGTCTTCGTGCAGCCCGACGAGCATAACCGACCCCCCGGGCGCGACGGCGGCGAGGCAGTTACGACGAGTGGTTCTCGTACCAGCCGCATCAAACGCAATCGACACCCCGCGACCATCGGTCCGTTCCCGGACAGCGCTGAGAAAGCCTTCGCCGTCGGGTATAACCAGTGCCCCGAGCGCTGCCGCCATCCGACACCGCTCGGAGTTTCGGTCTGTGACGAACACCGTCGTGACGCCGTGTGCGAGGAGCACCTGGATGAGAAACATCCCGATCGGACCCACACCGATGACGAGCGCGGTGTCAGCCGGGCCGATTCCGCTGCGGGTCACCGCGTGCACTGCGCACGCTGCGGGTTCGGCCATGGATGCTGCGCTCAGCGCAAGCGACTCGGGCACCGTGCTCAGCGACACCGCAGCAACAACGAGGTACTCGGCATTACTTCCCGGGAGCATTGCCCCGAGCAGTTTCCGGCTCGGGCACAATTCCTGGTGTGCCGCGAGACAAAACTCACACGTACCGCAGGAGGAGAGGGGGTTTGCCGTCACTCGGTCACCGACGGCGTAGCCGACGACATCCTCGCCGCACTCGGCCACTGTGCCCGCAAACTCGTGACCAAAGATGAGCGGGGCGGTGCGAAGCGAACTGTGTCCCAAAAACCCGCTGAGCTCAGACCCGCAGATACCGGAGTATTCGACGCGTACGAGCACCTCACCGCGGCCGGGCACCGGTCGGGGCACTGAGCGAAGCAGCATCAGTTCTGGCGCCTCGTAGACGAGGGCGTTCATGGTTGTGCCGGCGCTCATGATCGCCCTGTCGATGCGACCGTCACAGCCCGAACAGGCACCACCGTCGGCGTGATCCGGTGGGGGTATTGCCCCGCCCCGAGTCGAACCGATAGCGCCCCGGCGGCGGCACGAACCCGCTGTGCGATCTCCGGTTCGTTTGTCTCGGGAAATCGTCCGACCGGGATCGCAAGGCTCACGGCCGCGACCATCCCCGTCGCGTCGTAGACGGGGGCGGCAACACAGGCAACTCCCTCGGTTGACTCTTCTCGTTCGGTTGCAAACCCCCGCGCACGAACAGTTGTCAGGTGAGCAAGCAGAGTGGGAATGTCCGTGACAGTCCTGGCGGTCAGGGTTGGCATTGCGTTGGGGGACCCGAATCGGTGGGTGACCTCCTCGTCGCTCAGGCCCGCGAGCAAGACTTTCCCCACCCCGGAACCGTGCGCGGAAAGTCGGCGGCCCACCGCCGAAACCATCCGAACGGCGTGTGCGCTCTCGTGCTTTGCCAGGTACACCACCTCGTTGCCGTCAAGCACAGCAAGGTGAGCGGTTTCACCGGAGGATACCGATAGCTCTTGCACCGCGAGGAGGCCGTCGCCCAGCAAATCGGTGGTCTGGGCGTAAGCCTGTCCAATCTCAAAAATTCGGTGATCAAGCTGATAGACCGATCGGCCGTCCCGCGGGGTGAGTCGAACTACCTTACGATCCAGGAGAGTGGCCATGAGTCCGAAGACGCTGCTCTTGGCGAGTCCCAGTTCGGCCCCGATCTCAAGGAGCGTGAGCCCCTCAACCCGCCCCGCCAGAAGACTGAGTATGTCAATGGCCCGCTCTGCGGACTTAACACGGGGCACCGGCGCCTCGTTCATATATGTGAACTCCAGTTCATGAAATAGACTACTGTTCATTCTCTGGGGTAGTACCGCACGGTGTCAAGCGAGTGGGGCACCCGTGTTTGAGGTGAAAGCCCAACACTTCTGGTACAGCGCCGGTTCCAGGCTGGGGGGCGCCCGTGTTTGAGGTGGAAGCCCAACACTTGGCTCAGTGAATGGAGGATCACCACGGTGTTGTCTTTCTTACCTTGAGGAGGGGATTTCAGTTGGATACAGTGGTGAAGTATTGATTGCACGTACCGGCTGTGCTCGGGCGCGGGATGGTCGCTTGTATTTTCGGAAGGTAGTTCAGCGTGTTCGCTCGCCGTTCGCTTGAAGAACTCACAGCCGAGCTTGACGCGGTCCCAGCCAAGATCGCAGCGCATCCGAGCGTGTCAAATGGTGTGTGTAAGGGGTGGGTCTCCTTACGGAAGGAAACACACTGTTGGTTATCGACAAGGCGTCGCGTGATGAGCGGCGCAAGATTCAGACGGAGGGCGCTCAGCGTCTGATCGAGTCC
>NAEP01000014.1 GCA_002529645.1 Candidatus Lumbricidiphila eiseniae | reverse complement strand
CCCGGAGCACCACTCACACGACTCCCCCCCCCCCCCGCACTGCATCACGAGCTTGTTCACGGTTCTGAACATCACGGACAAGACCGTGATCTCCTCGCCACATCACCGACACCGATCAGTCAGGCTCAAGAAGTTCCCCCAGAAAATCAATAAAACCACTCCCAGACACCTCGAAATGCATGTGATCTGTGACAACCACTCGACTCATAAGCACCCCTCGGTGAAATCCTGACCTACACACCATCCCCACACCAGACACCAGACACAAATTGACAGACCAGGACACCAGATAATCTTTTCTTTCCAAAACCCTACCTAATATGCGCAAATACCGATACACTCGCGCACGCCAGAACTTGAACAGCCTCAAACTGCTTGATAACCCCGAATTTTCGGATATGTCCACAGCATAAACTAGAATCAGTATCTGTCAACACAAACCACAATTTTTGGTGTTGTTCTCCGGTTAGACGCAGTTTTGGAACAATCATCACGGCTGGTACTACAGTCACATTTATGGAGCCTATCCTCTCTGTCGAGATTCGTGCCCAGCTGGAGGTGGCGCAGCTCTTCTTCCTCGGTGGTAGCGATGACTTCCTCATCCATGTGCGTGTGTACGACAGTGACCATGCGCGCGAGTTCGTACTTAAGCACCTCTCTGTCAATCCCGCTATCGCCTCAACACCCGCGCCCGACCCCCACACCGTGGGGGATATTGAGAGCTGTCGGGATAAAGGATTGCTTGCAATAATCCTGATGTTTCAGCCCCTTACTGCCCCGGTGCATCGCTCGCCAGTGCTCACTCGAGGAGCGCGGCAATGGCCTCGAGTGCGAGTCCTTGTCCCCAGGATTGCGCGCGATCATCCCTGATCACTGAATATCCAAACGGCACGAGCTGAAGCACCGTTCCCGCACTAACACGTGTGAGCCATCCATCTTTGAGATACGCCAATGCCCCTAGAGTCGAGCGCTTCCCTGCACAGTAAAACTGATCGTCCCCTGTTAGCCGCGAGAACCGGAGCATGGCGGCGCCAATCCCGGCGGCGGCCGAACTTTCAAGAATACCCGTGCTTTCGGGCTGGCTATCAACGAGAACATCCCACACGCCGTGTTCAGGCTGGATTCTTATAAGAGCAAGAAGTTGTGCGTTCAGACGTTCTCTTATCCACACCGTTTTCTGAGCCGAAATACCACTCGGAGTAAATCGGAGCAGATCCACCCCGGCCATCGCGAACCACGCGTTCGCTCGACCCCAGAACGCAGGCAACGCTTCGCCACGATGAGTTCCGTGCACAATAAGCCCCGAATCGTCGATCGACAGCGCGCTCGCGTGTAGTAACCACTGATCGATGGCCTGTTCAATCAAATCAGGGCGGTTGAATAACCGTCCGTACTGAAGCAAGAAAGAACCAGCCATGTACACAGTGTCCGCCCAAACACCTCCTGGCCAGTGTTCAAGCGTGCCTGCCCCATCGCGAGTGGCACCAGGAGATCCTTCGTACCAATGGAGGCAACGGTCCGCAAGGCTGCGATAGGAATCGTCACCCGTCCGCTGGTACATCACACACGCCGACGCTCCTGACACAAGATTGTTAACATGCTCGATGATTGGTGGGCATGCAGCAAAGGAATCGAAGTAATCGAAAATAACCTGGGGTGGGGGCGAGCCGAGTGCATCGGTTGCTCTGAGCATTGCCTGTGCACACACACCCTCACCCCAAAACCAGCGCGTGAAGCCAAGTTCAACCGTTCGGTCGATAACTCTTCCGGCCATCCTGGAGAGTGCAACACGAGTGATGTCACGTTCGCCCAGAGGTTGGGTCGGCGGTGAAGCTAGCTCCGCCGAACTGGTGTCAAGACCGGTCATTCGACGTTCCTTTCGTTGAATGAGTTGCGAAACGTAATGAGAACACCCGATCAATCTGCGTAGATCCGCCGCTGTTCAGCCAAATCAATGATTAACCGTGCTCCATTCCATTCCGCCTCAAGATGGTCGTCGCCCCAATTCAGTGTCACCGCAGGATTCACGAGTCGGGGTGTGCGAACCGGAACTCCACTCTCGCCCAGATCCGGACAACAGCCATCAACCAGAAAAGGGGTGTTCCAGCCGAAGTTCAAGACTGTTCCATCGGGAGAGCGATAACGAAGTTCCTCACCGAAATCAGGCTCTTCAAGGCCCGCGCAAAATGCGGCAAAACCCTCCTTTTTAGTGGTCCCGGCTTGTTCCGCGGCACGGCCCAGGACAGTCACCCACTGTTCTCCGGCAAAACCCTCCCGGGGAACAAACTCTTGCTGCGCATTCTCCCCCGTTGTAACGGCGCATACTCCGCCACGGGTTGCGACGGCAACGTAGCCAGAACCAACACGAACCGCCAGCCAAGAACCCCATTGTTTCCATTCGTCACTCTGGGAGAGTGGCATCCATAGGTGTGCTGCAGCATCGGGAGCATCCGTGGGAAAGCGGAAGAAACTGAGCATCACATTGCGATGCTGCCGCACGCGTGGCAAAATGCGTTGGCCTGCCCACGCATTGGGGCGCGCCGAAGAGTCAGTATTACAGTTCGCCGGATATGTCACGAAGACCTGCATCTCCCGGCCAACCACCGCACCACCAATGTGTTCTTGCAACCCGGGGAGACCTTGACGATAGTCCTGCACGGACGACAACATCCCGTCGGGAGTGCGCCAGATCCGGACATCAGACCCAAATGGTCGGGAAAGTAGGTCGCGTTCAAACGCATAGTTGCCACGGAAGGTCTGGGTGGCCCACCATTCCGCGGGAATGTTCGTTGCTACCTCTCGGTGAATGCTTGGGATGCGGTATCTTTCCGCGGTGGCAAGCACTGTCGCTGGTAGAAGAGCTGCGTTCAGCGTGCCGATCCCAGCGATGACTCGGAGCAGAGGGGAGGTTTCTTCCAACCTAGCGCTGCGCAACGTCTGCACGTAGGTTCGCCCGTGGGGGGCGCCATGAACGCCCTGCCACGAGTTGGCGCAAAGGGTGAGCAGCATCACATCAAGGAGAGCCTCTGCCGCGTTGCGCACTCGGTCATCCGTGTCAAATTCGACAAGAGTCACGAGCGAAAGTGTGTTGATCGCTAAGTACGCGTTGGAGTCGAATTCGCTGAATCCCCCGGAAAGTTTTCGTTCAATCCACGCTGCGACCCGCTCTCGACCCTCCTCGGCATGCTCCACTCCACTCCGCCCGTCGTTCGTGAAGGTTCGGTCGCCAAAGGTCAGTCCGCTGATGCGCTGTGCGACATGCCACACGAACTGGTGGTTCTCGGTGAAGTAGCACATTGCGTCGAGACCAGGTTGCTCGATCCAGTACTTCATGTCGGTCAGTGCCTCGTTGACCCGTTTGCGAAGCGCCGAATCCCAGCGACTCTCGGGGAGGCGATGGAGAAGATGAAGGAGACCGAGGATTTCAAAATCGGCACAGTCGCCCCGGGTGGTGATACGGTGCAGGGCACCGTCAAGTTCCTCTGGAGTTGCTCGGGCGTTTGTTGGATCAAGCACACAACGGGCGAGAGCTCGCGCTGTCTGAGGTGTGGCTGAGGCGGCAAACTCAAGCATTTCCTTTCGCCAGACCTGCGGGGAACCATAAACTTCGGTTCTACTGTCGTCCGGGAGGTTCGCAACGCGAAGTGAGCGACGCAACGGAATCTGGGTATCGTCGATCTCGAGGTCAACGAAAATTTCGCCCGTTCTGAGCATCGTGGCCGAACTATCGTCGTCGCTCTTGCCACTCAATCCTGAAAGATTGAGATCGAGCGTTCCGTTGTGATCAAAGGTCTTACGTGCCCAGGCTCCCGAGTTGCAGCGAATTCTAACGCCGAGCCGAGCAGGCCCAATGAGTTTGAGAGTGGTGTTATTACCGCCGCCGAGCGCCCAGGAGATTGATCCGACCGCGTCGAGAAGATTCTCCGCTGCACAAGAGAGCCACTCATCGCTTCCCGGGCTCGGAATGACAATTCGAACCGGAAGTCCGAGTATCCGAACCCTGAGGATCTGACGGCACTCGCGAAACGCTACGTTCCAGAGCGCCACAAGGAGTGTGGATGTACCGGAGGGAAGCCGGTAGCGGAGTCGATGATGCACTGGCTCCATGTAGGAGACCACTTGCTCATTCAGGATAAGTTCGCCGTTCAACCAGACGGCCACGGGGCCCGTCACCTCGATATCAATGTCCCGCCACTCGGCTTGATCAACCTCAATGCAGGTTGCCGCTACCGAAGAACGATATTCAGGAGTGAAACAAAACTGACTCCAATCAACATAACCGTCGTCTCGAGTGTGGTCTCTCATCCAAACTCCACTAACTTCCTGTTCTTGACACCGCCACACAATCGGGCCGCCCTCGACAACCTTCGGTAGATTCTGGGTCGTGTCAATCGGGTGCTGCTTGGCAAGTTGCTCCTTGAATCCACTCGCATCGGGACCATTGGTGAGCACCCACCGTCCACCCTCTCCCCACGGATCGCCATCAGCCTCCAGGAGAACATCGAGATCTTCGGCAGGTGAGCCCCAGGCCGGGCTCTTGAGCCAGTCACGGATGTAGCCCTTGCTATCAAGCAGATGAACGGTGCGGTCTGTGGGGTCACAGGGTGAGGGTTGTTGCGCGAGCATAATATTCCTTTCGAGAGGACTCCGAAGTTTGCCGTTACTTTATTCCTGTCGCGGCAACTCCGATCACAATCTGCCGCTGGAACAGAAGGAAACAAACAATTACTGGGATGATCGAGAACACCGAGATGGCGAGAACAAGATTGAACGGAACTACCTCTTGGCTAGCGAACTGACGCAATGCAACGGGAAGGGTCCGGGTGTCTCGATTTGAAACAACAAGGGGCCAGAGAAAGTCATTCCAGCGCCACAGGACTGAGAAAATTGCGAGCACCGCGAGCGCAGGCTTACAAAGCGGGAGCACTATGCGCAGGAATATTTTGAACTCACGAGCACCGTCGACGCGCGCTGCCTCAATGAGCTCGTCGGGGATTGTAAGCATGTACTGCCGAAGAAGGAAGACACCGGTGGGAGTTGCGGCTGCCGGGATGATCATTCCCCACAGCGAGTTCGTGAGTCCAAGTTGCGCTGTCACCTGATAGGCGGGAATGAGGATCACTTGGAGCGGAATCATGATCGTAGCCAGGGTTACGATGAAGAGGAAGTTCTTTCCTCGAAAATTGTATTTGGCTAGCGCATACGCCGCCATAGAGTTGACGATAAGCGTCAATACTGTTGCGAAAATGACAACGAAAACACTGTTGAAGAGTGCCCGCGGAAAATCAAACGATGAGAAAGCTTCGGCAAAGTTTCCAAGCTCCCAGCTTCGAGGCAGCAGAGTAGGTGGCGTCTGGGCGAGTTCTTCTTGAGTTTTGAAGGCCCCAAGAATCATCCATAGAAGAGGCGTGAGAACAGCGAGTGAGAGTCCAATGAGAATGACAACACGGCTGAGAGCACCAACATTGACTCGTTTTCCGGAAATACTGCTCCAGGTGCGCCTGGGACTTATAGGTTGTGTCGCAGTCATCTCAGTCCATCTCATTCTTTCGTCCGATGAGCCAATTCACAAGTGTGAGTGCTAGAACGATCACGAAAAGGATTACTGAGCCGGCCGCAGCCAATCCGTAGTGAGGACTCGCGCCGAACGCTTTCTCGTAGATGTATTGCACCATGAGAGTGGTTCCGCCAACTGGACCTCCCCCGGTGAAGTTATAGATGAAGTCAAAAGCTTGGAATCCGCTAATAGTAGACAGAATAAGCACCACCAACGAAGTGGGAGTGAGCAACGGCAAGGTGACAAGATAAAACTTCTGCCACCCACCGGCCCCGTCAAGGTCGGCAGCCTGATACAGGTTGCCGTCAATGGATTGTAGCCCTGCCAAAACAATCATGGTGTAAAAGCCAAAATGCGTCCAAATTCCGACTGCAACAACGCAAACCATGGCGAGGCCAGATTCTGCCAACCAGGGAACGGGACTCATCCCTACGGTCCCGATGGCCTCATTGAGGAGACCACCCTGACGCTGCAGCATCCAGTGCCAGAGTAGGCCAACAACGACCGGAGAGAGCAGAACGGGAACAAAAAATACCGCCCGGAAGAAGCTCCTACCTCGCCTCTGTGACTCAAGCAGCACAGCAACAATTATCGAAAATACAGTGCTGAGTGCAACAAAACCAACGACAAAAATCAGTGTGTTCCCAAGCGCCTGCCAGAACTCATTGTCCGTGACTATTCGCTCAAAATTGCGGAAACCAACCCACTGGAAGGCGCGTCCATTCTTGCTTGAGTAGAGCGAGAGGTTAAACCCATTGATCGCCGGGTAAATGGTGAAGAGGCCGAAGATGAGCATGTTGGGAAAAATGAAGAGATACGGCATAATCCGCTGGTCCCATGACACGACTCGCCCCACCCTGGTTCTAATTCGCCACATTTTGCTTCGATTCGCGTCAAGGAGAGGACGGCCATGCCCACTCTCTGAAAACTGTCTTGAAGCCGACACCAGTTTATCCCCGAGCCGCTATGCCTTTGAGATCGGTTAGCAGGTCCTGTATCGCAGTGGATAACTGCTTATTACCAGAGATGACCTGCGCGATCTGCTTTACAAACGCTTGTGAGCTCGCGTCAAAGAGCGGTGAATAGGCGCCGGCGTATGCGCCCTCGTTTGTTCTTCCAACTTCCGCAAGAAACACATCCATATCGGCTTGACGAAGGGGATAATTCACGCCGTTCTTAGCCAAATCTTTTCTGGTCGGAAGAAAGTTTGTCGCTGCCAAGAATGCTTCCTGGTTCTTCGCATTATTTACAAACTGAATAAAGATTGCTGCCAAAGGTTTGACTTTCGAACCTGCGAACGCAGTCATGAACTTCCCACCGGGAAATCCTCCACATGTTTTTAGACAGGGATTTGGGGCAGCAGCCCAGCCAAATGTTGCGTTCTTTGTAAACTGTGCTACCTGCCAGTTTCCCGACATGTAGACCGGCGTCTGCTGGGCGAGAAACACAGCATTTGCCCCGGCATACCTCGACCCCGACTCGAGCCACAGATCCTTGGGGGAAATATTCACCGACGTCATATCGATGAACGGTTGGAGCGCCGCCGTGGCGGCTGTGACATCCAGCGTGACCTTGTCACCCTGAATCATAAAAGTATCGTTTTGGGCAAGGATGGTACTCAGTCGATGCCCGGACTTGTCAATGGCAAAAGCGTATTGTGTTCCAGTCTTTGCCTGCACCTCTTTCGCGGCTTTCACCATGTGGTCCCAGGTCCACGGTTTGTCTGCAGTGGGGACAGTGACCCCTGCTTTGGCAAAGAGATCGGTGTTGACGAAGATTCCGTTCATCGTCAAGTCCGAGGGAACTCCAAAAATTTCACCGTTAGCACCCACGAAACCTGGGCGAGCTTCCTTAATAAATTCGTCAGCGAAACCGGAACCCAGGTAGGGTGCAAGGTCGAGGAGTTCGCCATCGAACGGCGAGAGCGCGGTGACCCGCGCAACATCGGGCGGGTTATTACCGGCAATTCTGGTCTGTAGCGTAGTGACGTGGTCCGCGTACGGCACGACCTCAATGTTCACCTTCACGCTGTACTTCTTCTCGAAATCGGCGATGATCGCCTTCGTTGCCTGGAGGTCTGGTCCATCTGTGAAGTACATGTAATCCAGCGTCTGTCCCGCAAGACTCGCTGGGTCAATGCTCGGCACCGCCACCGAGGTAGTTCCGCTCGTTGTAGTCCCCGGGGCGCAGCCAGAGAGAGCAAGCGCTGTCGCTGCAGCAAACCCGCCCAGTGAAAATGTACGTCTGACTCGCATGTTTCCTCCTTGAATCGATGCTTCGCTACCTGAGCGGCGACTGTAGATGGCCGAAGTCTTGGCTTGCCGCTGAGTGCCAGGATGGCATAAACTTCTACAAGATGGAAGTTTTTTCTGTCTAGCGGAAAATTTGAGCGAAAAGGCCCCAATGAAACCCCGTCATTTCCCAGCTACCCACCCTGACGACGTCTCCCGGCTGACATACAGGGAGTCTCGAGACCGGTTTGTCGTGACAAATCTTTTTATCGGCGGTGAAATCCGATTTGCTCACACCGAGTATGAGCGCCTCTTTGTCGGTGGTCTCTGCCCGAACGGAGGCACCCTCTCCCTTCCGAACCTGCCCGATCTCGACGCCGACTACTTCCTTGAGCGACGCGAGATGGGTGTGGTGGCGCTCACAGGCTCCGGCACAGTCGTCGCTGACGGGGTCGACTATGCGATGCGCGCGCACGACGTTCTCTACCTGGGGCGAGGGACTCAAGAAGTTTCGTTTTCGGGTGATGCCGAGTACTACACGGTATCCGCCGCGGCGCACCGCGCAGAGCCCGCAACTTTGTCACGGCGTGAAGATGCGGAGTCAGTTGAATTCGGCACGACCGAAGGCGCCAATCGCCGCACGATACGCAAACATATCCACCCCGGAGGTGTGCTCTCAAACCACATTACGCTCGGGGTCACTACCCTGCACAACGGGAGCGTGTGGAACACAATGCCGCCCCACATTCACGAACGCCGGACCGAGATCTACATGTATTTTGATTTAGCAGGCGCAATAGTTCAACACACCATGGGAATCCCCGGCGACACTCGCACAATTTCGCTCGGCGACAAGGATGTCATCATTTCTCCCCCCTGGTCGATCCACACGGGTTCCGGTACCGGTGCCTACAGTTTTGTCTGGGCAACGGCCGGTGAGAACATGACCTACAACGACAACCGTCCCATTTCCCCGGCAGATTTGCGGTCGTGACCGGACCTTTGAGCGACAAGACCGCACTCGTTACGGGATCCGCGGCTGGGATCGGGCTGGCGTGTGCGCGCGGATTCGCGCGCGCCGGTGCAAACGTGATTGTGTGGGGGCGGAAAAACCTCCAGGTTGCCGTTGATCAGCTGGGTGAATTTGGGGTCAACGTAACGGCTGTGGAGTGCGATCTCGCGGATCACGCGAACACCACGACGACGATCAAAAAAATTGTCGAAGAGCACAGTATCGACATCCTCCTGAATAATGCCGGAATCATTCGTAGGGCACCGGCGGTTGACTACTCGTGGGATGACTGGCGCGATGTCCTCGCGGTGAACCTCGACGCGGTCTTCCAGATCACCCAAACAGTGGGGGCTAGCATGATTGCTCGCGGTCAAGGAGGACGCATCATTACTCTCAGTTCACTGCTTTCATTTCAGGGAGGGGTATCTGTTCCCGCCTACACGGCAAGTAAGCACGCCGTGTCCGGTCTCACCAAAGCTCTGGCCAATGAATGGGCTCAGTATGGCATCACCGTCAATGCGATTGCTCCCGGTTACATTGAGACAGCCAACACCGAGCAACTACGGGCTGACTCCGACCGCGAAAAGCAGATACGGGCTCGAATCCCTGCCGCACGATGGGGTCTACCCGAAGACATTGTTGGGCCAGCAGTTTTCCTCGCCGGTCCCGACTCTGCCTACATTAACGGTCATGTGCTCGTCGTAGACGGGGGTTGGCTTGCCCGGTAATACAGCGAACGAGCAGTCCGACAAACGGAGAACCGAGAGGGAAGAGAACCTCAACACGAATCTGCCACCACTGTGGAGCCGAACGAACAAGTTAGACGATTCACGAACCCTCGACGCATGGATCGGACGCGAGCGACCGCGCATTGTAGGCCTCTACGAAGATTACGTTTTTGGACGCACTCCGGAGGGGGGACAACTCGCGGATATCCGACTGTGTGCGACACATCACAGGTGCGTGGGTGGATCGGCCTCGCGGTTTGACTACCAGCTCACCGTGGCCGGTCCTCGCGGCGAGCTCAAAGCGAATTTATTGCTCTACGTACCTACTGTGCTCGTTGAGTCAAAACAACCGGCACCGTTGTTTGCAGGACTGAATTTTTACGGAAACCACACCGTCACGGCAGAGGAAGACCATCGCGGGAGCGACCCACCGCGGTCATCCAAATTTTCAGGTGGATCATACACAGAGCAGCTACCAGTCCAGGAGATTGTTCGGGCCGGGTTCGCCGTTGCGACAATACACTGCGCCGATTTCGAAGTGGATGCTGAGCGAACGGGACACCTTGGCGTGCGCGGTCTCTTCTGTGATCGCCAAACTCTGGAACGAAACATTGATGACCCGACGTCGAAGCAATGGGGAACGATCGGAGCCTGGGCATGGGGTCTGTCACGGGCAATGGACGCATTCGAAAGGATCACACTCATCGATAACAGCAACGTCATCGTCTGGGGTCATTCACGACTAGGAAAAACTGCGCTCTGGACTGCGGCCCAGGACTCAAGATTTGCGGGGGTGATCAGCAATAATTCAGGGTGCGCGGGTGCCTCTTTGTTCTCACATCACAGTGGCGAAGACGTGCAACAAATTTGTGATAACTTCGGCTACTGGTTTAGCCCTGTATTTGGAACTTTTCGCAACCGTGATGATTCTCTTCCGGTTGACCAACACATGCTCCTGGCGGCAATTTTCCCCGCTTCCGTGCATGTTGCCAGCGCCCGAGCCGATGCCCACGCCGATCCGCTTGGTGAGTATCTGAGTTGCGTTGCGGCTGCACCGATTGCGCTCTGTGCGGTCGGCGAGAACGAGAAGGGGTTAGTGTCTCCGAATAAGAAGGTTTTCTCTTCCTCCGGGGACATACCGGCTCGGGTGTCATGGGGCGGCGGGAAATTTACCTACAGATGCAGGGAGGGTGGCCATAGTATGAACGCAGAGGATTGGGCCTACTTCCTGAGTGCAGGAAGTGACGCACTCTCCGCTCGGCAACTTTCCAATACCAACCTAATAGATGGTGACACCACATGAAACTGACCGGAGGTCTCGACGCCACGGTATCGACTTCGTCGAACGCAAGTGCCGTTAACAAAACCATGCTTGTAGTGAGATCCCTGTCGAAGCAGAGCCGTCTGTCAGACATTGCGAGCGATACCGGCCTACCTGCCTCGACCGTGCACCGCATCCTCAGTGAACTCGTTGACCTGGGATGGGCGCTACAAACGGATGACCGAAAGTACATACCCGGAGCTCGACTCCTTGGGTTATCCCGTGTTGTCATGGAGGAGGGTGAGTATTCGCGAATTGCCCTACCCGTCCTGCGTCCGCTCGCTGAACAAACCGGATACACAGTTCATTTCGCTCTTCTGCAACAGTATGAGATTGTGTACGTTCTAAAACTCGACGGCAGTGGTGCGTACCGCATGAAATCCAGGGTGGGAAATAGTGTCCACCTGCACACGACTGCCATTGGAAAGGCGATACTCGCTTCCATGTCATCAAGTCAGATTGAAGCAATCATCGCCCGCACTGGGCTCCCCTCGGTCACTGAGCGTTCGATCTCGACAGAGGGAGAACTCCACGCGCGGCTTGCGATCATCCGTCAGCGAGGTTGGTCGGAAGACGATGGCGAGAACGACCAGAACGTCCGATGCGTGGCCGCGGTTGTTCGCGGCGCGTCAGGAAGAGGCATAGGTGGTGTCTCACTGTCTGGATTGAGCTTCGATCTTTCCTCGTCCCGAATGACAGAACTCTCCCCCCTCGTCATCGAAGCTGCAGACCGCCTCAGCGCTCTTCATGGCTACATCACCACTCGTTCGCGCAAGTGAAGCATCCACAGAGTGAATGCCAAACCTGTCGCCCAGACTTCAACCAAGAAATGGATACGGGCAGACGTGCAGGCGGATGGGACGCAACCCCACCGCGCGTGAGAGGGGCAGAGCCAACTCGATGATGATGTCATTGACGGCGGCACCAAGTGCTGTGATTCCACTGGAGCAAACACCCCCAGATAAGCGCGACCAATCAGCGTCCACCAAATCCTCCGAGCACTATGCCTCTGATAAGTTGGCGCTGCAATACTGCAACAATAATGAGTGATGGGATAATGGCAAGTGTCGCGGCAGCCATTGTTAAGCTCCACTGGGTGCCGTGCTCACCCGTGAACATCGATAAACCCAGCGGCACCGTCGCGAGATCCTGGCTATTGATGATAATGAGCGGCCATAAGTAGGAGTTGTAGTAGCCAACAAACGAGAACACGGCTAGCACCGACAGTGGTGCGGTGAGCTGGGGCAGCAGCACCGACCACAGCGTGCGCAATCGGGATGCACCGTCAATGCGAGCGGCCTCCTCAAACTCTACCGGGATAGTCAGGAAGAACTGCCGTAGAAGGAAAGTTCCGAACGCAGTAAATGCAAACGGGATGATGAGCGCTGCGTATGTGTCGGCCAGTCCAAACTGGTTCATCATAATGAACAACGGCACAACCAGCACTTCTTGTGGTAAAACCAGAGTGAGGACGTAGAGCAGGAAAAGGCGATCACGGTACCTGAATCGCAAGCGCGCAAATGCATACGCTGAAAGTACCGCAACAACCACCGACAACAGGGCACCCATAATTGCGACAAAAAACCCGTTGAAAATAAAGCGTCCAAACGGGACGAGTGTCCATGCGTCAACAAAATTTGACCATTGCACCTCGGAGCCGATAAATGACGGTATTGCCGAGAAAATTTCCGCCTCGGGTTTGAGCGCCGAGAACACCATCCAGATGAAGGGGAAGGTAAAAATGAGAGCGACGATCGACATGGCCAGGGTATTGAGCCATACCTTGACAGCAGTAACCTTCTGATCGCGGCGGAGTCGGTGTTTCCGGTGGCTGATAGTTTCAGCTGTCGACACAGTGTCATTTGTCATAGTTGACCCACTTTCGCTGCCCGGCGAACTGTAAGGCAGTGATGAGCATCACTACGACGAATAGAATCCAGGCGAGAGCCGAAGCATAGCCAAGACGGTCAAACACAAAACCGTTACGGTACATGTATAAAACAAATGTATTCGTTGACTCGCCGGGACCGCCCTGTGTGAGAACCTGTGGCTGCACGAATACCTGAAATGCGCCGATCATCGTCATCGTCATGGTGAAGAACAGCGACGGTGAGATCATAGGGAGAATGACCGAACGCAATCGCTGCCACGCGTTTGTGCCATCCATTCGCGAAGCCTCAAGAATCTCTTGTGGGATACTACCGAGACCGGCCGATAGCACGATCACGTTGTAGCCGAATGACTGCCAGACCGACATTGCGATCACTGTGGACAGGGCAAAAGATGCGTCAGAAAGCCAACTCGGGCCGGTAATTCCGCCGGAGCTCAGCACCGAGTTGACAATGCCATTGTCATTTAGCAGAAGCCGCCACACGAGAGCATTCGCTATGACCGGTGTGATAGCCGGCAGGAAGAAGATTACCCGCCAGAAACTGGAAAATTTGATTTTCGTGTTAAGCCACAGTGACACAGCCAATGCCAGCAATAAGTTGAGTGCTGTGTAGACGAACGCGAAGATTACGGTGTTCACCAGAACCGTGTAGAACGTTGGATCCGAGAACATTTTTTGATAGTTCGCAAATCCGATGAAGGTGGGGGTGCCGAACAGCGGCCATTCGAACATGCTGATCAACAGCGATCCCAGGAGCGGAACCAGAATGAACGTGGTGAATCCTACAAGGCCCGGCCACAGATACGCGAGAACGACCAAGCCGTCGCTCTCGCGTATCTTGTTTGTGCGGAACCTTGTAGCCTGTGGTGCGCTGGACGGCCGAATCTCTGACCCCGCAAACACTGCCGTCTCCTCAGAGACGACGGTGTTCGGAGTCCGCGAGGGAACCATTTCCGGCTACTGCCCAACCGATTTCTGAATCGTCGCCAGCACCTCTTTGGCTGTCTTATCACCCCGATATCCCTCAACGCCGTACTGCGTAAACAGAGTTTCCACCTGATTCCACGCGGGAACTGTGAGTTGCGCGGTCGCGTTTCTGAGAAGCGCCTGCACTACGGCAGCGGCTCCCGGCGGCTTACCCTCTGCCCAGGCCGACTGAGCCTCTAGCCGAGACGGGACAATACCACGATTTACAGCCTGACCCTTGAGCACAATGGTATCGGTCATTGCCCGGATAGCCTTGAAGGCCCCCTCGGGATCCTTACAGTTCTTGGCAATACCAAAACCAGAACCGGCTGTCATACCGTGCGCAGCACCCGAAGTGCTCGGAACAATCGTCAAGCCCATCTGGAATTTTGCCTTGCTAGCGAAGGTGCCATACATCCAGGGGCCTGAAATTATCATGTCCACATCACCGTTGGTGAAGGCCGCCTGAGCGGCGTCTGTGCTGTCCGACGCGTTTGGTGCAGCCGCAATTCCTTCCTTATTGACGAGGTCGAAGTATGACTGCACTTGGTCTGCCAGCCTGGGATTGGTCAGATCGAGTTTACCGTTGTTGACCGCCTCGACACCGTCAGCAATAGCCCACGCATTCGGTAGGAAAAACCCGGAGGAAATTCCGAACGCCTTATGGCTGCCGGTGGTGAGCTTCTTCGCATCTGACAAAAATTGCTCACGAGAGTAGGTTGTAGTCGGGAGCTTCAGGCCAGCCTTACTAAACGCGTCTATATTGTAGTAGAGGACGATCGGTTCAGCGTCATACGGAATTGCGCGGATCGTGCCATCAACGGTCATCCCTTTAAGCATCGAAGAATCGAAAGCAGAGATGTCACTCTTATTCTTTTTAATCAGATCATTGAGTGGCATGAGCAGCCCGCCCAATTCTTGGGCACGCGCGGCCTGCGTAGTGAGCAAACAGGGTGGATTAGAGCCACTAAGACGGGTCTTGACCTTGGTCCAGTAGTCGGTGAAACTCGGTCCTTCAATCGTCACGTTGAGCGTCGGGTCCACCTTCTTACCCAGGTTGATGAAGCCCTCCCATTGCTCCCGGTCGCTCTGGCTGCTTAACCAGGTGTACATCGAAACGGAACCGTTGGCTGGGCTACCGCTTCCACCGCTTGCACACCCAGCCAACGCGGTGAGCACCCCTGCGAGTACAAACCCAGTTCCGATCCGGCGCTTCGCGCTCTTGCTTTGTCCTGCCATTAGCCGTGCCTCCTCCATTGGATACATCGAACAGTGGGGACGATCGCACACGATCACGAGCCCCACGCATCACGCTCTCTCGTCAGCAACTTCACTGCCTCGCACGTGACACTTATCCTATATTATCTTTGATATATAATGTTGAGGACAGTGGGGTTGAGGCACCCGCTGATCCCAGGGCCGACCGGAGCTGCGCACGGCATGACCCGGTGGTCGGCTGCGCACGGCACGACTCGGCAGCCAGGTCACGCAAACTCAAGCGCGATCACATCAACGGCGGCGCCGGAGGCCCGCGGGGCGGCGATCAACAACTCACCCAGCGGATCCGCCCCCGGTGCTAACTGCTCATGCACCTCGTAGTTGACCTCGTATGGCAACTGCTCCCCCGTTGCGAGCAACCGAATGCCCGTCACCCGCCCAACCGGAATCCCGCGCACAATCACCCGCTCCACTGGCTGCATCACAAGGTGCAGGTACATCACTCCCGGCCGAGCCGTCGAGGGTCCGTAGTAGTCAACACCCACGGTCGGTGATACGCCAATGACACTCTCCGCGTGCTTTGCCATCCAGTCACCGATCTCAGTCAGAGTCTTCACCTGCGATTCATTGAGGCTGCCGTCACCCTTTGGTCCAATGTTGAGCAAAAGGTTGCCACCTCGACTTGCCACTTCGATCAGCGTGGTAACCAGCGATCTTGTGCTCTTACTCTTCGTATCACCCGGATGCCACGCCCACATCTGCCCGATCGTCAGACAGAGTTCCCATGGGCCAGTGGGTGTCACAACGGGGAAGCCCTGCTCTGGCGTTTTATAGTCGCCCTGCCCCGGGAGACGGTCGTTGATAATAATCGCAGGCTGCAGCGATTTGACGAGCGCGCGCAGTCCCGCACTGTCCCACTCCGCCGCCGACCGCTCCCACTCCCCGTCAAACCAAAGCAGATCAATGGTGCCGTAGTTCGTGAGTATCTCGGTGAGCTGACCGCGAAGGTAGCTCTGGAAACGGAGCCACGCCTCGGGGGTTGATCGACGATGCCGGTCAACAGCAACCGGAGTTCCCTCGTTTGTAGAGCAACCCGCCGTAGGCCAGTGCTCACGCGCATAGGGTCGGTCACCCATCTCGAAGGCTGGGTAGTCAGGATGCCTCCAGTCCGGGAGGCTGTAGTAGATACCGACTCGGATGCCCTCCGCCCGGATGGCCGCAACGAATTCTTGAGTAATGTCGCGACCGAACCGCGAATGCTCGATACCGAAATCCGAGTGCTTGCTGTGAAACATTGAGTAGCCAGCATGATGCCTGGCCGTGAAAACCACATAACGGGCACCAACACGTTTGGCCAGACGTGCCAGCGCGACCGCATCCCACTCCACGGGATCGAAAGTGGCCGCTGTCGAATGGTACTGGTCGACGCTAACGACGTCTCCCACTGTGCCGGGGATGATGGACCGGCCAACCAACGGCCAGGAAATTTCGATGCCCTGTTGGCTGGCGTGATCCCAGTGCACGAAAAGCCCGAGCCCCGCACCGATAAACCATTCGCCGCCGGGCAGCGAAAACTCGGTCGGGCGCACGAAGGAGCTCAAACGCGCGGTGGGGGCGGATTTCACGGAGCTACCTCCCGCTTGAGCATGAATACTATTTCTTATAGGATAGGGGTATCTGGTTCGTCATGCAATATTCAACGAAGAAGGAAACCTCAGCATGGCCATGTTCAAAGATGATCCCGTCCGCCCGGAGAACTACACACGATTCGAACGCGACCTGCCGCGCTGGTTTCGCGATGCCAAGCTCGGAATATTCGTACACTGGGGACCATATTCGGTTCCGGCCTGGGCTGAACCGATTGGTGAGCTCGGCACTATCGAAGCGAAGTTCTGGTTTGCTCACAATCCCTACGCCGAGTGGTACTACAACACCATCCGCATTGATGACAGCCCCGCAGCCCAGCACCAACGAGACGCGTTCGAGGGGGCATCCTATGACGACTTCATCGACCGGTGGCAGCCGGACGAGTTCAACCCGGACGAGTTCATCGCTCTGGTAAAGAGCACCGGTGCGGGTTATTTCATACCGACCACTAAGCATCACGACGGTGTAACCCTGTGGGATGCACCGGGTACCGAGGGTCGCAATACCGTCACCCGTGGTCCGCGGCGCGACCTCATCAACGCATTCGAGAGGGCAACGCGGAATGCAGGACTCCGGTTCGGCGTCTACTACTCCGGCGGTCTGGACTGGCACTTTTCTGATTTGCCCCCAATAACCGGTCGTGGCCCGCAATTCAGTCGCCCGGTTGACGCCGCATACGCCGAATACGCGTACAGGCACGTTGAAGATCTGATCGAGCGCTACACACCCGACATACTCTGGGGTGACATCGAGTGGCCGGATGCGGGCAAACCGCCCGGACCGTTCTCACTGGAGAATCTTTTCGAGAAGTTTTACGCTGCATCCCCGGACGGCGTCGTCAACGACCGTTGGGGAGAAACGCACTGGGATTTCCGCACCAGCGAGTACCAGAATGGAGTAAACGTCGAGCACGACGGCAACTGGGAGAACTGTCGCGGTATCGGATACTCTTTCGGCCACAACACTCTCGAAGATGAAACACACATGCTCAGCGGCCCCGATGCTGTGAAGACATTCGTTGACATAGTCTCCCGTGGTGGTAACTTGCTACTCAACGTGGGCCTTACTGCCCGTGGCACAGTTCCGGACTTGCAGCGCCGCACCCTTGAACACCTTGCCGCCTGGAACGCCACCAATGGTGCCGCGGTGTTTAGTTCCACGCCGCTCGACGCCTCGGTCGCAGCACCCTCTGCCGAGCCGTGGACTCGCTGGACACGCAGCGACACGACCGCAAACGTGCTCGTTGATGCATCCGGAAGGGTGGAACTGCCGTGCGTATCTGAGGGGGTTGACGCCGCTTCCGCTCGCCTCGCCACCGGGGTTCCGGTGACCGTCACCCGTGCCGGGGACACGCTGACGACGACCCTGCCGAAGCCAACCATCGATGGTCCAACACTCATTCGATTCGATCTCAGCCAACCGGAGTGAGTGAAAAGCCAGGGAGCCAGCGGGCATCTGTCCAGCAAAGGAGACCTTCGGCCTAGTAGAATGTCTGGACCATGGGATGTGTGCCCTCAACCCCACAATTGGTTCCGATGAAGCGTGAGGTCTTCGCTCGACATGTCGAGCGAACCTAACAGCGAGCGGGCCGCGCCGACGACAGACATCGAACGCAGCAGAGAGCACGGCACAACGATCAGAACTCGCTGTGGTTTACGGGTCAGAATTCTACGGCTACCATGCTGTTCAGCGCCCAGGTTCACCAGTTCGGCAACTCTCAGGCAGAGGAATAGTTCGTGAGCGACCCACACCTCTCCCGCACGGTGCTGTCCGACCAGACCTACACGGCAATCCGCGATCTCGTTCTCAACCATGAGATTGCCCCGAGCACACGGGTCAACATCGATACGCTGTCCACCCGTTTGGGTGTGTCACCGACACCTGTTCGCGAGGCACTGGCCCGGCTCGAATCTGACTCACTCGTGGTCAAAACTCCGTTGCGAGGGTACTCGACAACCCCTCTTTTGACATCCGAACAGTTCTGGGATCTGGTGCAGTTTCGGATTGTCATTGAGGGTTGGACAGCGAGTGAAGCATCCCGTTCTGCATCACCGGAGATCATCTCGGAACTTCGTGAAGAACTGGCGACGGCAAAAACTGTGATCGGGAACGCTAATTCTGATCCGATGCGTTTCCAAAAGTTGGTCGAGCACGACTCACGATTTCATGCGCTCATCGCGCGCGCGGCCGGTAACGTTCTTGTCAACGAGGCGTTCGAGCGCACTCACTTCCACCTACACTTTCTGCGTCTGTATCTCGCGGCACGGGGATCAGAACCCGATGCACACGGCGCTGAGACACGTGGTGCCGATACAACCGCCCGAACGACGGCCGAGTTACGCAATGTTCTCGACTCGTACCACGCAGCTCAGCCCGTAACGGATGCCCTGGCTGGGCACACCGAAATCGTTGACGCCATTAGCTCCGGTGAGGCGCAACACGCATCACACCTGATGCAAGACCACATCAAACAGTCCGCTGAACGCTTCAATCCAATTGTGTCGCTGCTCAGTAGCGCGTCACACAACACATAGCGTACAGAGAGGCACCCCACCGGCAATAAACCAGGCCGCCGCCGCGACCCGCTCGTCGGTTGCCGTCGGTCGAGCCCGGGTTCAAGGTGGAAGCGCAACACGTGGTGATGTTCGTGTTCGCTGGGTCAGGGGGTGGGTTTCTATGAGTAAGCATGATGGTCATGTGTTGTTGGGTTGAGCGGGTTCAGATCGAGAAGGGATGGATGTCGGGTGACCTGTTTGGCAGGTCGTTGCGGTGTTGGGTCGGTCTGTGTCCACGGTGTCGCGGGAGATAGGTGTTGGAGTAGGTGGGTGCTGCTGAACCAGAATGAGTCATGCTCGCCTGTTCTGGGATGTTTGGTTGCGTATCTGGTCCGGTGACTACAACGCGGTCCGGGCAGAACGGGCAGAGCACCGATGTCGTGAGCGAGCATCCAACTTGCACCGGTCACGGGTGTTTGTGCAGGATCGGATGGTGGGGGTCACGAACCGAGGATATTGCGTCCAGACGAGGCTGCCTACCGTCTCAGTTTGTGGCACCCGGATGCACCACCCCCTCCTCCTCAGGTAGACCTTATTGAGGCATACCACCTCGACTCCTCACAGAGCATTTTCGATGGTCTGCGGGAAGACTATCCAGACTTCGGCGGATGGTTGGACCGGATCAAGAGGGGCTCAGTGAACCGTCGCTGTTGGGTGATCCGACAACCCGACGGCACCTCTGATGGTATTGCTCTACTCAAGATCGCCGGCACTCATCCGTCCGATGGGTGTCGTCAAGTCATCAAACTCTCGACGTTCAAAGTCGCGGATCATGCGGCAGGACGCAGACTTGGAGAGCTACTCCTCAAGGCGGTACTTCGCTGGGCAGCAGAAGAACCCCAGAGACCGGGAACGCTCTTCGTCGACGTCAGCAGCGCTGCATCCATACGATGGGATGCAGCGCTAAGGAACTGAGCATCGAGGAAGTTGTCGAGCGCACCAGGCGCGCACAAGAGGATCGGCTCAACGCGATCCGCACCCTCGCGGAGGCACGCCAGGGCGTGACCGATGTGCGCCAGGAGACCGACCGTGAGTTGGCCGAACTACAGGCTCGCATCGCGCAGCGCGTCGGTGACGCCGAACGCGAGGACGTCAAGGCATACAACGCCGCGCTGAGCGCCGGATGCTCCCCCGAGGAGTTGCACAAGATCGGCTTCACCGAGCCCGACAAGAAAGCACGTGCGCGACGTCGCGCGGCTCGTGGATGCGTAGCACTACCCCCGATGCCATGAGGATCACACACTAGAGGCCCCTGTCAAGGGTGCTATCGCGTCACTGCGTGATGCGGCTGCGCCGCACCCTTGACAGGGGCCTCTAGTGTGCAGAGCGGCTATCTATCGGGGGATGGGGAGGAGCGGTCAAGACCGCCTACGGCGTGATGACGGATGCCTGCTCATCGTGCTTGGCGAGAGCACGCGAGACGCTGGAAGCCCCGACGCCGAACGTGCGCGCAATCTCCGCGATGCTGTCGCCGGCATCCCGCATCCGCACGGCTGCCTTGACGCGCTCCGGGGTCATCACAGACGGGCGACCGCCCACGCGCCCCTGAGCACGAGCGTGCGCCAGACCGCGGCGGGTGTTCTCCCGGATCGTCGAAACGCGGAGCTGCGCGAGCACGGCCATGATGCCGACGATGGCCTCGCCCATCGGCGTCGACGTGTCCACGTCGAGAAACGGTTCTGTGAGGCTGCGCAGGCGGATGCCACGCCGGCCGAGGTCGCGGATCAGCTCGATAGCCATCAGCTCCGTGCCCGCGATCCGATCAAGCGCGAGGATCACGAGCGTGTCACCCGATCGGAGGTAGTCGAGGCACGCGACCCACTCCGGCCGATCTGCAATCCGGCTCGACTCGCCACGGTCGATGAACACACGCTCGCAGCCGGCCTCACGCAGCGCGGACTCCTGCGATCCGGCGTTCTGCTCGCGGGTGCTGACGCGCCCGTATCCGACGATGCTCATGCGCGCTCCTCCCCTCGGTCGCGCTCGATGATCGCGTGCGCGCGGCGGCGGTACTCGTCGAAGTCGATGGCACCGCGAGCCAGCTCGGCCAGGTTCTCCGCGACGTTGCGAGTGGGCTCGCAGCCCTCGTGCCAGCCGGCCGCGAGCGACTGGCGAACGGCGTTGCGCTGCACGTCGTCGAGCTGCACGAACAACTCGGGCCAACGGTCCTCGACGTCGAACGTGTGCATCTGCATCGTGCTCATGTCCTTCCCTCACTCCGGGTCGCTTCCCCGCCTCTGCCGGCTCGGTATGTGCCGCTCCCCCGCGCCTGTAGCTCGGATGCCGACGGCGGCTGCCGCGTCGCCTCCGACGCTGCCTGCGGGTAGCTCGCGCGCCACAGCCCGCTCCCTGTCTCGGCCCCCGGCTGCACGGCCTGGGGGCCTCGGTCAAAAGGGGTAATCGCCTGCCCGAGGGCCGCGGCCAGCCGGTCGTTCCGGCCGGTGTCCTGGCTGTGGAATCGGGCTTGCACGAACTCATCGCGCAGGGGTGCGCCCGGCGCGAACTGTGCGGCGTCGATCCGGTAGCCGGCCTGCTCCACGAGCTGCGAGAAGAACACGAACTGCGCCCTGGTGTTGCCCTCTCTCGCGAAGTGGATCACGTCGACCTCGCCCCAGCTCTCCGCGAGCTGGTCGACGAACTCTGCCGGCTCCAAGCCGCGCAGCAGATTCTTACGCGCGAGCTTGGCGTACTCGGCCTCGGCCGCGGCCGTCAGGTGCGGCCCGGCACCGTAGTAGGCGTGCCCGTCCTTCGTCATGAACTGACCGACCGGCGCGATGCGCTCCTGCCCGGCCCACTCGTACACGTCCTGGAAGATCGCGCGGTGGATCGCCTTCATGTGGTCGTAGTCGAACCGACCCTCGATCGGGTTGTCGCGCAGCTCCTGGATGCGTGTGTGCGCGAACGCCTCCTCCATCAAGCGGAGCTTGTCGGGGTCCGGCTCGCCGTAGGGCTTGCCCGGCCCGGTGAACTTGTTCCTCAACACAGACGTACCTGGGATGAAATAGTCATCCCAGGTACGGAAGGTGTGCCCGCGGGGCATCAGCCCTGCACGTGACGGCGGATCGCAACGCGCGCCTCATCCCCCGTCAGCTCGTGCCGAGCTGCACGCTCGACGATGCCGCGCAGGGTCGGGTCGGTAACCTCGTGGCCGGCGACGGCGAGGGCAGCGTCAGCGAACGCCAGGCGCTCGTCGACCTCGGCCGGCGTCGGCCGAGTAGCGGTGATCGTGCGAGCCATGATCTGCCCCTTTCGTGAGCTACTTCGATTCTACCAGAGTCAACCGAAAACGGCATAGATCTAGTTTCGGTTGGTTTGGGTTTCGGTGGTTAGTTTCGGTGCGCGTCAGCTGTGGAGTTTTACGCTTTGTGGCGGCGATCTGTGATCGCTTCGTGTCGCTAGGTGTACTCGGTCATTTCGTTGGTGACAGTCGGGTGATTGGGGGTTGGCCTGCGGGGGTGGTGTGGTCTCGGGTGTGGTTGTAGTGGTTGAGCCAGGGTGTGTGGGCGTTGCTGTGTTTCTGGTTGGGGGTGAAGGGCCACTGGTAGGCTCATTCTTCTTGCGGGGTGTGGTTGAAGCGTTCGGCTTTGCTGTTCTGTCAGGGCGGGTGTGGTCGGGTCAGGATGTGTGTTTGTCTGGAGTGCGGCGAGCATGGTCTGGAAGTCGTGGGAGTGAGGGTAGTTCAGCGCGTTGTTGGTCATGACCTGGCGGATGCGGATGCGGTGGCTGGCGAAGAACTTGGCGGTCTTGGCGAGGAACGTGGCGCAGGTCGGGTCCTTCTCATTCGGCAGGACGTGGGCGAATGCGAGCCGGGAGTGGTCCTCGACGGTGACGTGGATGTAGTTCATGCCAGGCTTGGCTGACCGGGTCTGGCCGCGGTTGTGGTCGGTTGTGTCCGGCCCGTCGAGCCGCCAGCGGCCATTGTCGGGGATGCGGGCGAGTTTCTTCACATCGATGTGGACCAGGGTCCCGGGTTGTTGGTGTTCATAGCGCAGCTGTGTGCGGCGGGATGCACGGATCCGGATGCCTGTCACGGGATCGAGTTCGTGCAGCGCCGGCAGAGCGGCGCGGGCGATGATCCGCGACGCTGTCGACGGGCTGAGCCCGACACGATGCGCCGGCTTGTCCCGACCCAGCCGTTGAGTCCGCCGCAACTGCAACAACCGTGCCGCGACCGCCGCGGGCATCGACCCCGGATGCGTGCGGGCGCGCAAGGGCCGATCTAAGCAGGTTGCGGCTCTTCTGGGCTTGCCTCCGATGCGTGCGGGCGCGCGAGGGCCGATCTCGTAACCCCACGACCCCGAATAGCTGGAATCGCATCACCCAACGGTGAGCGCACTACCGAGACCCCCCGAGCTCCTTGGCAACGTGAGACACCGGGCGCCCCGAAAGAACCCGCTGGACAAGGACCAAGCAACCGGCCTCAGCCAGCCTCGCGTTACGATGGACCAAAAGAAGGCCTTCCTTTAGGTGACATTAGACACCACCCAGAACGAAGACCCTCTCCCTACCCCCCCCCTCTCACCAACACTCTGACCGAGTACACCTAAGTGCACCGAAGCGAGGCGCTAGCGAACCTGTCTACACCGGCGACAAGCCTGGTTCGGATGGCCAACTCGGGCAAACTCCAGGCCCTACTGGCAGGACCTGTCAGGGGTGAGCGACGAAGCATCGCCTCTCAACGCCGCCTCACGGAGATGGATCGAACGGACCTCGTCGCAAGCTATCGAACTGGACGCACCGTAGACGAGTTGGCTGTCGCTTTTGAAATCAATAGACAGACCGTCATGAAGCATCTGCGGGATGCTGGCGTGATCATGCGGAACGTGATCCAAGAGCACGAGTTGATGGAGGCCCTCAAGTTGGCTGAAACGGGCCTATCGGCCAATCAGATTGGTATCCGGCTTCGCCGAGATCCAAAGACCATCAGGTCAGTGCTTGCGAGGGCTCAGCTCCAGAACGTCTAGCCTGAGCCAATGTCGAACTCCCTCTTGGCAGGCGAGACGACCTGTCCCTATCGGATACGGTGGCTCTCGCCCCGAGAGGCTACGCTCGATGGGGAGTTGCGGACTGCGAGCATCGCCAACAATTTCACGCCCCACAGCGACGTGCCCGGCGCGCGCGGCCCGATGCCTCTCAAATCTCCGTCCATCAGCCCTGGTTTGTTCTAGGCGGCAGCGACTCCTGAACCTCAGGAATCAGGCTCTTGCCCGATAGCCTGTCCGCGGTTGAAAGATCGAAGATTTGCAGCTCATCAACGTCCATGCCGAAGGCCACTGCACACTCAGCGCCATTGCCGGCCGTCCAGCTCCTCACGCGAGCCTTAACTGCAAAGGAGTCTATCGGGGACACCGATTGGACATCATCGTCGAGCACGTCAAGAACCGTGAATGGAAACGCAAGTCCATGTCCGGAATACTTGCTGACGGCCTCCTTTCGGCACCAGAAGGACGTAAACCGCCTCTCGGTCGACGTCTCGCCGACCAGGGCGAGACTGCTCGCTTCCCGTGACGTGAGCACCAGGCCAGCAATGTCGGCCCGCACACTGGGGAGCACCTCCAGTTCTGCATCGACACCAACTCGACCATGAGAGACGATCGCGATCGCGAACAGCTCGGAACAATGGGAAATGCTGAAGTCCAGAATATGATCCGCCAGGAATGGCCTCCCTGAGTCACGATCCGATGACACCTCACGGCGTATCGATAACAAAGCTGGAGCTTTCCCTACGTACCAGGACAATACGACTGTCCGAACGCACGGACAGAATCGGTGGTGTCCTATCGTTTCAGCTCCCCTGCAACCCCCGGATTCACAGAGTTCCACTGCCGCCTGGACGGAGAACAGCCAGACGTGACAAGCGTTGTCTGCCAGATCCACGGTCGCTTACCAGTCTCAGCTGTAAGCCAATGCGGTCGGGCTAATCTTCCTCACCCAAGGAAGTACCAGGAAATGGGACAACTGTGCGAAGGCTACGACGGCGAGAGCGACGACGGCCAAGGAAGGCCAGCCGGTCTCAAGCACGAGGTGATAGTCCGAGGCTTGAGCGACGATCCCACCAAACGCCGCAAGAAGAAGCGGGGACACGAGCGCCCCGCCTACGGCACCCACCAAAATGACAAAGCCGTAGACGTTGATCACAAGTCTCACAGAGTCGGAGGCTTGATATCCAAGCTGATCGAGGAGTGCGATCATGCGACGATTGTCGAAGACATTCAAATACGCAATGAGGAACAGCACGCCTAGCGAAAGCACTACCGCGATAAAGATCAGGACTGGCACAAGAGTGAAGCTCGCGGAGATCGCGTTCTGGGCTTGGTCAACAAGTATCTGCTTGGAGACAACCACCGCGTCAGACTCAGATGCTGGCGCTAACCCACCAGTGGAGAACCACGTGTTGAAAGCATTCCGCTCGGCAGCTGGGACGAGGTCAGGAAGGTCACTCGTCGGGAGATACATCCTCGTGTCCATGGCGATCGGGTTAATGCCTGCAACCACGAGAGAAACGGCTGGCAGACTCTGTGGCTGAATCGAGACACGATCGCCGACAACCACGCCATAGTCAGACGCAAACTTCGATGAAACGACAATTTCCCCGCTCCCCAACAGCTCGAAGATCTGTCGGCCATCGGAACCTGGTGCCAAAATTGCACTGAAGGAGGGGTCAACGAATAGGGCATCAAATGACCGATCAACGTTGCTCGACCCCGCACCCGAGATGTAAAAACTGTCTGCGTAACCCTTGTTAGCACTCGATTGCCCTGAGTTCTGAGGTGTCGTGTACTGGACAAGATCGTCGAAGTTCATTGAAGCGCGTAGCTGGTCGAGCGGTCGCGCTCCCATGGCGAGAATCGCGAGAGAGAATGCAAGTACAAGGACAGATACTGCGGCGGACGCGACTACGACAAAAACTCGCGGTGCATTCGACAAGGCAAATGACCATCTCACTCGCGTTGTCATGCTGAATCGACGCATTGCCGAATACAACCATCGCAACCGAAGCGTGGACGACGAGATGAACCCACCGTTAAGCAGAGCGAGCGTTTCCGACCTGACCAGCCGCATCGCCGTGGCGATGCACACTAGAAGAGGCACGACGAGCGCGAGCAGCACCTGCAGGACAGTGAATGGCACGTCGGGTACTAACGCCGGCAAATAGAACTCAAAGATCCTGAGATAACCTGCGCCAAACGACGGCGCCAGCAGGTACCCCACAAGCGAACCAAGACAAACGCCAATGAGCACGGGTACAACATAGACGGCGAAAGACGCTCCGATGCTCAGCGGATGCAAGCCGATGGCCTTCATGACACCGACGACGGCGACGGAGCGGCGCAGGTTGTTCCTGATGATCTGCCAAACAACAAGCACAACAGCACATGCAAACAACGCTGTCCCAATGAGCATGAGCGTAAGACTTGTACTGAAGTTGTCCCTCAGCGCGCTGATCGACGCTAGGTGGTCGCTTGACGACACGTACGACACCCGATCGTTTGACCGCATCCCGGCGAGAATCGATGTGGGAGTTCCATCGTGCGAGACACCCACAAAGATCAGGTCCGCCGGGGACTCAACAGACTCGAAATCCGATTCGGACATCAGAATGCCAGCATTTGCGGTATTGCCAAGAGCACCGCTGCCAGAAGCTCCAAGTAACGAATTGGATGGCTGAAAATACGTCCCGGCAATCCTGTAGGCGGTACTGCCTATCAAGACAGAATCCCCGATCTTCAGATCGGAAAGGCGCGCATGTTGCGCCGTCATCAAAACTTCGCCGTCCTTGACCTCCCTCGCACCGTCAGCGGTCACGACGCGGTTGATGGACGCGGGCTTGGTACTCACGTAGTAGTGGACACCGTCGGTGTCCACTACCTTCACCCTCACACTCTCATAGGCAAAGTCGTATTGTTCCGAAAGCTCGGACGCGCGCACATCGTAGTAAGGGACAAGGTTGATACGGTCGTCCGAGGCAAACCCCTGGACAGTTGGAGGTTGGTCCGCCGAGGTTGTGATCCCTGAAGTTGCAACAATTTCTGAGATCTCAGAATCGGTTAGCTCCAGCGCAGGAAGGAAGCGGAACTGCTCAACATTCGACGACGCCAAGCTAGCTTCATATGCGCGCATCATCGGGACGTTCCCGTAATACAGGTACGAGCTAACAAACCCTGATACCACCGCAAACAGAACCAAAATAACACCGGTCACCAGGCTGCCACGCAACACCCGGAAGTTGGCTTTCAGGAGGAGTCTCACACTAGACCCACGCGATCTCATCGACCGAAGAAGGCGATAGCGGTCGGGTCTCGGACACGATCCGCCCGTCGCGCATTGTTATGACTCGATCCGCCAACTCCGCGATCTGCGGATTGTGTGTAACAAGCACGATCGCAGCCCCTTGCACATCTCGGTACTCGCACAACAAGTGGAGGACGGCCTTGCTGTTGCGTGTATCGAGCGCACCGGTCGGCTCGTCACAGAACAACACCGCAGGTTGTTTCACCAGCGCGCGCGCGATCGCTACCCGTTGTTGTTCGCCGCCAGAAAGCTCTGTTGGATACTTAGAAAGAAGATCCTGAATCCCCAGACCTAGCGCCAATTCTTCCACGGCATCAGACGACTGCGTCCCGTTGCCCCCTAGGAGGATGTTGTCCGTGACGTTCAATGTCGGGACCAGGTTGTATGCCTGGAAAACAAATCCCATGTGCGTCTTTCGAACATTCCTGACCGCACGCCTGTTCTTGAAATCCACGCTAACTCCGAAATACTCGACGTCGCCGTCGTCGGGTGCGTCAAGCGTGCTGATCGTGTTCAGCAGCGTGCTCTTGCCGGATCCCGATGACCCCAAGATCACAACGATCTCACCACCGCGAACCTCAAAATCGACCCCGTCGAGAGCTCTTACACTCCCAGTTCCCTGACCATAGACACGGGTGAGTCCTCTCGCGGTTACGATCGGGGAGCCAGTCGGCGAGGCATCCCGCCACTCATCAAGAATCTCTTCAATCATTAATTGATTTTCTCTCAAGTAACGAGGATTTGCAAGCATCGATAGATGACTGCCGTTCCCCTGCTTATATTCCACTGGAAGTCGGAGGACTTCCTGCCATGCCTTTCGAATTTCCGCCTCCCCGCTAATAACGTCGTCCGACAGCAGCTGCACTGTCGTCGTTTTTCCGAGCACTCGATCGCGATTCTGATGCGTCACAGCGTATTCGCGATATCGCTGCCCTTCGGCAATAAATGCATGGCGCTCGCCCTCTAACGCCCGCAATAGATCACCTACATCGCCCGAGCGGTCGCCCATCTCGGCATCCTTCACAAATTGCTCAACGAGACCGTCGACTGTGTCTTCGTTCAAGACCGCATAGTCAAGGCCTGTCTGCCACTTGAAGCCGTCGATGAACAGCATGTGAGTCGGATCAAGATCGTTGGCTTGGAGCGCGATCGCCGTCTCGTATGCAATGTTCGCTCCGCCCGAGTACCCAATGAACGCGAACGGGCGTGTCCCACCAGTGGTCGAGCGCACATAGTCAGCGAATTGTTCCTCCGGTGCGGGGCCCGGTTGGAGGTGAAACACGTGCACTCGGTACTTCTCCATCGACGCGAAGAGCGACTCATAGATGGGCGCGTAGGCGACTCGGAGCATCGCCGGCGGGAATGCGAATACGTCAACGCCAGCGTCCTCGTTGATCACGCTGGCAAGCGCGCCCTGCTCCTTCTGGATAGCCGCGAGGCTCGCGGTAAAGATCTGACCGAACGATGGTTCATCGAACATCCCGCAAACGCGACGCAGGTTCAGACCGAACCGCTTGATGAGCCGTTTGACCCTTCCACGATGGGCCATTCCTCCTCGGTGTCGCACACCAATTCGCACCCGGCCGTCAGTGACACTGACATTTACGATAAGCGGGTTCTCCATCAAGACCGAACCAGCGACATCGTCCATCGGACGATCTGAGCGCGGGATCAGCAAGCTCTCGCCTGCCGTTGAATTGAAGTCCCCTAGATAGTTAAAGATCGGCATTGTGGCGTTCATCTCGGCAACCTGTTCGTCGGTTAGCTGAGTTCCATAGCGCCAACTGAAGCCGAGACCACCACCCGGCACTGCGGCAATGCGTGCACGAACTTCCGCACAGTACTCGAGGTCAATTGAACGTTTACTGGTGCTACGCATCCTGAGCGGATGTGCTGAGGTGAACCAACCGATCGTGCGGGACACGTTCATCTCGGAACCAACGAGTTGACGACCGTGCCCCTCTAGGAGAAGCGAGAGCTCCGCCTGTCTAGTCACATGACTGAATGCCTCCGCGAACGCGGCTGTAAGGACGGCTTGAAGGGATAGATCCATGCGCTCAAGTCCGCTAGCTAGAAATGAGGTCACCTGGACTCCATCCACGATCGTGTCCGACACTTCCGTCTCGATCAGGGGGACTGCATGCTGAGACGATCCTCGCCGCGACCCACGCCGAGGGGGCAGTTGCGCGAGCCAGAATGATTCCTCGGAGTCGAATTGCGCCGCGGTGCTGTCTGCAGAGAGTTCCGCCTGCCACGAGCGGATCGAATCGGTTCGACCCGGAAGTGCCATCACTGCCCCCGACCGACGCGCGCTCAGCAGCGCCCCGATGTCCTCAGCAATAATCCGCAAGGAGACCGCGTCACAGACAGCGTGGTGGATAGCGATAAGAACGTAGGCGCATCGCTCAGTTCTCAAGAGCGCCAGACAGAAGACGACCCCGCGCTCCGGGGAAAGCGAAGGTTGAAGCGAGCTGATCGAACGGCTCAACTCTGCCTCAGAAGTCGAGAGCTCAAGCACAGCGGGCTCAACGCCATCAACCGGAAGAACGTTCAGTTCATCGGAACCGAAACCGAAACTCGCACGCAACGCGTCGTGATGGCCAACTATCGCCCTGCCTGCCTGGATCAAGTCACTGAGGTCTATGTCACCTGACACCTCAAAAAGCAAGCTTTGGTTGAAGTGGTGATAGTTTTCCTGGGTTGTTACGCGCCAGAGCTGACTATGGATAGGAAACGTCTTGGTCACACCAACCAAGGGCCGCTGATCGATGGCTCGTGCACGAAGACGCATCTGCCGCGCGAGGTCTTTCAAGACGGGATGCGCCACGATATCCCCAACTGTGAGGCTGTAGTCCGAGAGCAACGCAATTACGCGAATCGCTTCGATCGAGTCACCTCCAAGCGCAAAGAAATCGCTAGAGATTGACACGTCCGTCCGTTTGAGAACTTTTCCCACGACTTCTACGAGCGCGTACTCTCCTGCATTTCCTGGCTCGATTGTCTCACCGCTAGGTTCCCGGCTCGCCGGTCGAAGCCGTAGAGCAGACCGGTCAATCTTTCCGCTGATCGTTGTGGGCATTTCATCGAGATACACGTAGCGCTGCGGCACCATGTGCGCGGGTAGCGTGACCGCTAGCGAACTCTTGATCTCACCTACCTGAACCCGTGCATCGCAAACGATGAAGGCAACCAGCTTGATGCGCTTGTCCTCTTCGACATCCACCACTGCGGCATGCTCGATTCCCGTAACGGCGAGTAGTGCGTGCTCAATCTCGGCTGGTTCAATCCGGTACCCGTTCACCTTTACCTGGTTGTCAGAGCGCCCGACGATGCGCAAAAGTCCATCTTCGCCCCAATAACCAAGATCGCCAGTTTTGAGCATCCGCGTTCGGGTTCGCGGATCACGCATCACCGAGGAAGCGACTCGCTCCGCAGCGTTAAGGTAGCCGGGCGTAACTGCGGACCCAGAGATGTAAACCTCCCCGATAAGTCCAACGCCTCGCAACCTCATTGCGCCATCGAACACGTACATTGACGTGCCAGGAATCGGCTTCCCAACGGGAACATCCAAAGCATCAATGTCCTCTGTGCGGCAAGCGAAGAGCGCACTATCAACGGTTGTTTCACTCAGTCCATAGGCGTTGATGACGGTGGCGCCTGGCAACCGTGTTGAAAAGTCCTTTAGAAGAACTCCTGACATTCGCTCCCCACCGACCATGAACGTGGTGGGGAAACGGGAGAGATCATCGCCGTTGAGCTCATTGAGCATCATTCGCCAGAACGACGGGGTGCCGTCGATGGCATCAATTCGATGTGTCCGGAGATATGTCCAGAATGACTCGGGGTTGACCTTCAGGTCTGAAGGCAGAACATCGAGTGTCTTGCCATTCAAAAGAGCGCCGAATATCTGCTGAAGTGACGCGTCAAATGCAACGCTCGCAACAAGGCCGACTCTGGTTTGACCCCGATTAGGAAATCCAGCAGCCTGTACGGCGTCAGCTAAATCAAGCACACCCTGTTCGAGGACAGGTACCCCTTTGGGAACCCCGGTGCTTCCGGATGTGAAAATCGTGTAGATCTCCCTTTCGGGATCTAACGGTGGCCGAGGCCCATTGACTAGTCCATGCGGACTGGTCGGCGTGATGTCGCCAATGATCGCAACGTTCGTGACTCCAACCCCATCAATGGGCGCAGCCTTCGCAATGAGGAGCCCGGCAGCACCGGACTCGCGGCAGATGGTCGCCAGGCGATCCGTCGGTATCCCCGCATCTACTGTGACAAACGAGTACCCGGACCATAGGACACCCAGCATTCCGAGAACGGTATCGATCGAGTTATCACCAAGTACGACAACCCTCGAACCGACCGGCAGGTGCCATCGTGCGATCGTCTCCTCAATTGCAGATACCCACCCGTGAAGTTGCCCATAGGAGATGTGCCGATCATGCTGCAAAAGCGCCACTTGCTCAGGGTGTTGGTCGATCTGAATCGCCAATCGACCCGCGACTGACACAGGCGAGTTGACACGCTCCGGACCATGACTCAGCAGTAGCAGTTCAGCTTCCTCCTCCGTTGGAAGGAGCTGGAGTTCCTCTATCAATGTGGTGGGGGCGTCCAACACCGAAACGAGGAGGTGGGCATATCGAGTGGCGATTCTTTCGACCTGGCGCCTGGTGTAGCGTGAACCGTCGTAGCCGATGCTGGCGGTGTATACGTTGAAGAGGGTCACCCCGAGAGTTAGCGGAAACTCCGAGTACTCGGGGCGATCAACCAACTCAACGTGGTACTCGCGCCCAGCGGCAACCTGCCATTCCGCTTTCCTAACGTAATAGTTCTCCAGGACGAATAGGGCCGCAAGCTCTAGAGATTCGTTTGATAGGTTGCGTCGGACACTGGACCACGGAACATGTTCAAACTCGCGCGCTTTGTCATCGACAAGTGCCATTCGTTTCATGGCCGAGAGAACGGTGTCGCCCGGCAATGTGACGATGCGCGTCGGAATGGTGTTGACATACATCCCGGCCGCCTCATGAAAGCCTTCTCGGCCACTGTCTCTGCCAGAAACAACCCGCCCTATCAATATGTCATCTGTGCCACGCTCCTGGGCGAGCAAAAGACCCCAGATGAACTGCAGGATGCTGCTAGCAGTCAACCCCGTCGCCGCGACAGCGCTGGCAATCAGGTCATTGGCGCTATCCTCCAGCGAGAAGACAACTGCATCGCGCGATGGCGGGATAGTGTCAGAGCGGCGCGGATAAGGATGAGCGAGATCAGATTCGTGTCCTGACAACTCGGTGTTCCAGAACTCTTGTGCGTCCTGGGTTCGCCTTAGGCCTAGGGATTGCACATGGTCACCAAAGGAGGGGGCCTCCTGCACCACCATGTGGGGGTTGTTGCCAGCTATCGAGTCATAGAAGTCAAAGAAGTCATTGATCAATACACCGAGGGACCACCCATCGAGGATGATGTGGTGAAACGTCCACACGATCTTTACGACGTCGACCTCTTCAACGATGATCAACAATCTGAGGAGGGGATCCTGTCGCAGGTCGAACCCCCGCTCCAACTCGGCGGCCTCCACTTGATCGGTCGCGGTGCTCCCTTTCGACAGGACTGCGACCTCGACGGACCTGTCACGCAGCACAACATGTTTGGTAAGACCCTCGCCGGACACATAGATCGACGCCCTAAGGATCTCGTGTTTCTGGCTTAACATCGCGGCGGCCTGCCTCCCGCGTTCGGGGTCAAATCTCCCCTCAACAATGAGAGATTTCTGCACGATGTAAGCCGCTGATTCATCACCGAGCGTGCGGGCGAGTATCGCTTGCTGTGAGTCCGTAAGGTCATAGACCCTCTCAATACGACTCTCAACCGGCATGGCTTTCGTCCCCCCGTCCATACGCGCCGGCCAACTCGAGCCATGCCTTTGCCGAGAGCTCGTCTGCACCCACGTCCGTCGCTGTCGTGAGCAAGCCGTCGTGCTGACGCGACCGATCGACGGCCCTTGCAATGGAGGCCTCCATAGCGCTATAGAGTCCAGCGACGATGCCATTGTCGCTGGGGTCTATTTTCAGATGGAACTCAATGAGAGCTCCGCGCCGGAATGCGTCAATTTCGATCCGTGATCTCAAGTACTCGCCCGGGGAACGAGAGCCCTTCGGTGCGAGATCTACATCAGCGAAGATCGAATGCCGCCCGAGGATCTCCTCAACGTCACCGAGATAGTTGAAAGTGAGATCAGCTACAACTCGATCGCCAATTTCTCCTCGTAATCTCAGCAGGCCATCTCCCAGAGCATGTCTGGCAGCCACCGACAGACGGTCCTTGCATTCGATGAGCGACACACTTATGTCGTTCGAGAGCGCGAGGACCACGGGGTAGGTCGCCGTGAACCAGCCGACTGTGTCCGTAACGGCTGATGCCAGAGCGGTACCCGCTCGTCCGTGGTGCTCTACCTCAACAACTGATGCTCTCCTAGGAGTCAAGCGGCGATTTGGGGTCGTTTCGTGTTCGGGGCGATGTGTTCGATGCCGGGGTTGAGGAGGAAGTAGACCT
>NAEP01000015.1 GCA_002529645.1 Candidatus Lumbricidiphila eiseniae | reverse complement strand
CTCGACACCGAATTTGACCCCCAGTTGGTGACGTATGCGGTGTTCCCATCCGGTGTCACCGCCACCCCGAACGGGGTGGTGCCGACGGTGATGGTTTTGGTGACTGTTCCGGTGGCCGTGTCAATTCTCGACACCGAACCCGACCCCCAGTTGGTGACGTATGCGGTGTTCCCATCCGGTGTAACCGCCACCCCGTACGGGCGCGTGCCGACGGTGATGGTTTTGGTGACTGTTCCGGTGGCGGTGTCAATTCTCGACACCGAATTCGATCCCCAGTTGGTGACGTATGCGGTGCTCCCGTCCGGTGTGACCGCCACCCCGAACGGGTTCGTGCCGACGGTGATGGTGTTGGTGACTGTTCCGGTGGCCGTGTCGATCCTCGACACCGAATTCGACTCGACGTTGGTGACGTATGCGGTGCTCCCATCTGGTGTAACCGCCACCCCGTACGGGCGCGTGCCGACGGTGATGGTGTTGGTGACGGTGTCGTTATCGCTCAGGCGCGAGGAGAGAGCGCCCGGTGCGCTCGTTCCGTTTTGGCCGAGTGCAGCAGCGGTTGTGTGTGTGTTCATCGGTACCATCCCGATTGTTGTCAACGCTGCCGCCGCGATCATGACGATTACTATCCCCACACGGTGTTTCCTGGTCGGTACTCTCATGAGCACACGCTCCTGTCTCTGAGCGCATCCAGCCTGCAAGAACTCTTGGCTGTACCGGGTTGTTTCACTCTCTTTCTCGCTCTTGCCAACACACACCTCATAGTGGGTGTGGTGCCACGCGACTTCTTAGCACCCCGCCCCACCTGAGTTTCCGTCCCCATCTGAATCGTTGTCTGCGTGAGATCAATGACCGTCGTGTGTTCATCTGTGAAAGACACCGTGATCAACAATTCCGAACTGTCTCCCAAATTTTTCACCATCCCGGAGCAGCGCCACCCAGGCGGGGTTTTCTCGCACCCGTCACGCAACACTTGCTCGCGCGAGTCCACCACAACAGGAGACAGCAACACAGCTCTCACAACACACTCCTTCATGCCACACAGCACAAATACGGATATTAGGTACAAACAACCCATATACAGGGATATTCTACATCCAAAAGGACACCAATCACCTGTGAGGAGGGTGAGAGATTGTGTCCCTTCCTTTAGGTTTCCTGGGAGTGAGAGGTCGCAGGGATGGCTCTGAGCCCGAGTTTCTCGACCACCCGACGCTTCCCGAATCTGACTACCCAGCGTGTCCTGTCGTTGCTGGTTGGGTTGGGGGACCGGGTCAGGAGGTAGAGATGCGAACTCCCAGAGCTTCACGATCGCCCGGTAACGGCCGTCCCGTTCCGTAGCGAGTTCTTTGAATCGGTCCTTTGCCGCTTGCTCGGACGAGGCTGTATAGATAAGTATGGGTGCTTTCACGATCCCACCGCGGTGCCGCCGACCCGTGTAGCGCAGCAAGTTCCGGACCAGGCGCCTGACGCACTGCCGCACGAGGCGTGCGTTCCCAGATTGTCACGATTGCCTCGGGCAGCCCCTACTCGAGCCGGTCACAAACAGCGATAAGCACGTCCTGGACCTCTCGGTTCCTCAAGTCGCTGAACATCTACGACCAGAACCATACGCCCTTCGCACCGTCACCGGCCCGAACCCCACAACCTCCCGCCCCCGTGCAGTAGCAGTGCTGTCCCGGTAGACTCGATCCCTGTGTCCCAAGGCATTTCTGACTCCCACGTTCAGCACGCCGTTGACGCCGCGCTCGCCGCAATCAGCGGTGCGTCTAGTTCTGCCGCTCTCAAGACAGTGGCGACCGAGCACACCGGCGACAAATCTCCGCTTGCACACCTCAACGCACAGTTGCGCGACGCGCCACCAGAGAAGAAAGCCGCGCTTGGCAAGCTCGTCGGCGGTGCTCGCGGTCGGGTCGCGCAGGCCCTGAAAGACCGCGAAGCCGAGATTAACGCGGCCGAACAGGCGGCACGGCTTACGGCAGAGCGGGTGGATGTCACGGCGTTGCCCTCGCGTTTTCGGGAGGGAGCGAGGCATCCCCTTTCTCTTCTACAAGACCGGGTGTGCGACGTCTTTGTTGGCATGGGGTGGGAGATCGCCGAGGGGCCGGAGCTGGAGAGCGAGTGGTTCAACTTTGATGCGCTGAACTTCGACGCCGACCATCCGGCGCGCGCGATGCAGGACACATTTTTTATTGACCCCCCCGAACACCATCTTGTTTTGCGCACACACACGAGCCCGGTGCAGGTGCGCTCAATGCTTGAACGCCCCCTGCCGCTCTACGTGCTCGCGCCCGGGCGCGTTTTCCGAACAGATGAGTTCGACGCAACCCATCTGCCGGTGTTCACCCAGTTCGAGGGCATTGCGGTTGATCACGGGCTCACCATGGCTCACCTGAAGGGCACCCTCGATCACTTCGTCAAGGCAATTTTTGGACCGGAAGCGATGATCCGCCTGCGTCCCAGCTACTTCCCCTTCACGGAACCGAGCGCCGAACTTGATTTCTGGCACCCCACGTTTGCGGGCGGTGCGCGGTGGATCGAGTGGGGTGGCTGCGGGATGGTGCATCCCCACGTTCTTCGCTCGGCGGGAATTGACCCTGACGAATACAGCGGGTTTGCGTTTGGGATGGGGGTGGAGCGCGGTCTTATGCTCCGCAACGGTGTGCAAGACATGCGGGACATGGCCGAGGGCGACATCCGGTTCTCGCAGCAGTTCGGGATGGTGGTGTGATGCGGGTTCCGCTTTCATGGCTGGCCGAGTTTGTTGACCTCGCGCCGGGAACAACACCAGAAGAGGTGCACGCGGCGCTCGTGCGGGTGGGACTGGAAGAAGAGGGAGTGCACGGCGGCGATACCCAGGGACCGATTGTTGTCGGGGAGGTGCTCTCGTTTGTCGAAGAACCTCAGTCCAATGGCAAGACCATTCGGTGGTGTCAGGTGCAGGTTGCACCCGAGGGGGAGCGCGCGATTGACGGCGGCGACGCGGTGCGCGGAATTGTCTGTGGCGCGAGCAATTTTATAGTCGGTGACCGGGTTGTGGTGACGCTGCCGGGCGCGGTGCTGCCCGGGCCATTCCCGATTTCCGCACGCAAAACGTACGGTCATGTGTCGGACGGCATGATGGCATCGGCCCGAGAGCTCGGTCTCGGCGATGACCACGCCGGCATTATCCGGCTTGTGACGCTGGGGTTGCAGGATGCCCCGGTGGGCAGCAGCGCGCTGCCACTGCTGGGCCTGGATGACGCAGCCGTGGAGATCAACGTCACCCCCGATCGTGGCTACGCCCTCTCGATCCGCGGGGTTGCGCGCGAGTACTCGCACGCAACCGGGGCGACCTTTCGTGATCCGGTGGCGGTGGCCGATGTCGTGGGGCTGGGTGGTGGGTGTGTTGGGCAGACCGGTACTGCTGATGCCATCTCCGACGGTGCGGCGTGTGTTTCCCGCTTCTTCCCGGTCACGCTCGCCGATGATAATCCGATTCGTGGCCGCACCGGGATATCCGTGTTTGCCACTCGCATCGTGCGCGGTGTCGACGCGAGCCGCCCGACACCGCCGCGGATGGTGTCCCGACTCGCGCTCGCGGGCATCCGATCCCGTTCACTGCTCGTTGACATCACGAACTACGTCATGCTTGAGATCGGGCAACCGGTTCACGGTTATGACCTCGACGCGCTGCGCGGCGGCATCACCGTGCGGCGCGCGCGCGCGGGCGACACGCTCACAACGCTTGACGAGAAAGAGCGCGCACTCCACCCGGAGGATCTGATTATCACGGACGACCGGGGTCCGATTGGGCTTGCTGGTGTCATGGGAGGTGCCGACACCGAGCTGCGAGACAGCACGCGCAACGTGCTTATCGAGGCGGCGCACTTCGACCCCGTTTCGATCGCGCGCACCGCGCGGCGGCACAGGGTGCCGAGCGAGGCATCCCGCCGCTTTGAACGCGGGGTAGACCCGGAGATTGCGGAAGCGGCAACCGCGCGGGTGGCACACTTGATGGTGAAGTACGCGGGTGGGGTTGCCGAACCCGGGACCGTTGTGCGAGGGGCGAGCGGTGCTGAGGTGGTGGGCGCCGCTGGCGGCGGGAACGACCCCGTTGCTGGTGCCGGGAGTTCTGCGGGTGTCGCACGGGTCATTGATCTGCCCGCTGACTACATCGCAAACCGGACTGGCGCTGACTATTCGACCGGTGAGATTGTGGGCACGCTCAGCCAGATTGGTGCAACCGTGACCGAGACCGCGAGTGGGTTCTGTGTCACACCGCCGTCGTGGCGGCCGGATTTGACCGGGTGCGCTGAGCTTGCGGAGGAGGTTGCTCGGCTCACCGGCTACGACCGTATTCCGTCGGTGCTGCCGGTCGCGCCACCGGGTCGTGGTCTCACTCGCGCTCAGAGACTGCGTCGGCAGGCTGCCGACGCACTGGCCGCGGCGGGGTCGGTCGAAGTGCTCACGTTTCCGTTTGCCACCGAGGCAGAGAACGCCGTGTTCGGAGTCGCCGCGCACGCGGTCACGACTTTTGAGACTCCGATGCGCGCGCACAGCGGCGGTGTGGCATCCATTCGTCTCGCAAACCCGCTCGACCAGACCACGGGGCTGTTACGCCGCTCGTTGCTGCCGGGGCTCATCGCTGCCGCGCGGCGGAACCGGGCGCGTGGGCTCACGGATATCTCGCTCTTTGAGCAGGGTCTTGTTTTCTTGCCCGCCGCCGACAGCGAGTACGGCTCAGCAACCCTGCCCTCGGGTGAGCGCCTGCCTTCTGCCACCGAACTGGCCGCGCTGCAGGCGGGCATCCCACCGCAACCGCGCCACCTCGCGGTGCTGCTTACCGGCAGGGTGACCCCACGCCAGCCCGGTCAGCCCACCGTTGCGGCGAGCATTGCCGATGCCCTCGACGAGGTGCGTCGCGTCGCGCACGCGGTGGGCGTAACAGTTGAGTTCGTACAGGGCAGCCACCCGGCGATGCATCCCGGTCGTACTGCCCTCATTCGGGTCGGTGCTCACACCGTGGGATGGGTCGGGGAACTGCTGCCCGCGCTCGCCGCCGAACTCGATCTACCCGATGTTGTCGCGGTCGCCGAACTCGCCCTGGATGAGATCATCGCGGCATCCTCCGACGGGATTGTTGCCCGGGCGGTTGGGACCTTTCCGGCCGCAACGCAGGATCTTTCGCTCGTGGTCGCGATAGATGTCCCGGCCGCGGATGTCAGGGCGGCGGTGGCAGCCGGTGCGGGCGAACTCCTGGAAGTGATCGAACTCGTTGATGACTACCGTGGATCGGGGGTGCCGATCGGCACCAAAAGTCTCACGTTTGGGCTGCGTTTCCGGGCACCCGACCGCACGCTGACGGCGGCGGAGGCATCGGATGCAAAGCTGTCCGGTGCCGCCGTCGCGACGGAACGGGTTGGCGCGGTCGTTCGCGGTTAGGGCACCGGTTCGCGACACCGGGTGCACGACGGTCGCGCTGATCGTGAGACACCCGTGTTGGTCGTGGGGTGCTTGCGCCGGTGGTGGGCACATTCCCATCGGTGTGTGGGCGCGGACCCCCACCGGCACCCGCTACTGCATGAATTCGACACATTTCCATCGGTGTGTGGGCGCGGAGTTGACAGAATAAACATTCCCTTGATACCTTCTTATTCGTCCAAACTGTATACGTTTACAGTTGTGCAGAGAGGCATCGGATGGCACAAAATCCCGTTGCGCTTGCTCGCCCGCGGCGTCGACAGAGCGAACTTCGGGCACCCGCAAGCAACTCCCGAGGAATGTGGCTCCTACTCGTACCGAGCCTCATTCCCGTGGTCGTCTTCAGCGTTTATCCTCTGGTGAACGGTGTGTGGCTTGGGTTCACCGACGCGCGTGCGGGCCGGAACGTTCAGTTCAGCTTTAATGGGTTCGACAACTACGTCAAGATGCTCAAGGACGAGCTCTTCTGGAGCTCATTCCAGATTGGGCTGGTCTGGGCGTTCTCTGTCACCGCCATCCAATTCCTTCTCGCACTGGGGCTTGCGCTGCTGCTCAACTCGGGGCTCAAACTCCAGTGGCTGGCACGGCCGCTCGCGCTCGTGCCGTGGGCGATGCCGTCTGTCATTGTTGCCATTCTGTGGAAACTTATTTATCACCCCGATGCTGGAATCCTCAACGGAATGCTGCACTCGCTCGGTCTCATCACAGACAGCATCAACTGGCTTGGCAGCTTCGAGCTGGCACTGCCTGCCGTCATCATCGTGGGAGTGTGGGCGGGGATGCCGCAAACAACGGTGACGCTGCTCGCGGCGCTTCAGGGAACCCCCGCCGAGCTCCACGAGGCCGCCTCCCTCGACGGTGCGGGAGCGTGGCGGCGGTTCACAGCGGTCACATGGCCCTCCATCGCTCCGGTGGCCTTCGCCATCACCGCGCTCGACTTCATCTGGAACTTCAACTCGTTCGGACTCGTTTTCGTTCTCACCGACGGTGGCCCCGGCGGCCGCACGCTGCTCCCCATGCTTTTTGCCTACCAGCGGGCATTCGGTAACGGTGAATTTGGATACGCTTCCGCGCTTGGCAATGTCATGGTCATCGTCATTCTCGCGATCCTGGGACTGTATCTACGTCGGCAGTTACGGTCGGCGGCCAGGGCATGAAACCAAAAACCGGAACGCGCATCGCTCAGTACATCGCGCTGGGTGCGTACATTATCTTCCTCGGATTTCCTCTGCTCTGGCTGTTCTCAACGGCGTTCAAATCGCCACCAGAGCTCACAAAACTCATACCGACGATCCTGCCGGTGAACTGGACGCTCGAAAATTTCCACATCGCATTCGGTCAGTCAAACCTGTTCTTGGCCTTGCGTAACTCATTCATCGTCGCCACGGCAACAGCGATCATCACGACGCTTATTTCGGCACCCGCGTCCTATGTTCTTGCAAGAAGTCGAAGCAGAGTCCGCACGGTGAGTATCGGGTGGATTCTCGTGAGCCAGGTGTTCCCCTTCGTTCTTATCGTCATCCCCGTGTTCATTCTCCTGAAAAACCTGGGCCTCATTAACACCCTCGTCGGGGTCATCCTCGTCTATGTTGTGTGGGCGCTTCCCTTCACTCTGTGGATGCTCCAAAGCTACATCGCTGCCATTCCGAGAGAACTTGAGGAAGCCGCCGAGACCGATGGCGCGTCACGGGCCGTCGTTCTGTGGCGAATTATCTTCCCGCTTCTTGCACCCGGAGTTGTCGCGACGATCATGTTTTCGTTCATCTCAGCCTGGAACGAGTTTTTCTTCGCTCTGGTCATCATCCAAGACCCCGCTCTCGAGACAGCACCGCTTCTTCTTGCGCGATATGTCGGGGCTGAAGGGCTCGTCAACCTGGGACCCCTTGCGGCAACAGCACTCATCACCACTCTGCCCAGCCTGTTGGTCTTCGCGATCATTCAGCGCAAGCTTGTGTCTGGACTTCTTGCCGGATCGATTAAGGGATAACAACGTGTCAACCACCCGCTACCTGTTTACTCAATTCCTCACACACCGCTACGAAAGGCATCAGATGACAGTGCACCGCCGCACCACCACACTCCTCGCAGTCGCAGCCAGTACGGCACTCGCACTCGCAGGCTGTTCGACAACGAACACCGAGGCCACAGGTCCGATTACCCTGACCTTCTCCAGTCCCGCATTCCAAGATGCGACCGTCAAGGCAACGACCGACATCGTTGACTCATGGAATAAAGCCAACCCCACGATCCAGATTAAATACCAGAAAGTCGACCCCAACTCCGTACACGACAAGCTCGTTACCCAGTTTGCGGGTGACTCAGCTCCAGACATTATTCAGGATGAATCGTCTGACCTTGCAGGATTTACCCGACAGGGGTACCTCGCGGACCTTGCTGCACTTATCCCCGACGGTGTCAAGAAGGATATTCCCGAGTCAGTTTGGGACGCTGTCACCTACGACGGAAAAATTTCAGGAGTACCGACAATTGCGCAGGTATACACCCTGTTTGCAAACACCGACGCGCTCACGGCAGCGGGGATCTCACTGCCCACTCGTGATAAGCCGTGGACGTGGGATGATCTGGCCACCAACGCGACAAAACTCAAGCCTGCAGGCGACGGATACGGATTCGCCTGGAGCCTCAAGTCGCCCGCGCTCGGGCTCATGTCCAGCGGACTCGCTTTCGGTGGACAGTACCTTTCAGGAGGAACCGCTAAACCAACGATGGCGGTAACAGACAAAGAACTCGAGGTTCCGAAGCGTGTCAAAGCTCTCCTCGATTCCGGTGTTATGGCTCCGACATCTCTCGCCCAGTCCGGTCCCGAAATCCTCCCCGGATTTTTCGCCGGGAAGTACCCGCTTATCCTCGCCGCAAGCTACGTTGAGTCACAGCTTGAACAGAAAGCCCCGGCCGGATTCAACTGGTCGATGCTGCCGTTGCTCAAGGGCACCACACAGGGCCAAGCAGCCAATCCACAGACGCTGAGTATTTCTGAGCAGAGCAAGTACAAAAAGGAAGCGATGAAGTTCATCGAGTACTACGCCAAGGCCGAGAACATCGCCGCACTTTCTGAAGGAGATGCAATGATTCCGGCCTCGAAGGCGGCCGCCGAGATCGTGACGAAGAAACTCACCGGTAGGCACGGTTGGGAGAATATCCTTGCGGCCAGCTCGCAGCTGGTGGATGCTCCCTGGAACAAGGCGGATAACTTCCCCCGGTTTAAGACCGAGATCGGTAACCCCACCTTCCAGGAATACCTCGGTGGGAAAATTGATCTCGAAACCCTTCGGCAGCGCCTGGTAGACGGGTGGCGGAAAGCCAACGAGTAGTTTCTCGGGGGTCGGGTGCCGCTGCGGTCGCCCGACCCCCTCCCTCTTGACCACCCCTCGCAGCTATCAACAGCGGATCACACCTCGGGTTATCGCCCGGAAAGGAATGTACGTCACGTGAACAGTTCACTGCGCAGCAAAGCAATTGGCAGCCTGATGGGTGCGGCGGTAGGAGACGCCATCGGCGGTGCAACCGAAGGGCGTAGCACGGAGGAGATACTTGCGCGGTACAACGGGTACGTCGAAGGAATCGTTGACTACTACCTTCCAGACTGGCGTACCGCGAAGCCGATGTCCCCCTACTACAAGGGTGACGGCCATGTCACCGATGACACCCTGATGACCAACCTTCTCGTCGATGTGTACGCGAGCAAACGGCGACACCTCACTGCGTTCGACATCGCCGAAGACCTCGTGCCGAGAATGATGCATCAGCGAACCTGGATTCCTGAGCTTGAAAAAGAAACCGTTGCTATTCTTCGTGTTTTTCTCGCGGAAAAATGGCTTGTCACCCGCCTTCACTACGGTCATATTGATCCCCGTGAGGCCGGGGTTGGTAACATCGTTAACTGTGGTGCGGCCATGTACATGGCCCCCGTCGGTATCGCAAACGCCGGACACCCACAGGGGGCCTACGCCGAGGCCATCGACATCGCTGGGGCGCATCAATCAAGCTATGGGCGGGAGGCCGCCGCAGTGTTTGCCGCTGCGGTCGCCGAAGCAATGTCCTGCTCCGCGACCGTTGATTCTGTTCTTGCCGCCGCTCTTGAGTGCGCTCACGACGGCACCCGAACAGCCATTGACGCGGTGCTCGCGGCGGCCGTGCCGGGGGAGGACTGGCGCGCAGCTATTCCTGTGCTTCGTGCGGCGATCACACCGTACGACACCGTTGGCGAGCACTACGCGCTACCCGCGCAGGACTCACGGCGCCCAAGCCGCCTGCGGTCCATCGAAGAACTTCCCGTCGCGCTCGGGTTTCTGAAAGTCACAAGAGGAGCCGCTCGCGAAGGGATCCTCGCCGCGACAAACTACGGACGTGATTCTGACTCCATCGCCACGATGGTAGGGGCACTGGCCGGAGCTCTCGGCGGTGAGGCGGCAGTGCCAGCCGAATGGGTTGAGCGGGTCGGTGAAGCATCACGCCTCGACCTGCGCGCAACAGGGTCAACAATGGCCGGTGTCGCTGAAGAAATCTACGCATCTGACGCCGCCCTCTTTGCTCATCGTCACAACGTGTTTTCCGCTTTGATACAGCCCGCGGGAAACTGAATCTCGTGCGAATAACCTGGATACAACCCGAAGATCTCATCCGCCACGAACTGTGGCAGTCGTGTGCTGAGGGACGTGACACCGAGTCGATCTCTTCGCGCTGGCGTGCAGCCGGTGGCACAACGGAGATCCCTCACGCAGGTGCATCCCCCCTCTCTGAGACATCACCCTCGCTGCGCACCCTCGCGGAAGAACTTCTCCACGAGTTGGATGCCCTCCCTGACCCCACCGCGAAGGACGAACCCAGTGACTGGGCCGACATCCACACGCTCATTGCGGCCACACCCTCCTCCGGTCACCGCCCACACGACTACTCCGAGCGATTGAACTCGGCCTGGCTTGGACGAGCGATTGGTTGCGTTCTTGGCAAACCGGTGGAGAAAATCCCTCGGATCGGTATTGAAGCGATCCTTCGCTCAGCGGGCAGATGGCCGCTCGATCGGTGGATCACCGCGGTGGGTGTTGACCCCGCCGTAACCGAGAGGTGGCCGTGGAATAGGGCGAGCCGCACGACAAGCCTCGAAGAGAACATCAATGGCACGCCCGAAGATGATGACATCAATTACACGATCATGGCGCTTCGGGTTCTTGAGAATCACGGGCTTAGCTTCACGAGCGACGATGTTGCCTCGGGGTGGCTCCTGGACCTGCCCGCGGGCCGAAGTTTCACCGCCGAGCGGCTTGCCTACCGAAACCTGCTTCAGGGACTGAACCCACCCGCGACCGCACGAGTGCGTAATCCGTTTCGAGAGTGGATTGGTGCCCAGATCCGCACCGATCTTTACGGGTGGGTGATGCCGGGCAATCCGCGAGGTGCCGCCGAACTTGCCTGGCGCGATGCGGCTGTCAGTCACACGAGGAACGGACTCTACGGGGCAATGTTTGTTGCCGCGATGGCATCCGAGGCAATAACCGGCTCCTCCATCGAGAGAGTACTCGACGCGGGCGAGTCGGTTGTTCCCCCAACAAGCCGGATGGCTCGAGCAATCTCATTCGGACGTCACCTTGCCGCACACACCACTGAGCCGAGCGATGCCTTTGCCGAGATTGAACGGGAGTTTGCGGGATACCACTGGGTTCACGCTCTCAACAACACCGCCCTTGTTGCCTACGCGCTGTCGGCGGGTGCGGGTGATTTTGATCGGTCGATTTGCCTCACCGTCATGGGGGGTCTTGATACTGACTCGAACGGTGCTACCGTCGGTTCTGTGGTAGGTGCACTTGTGGGAGAGCAGGGGATTTCGCCGCGCTGGAGTAAACCCCTCAACGGGTGCGTATCCACCTCGCTCCCCGGCGAGCACGGTGTCACATTTACCTGTCTTGCTGAACGCACCGAAGCCGTGTTCTCCACCCAATAGCCGGTCATGCCTCGTAAGCCAACGATTGTCGAAGTAGCCGCCAGGGCGGGAGTTTCTGTTGCCTCGGTGTCCCGGGTCATCAGCGGCATACCGACCCGTCCCGCGACTGAAGCAAGAGTTCGGGCAGCGTCTGCAGAGCTTGGCTACCGCCCGGATGCAACGGGCCGAGCGTTGAAACTCGGCCCAACCCTCCAGGTGGCGTTTGCAATTGATGACATCGGAAACCCGGTTTACACGGAGATGTTTCAGGGCGTCGAAGCGGGGTTAGCGGGCTCAGACGCGCGACTGCTTGTTGCCTCAACCGGGCACAACCCGAGTGACCTTGTGTCGTTCGTCAAGAGTCTTTCTCGGGGTGCCGCTGACGCTCTCATTATCAGTCCGCTGCAAAGCTCTCCCGAGCTTGTCGCTGCGCTCCTTGCAGCTCCGGTGCCGGTTGTTGTTGTTGGTGACCTTGGTGACGGGGTTCCTCTCGACACCGTTCGAACAGACTCCCAGGGGGGAGTTGTTATCGCGCACCGGTTCCTTGTCACGGCCGGGTACACCCGGATTGCGTTCGTCAACGGCCCCACCGATACCGCGCCGGGGCGTGCGCGTTTCGCGGGAATTCTCAAGGCCCGCGACGAAGCGGGTGTACACGGGCCGACCATTGATGCGGGAGCCTTCACCGTCGATGCGGGAGAGGCGGCCTGGGCGCAGTTGGAAGAGCTGACCGGTGTGGCGCAGCCGGATGCCGTTCTAGCCGCCAACGATCTGCTCGCACTGGGAATCATGCGGGGCGCTCGCAACGCAGGCCGCGTGGTTCCCGACGACCTGGGGGTGGTGGGGATGGACGACATCCATTTTGCTCGAATTTCAAGCCCCTCGCTCACGAGTGTGTCGCTCGGCGCGCGGGTCCGTGGGCAACTAGCGGCTGAGTTGCTTCGCGAACGCCTTGAGCGCCCGGCGAGGCCGCCGCGCGAGGAGCTTGTCAGACCCTCCCTGGTTCTTCGCGAATCAACCGCTCATCCACGCTCCGGCCACAAACTACCCGAGAATACGAGGGGCTGACACGGCTGTGATACATCCTGCTGAACATCTTTTCGCCCGGTCTGAAAAGGACCCGGACGAGGCAAACACCAACGACACCACCCCTCTTCTTCCGCGGACCATTGACCTTCCCACGGTACTTCCGCTCAACGGTGTCATAGACCCGGGGCGGGGTGACACCGCCAAGATTTTCGCGGCCCCCGATAATCCAGACGACTGGCCCGCCTGGCGGGAAGCGCTATCTGCGTGGCGGGCCGAAGCTCACAGAAGACTCGGCTATTCCGGTGAGCAGTATGAGCGGCCAGCAACCGCGTGGGCTCGCACCGCATACGCGGTCGCGCAGGTATGGCTCTGGGATGAACGCCTCTTCAACCACGAGCGTCAGGAGTTCACCGTCGAGGAGTTTCTTGATTCGCAGCGAGATTTTGGCGGCCTCGACGGTGTTGTCCTGTGGCACGCCTACCCGGTGATTGGCATTGACGACCGGAATCAGTGGGACTACTACCGCGATGTGCCCGGTCTTGGTGAGTTGGTTTGTCACCTTCACGAGCAGGGGCTCAGGGTTTTTGTTGACTACAACCCCTGGGATACCGGCACCCTCCGGGCCGCGCGCGATGACGCTGAAGAACTCATGGCTCTTGTCACCGAGTTTGGCATTGACGGCGTGTTTCTCGACACCATGAAAGAGGGCGATGCGCGACTGACGGCTTCTCTCGCGGCCGCTGCTCCTCCGCAGGTTCTTGAGTGCGAGTCACGCGTTGCCAATTCGGGAGTGGCCGATCATCTGCTGAGCTGGGCACAGTGGTTCGCCGACTCCCCAGCACCCGGGGTTATGCGAGCACACTGGTACGAGCGGCGGCACATGATGCACTCGACCCGGCGCTGGAACCGCGATCACAGTGACGAACTTCAGTCGGCATGGATGAATGGGACGGGCATGCTCGTCTGGGACACGGTGTTCGGGTCGTGGGTGGGGTGGAATGATCGCGATAAAGCAACGCTCCGCCGGATGCTTCGTGTGCAACGAGCATTCAGCTCGCTGTTCATAGACGGGGAGTGGGCACCGCTCGAGGGGGCCACGAGTGAGGCGCTCGCCTCGGGCGTGTATGTGTCGCGGTGGAGTGACGGGAACCTCACGCTGTGGACACTCATCAACCGTGGAGATGAACCGTGGCAGGGAGATCCGCTCCGTGTGTCCTGCCCGGTCGGGGGGCGCCGAGTGGATGTGACGGCCGGTCGTGACATCCACTCGGTTGTGACTATTCCAGGGCGAGGTGTCACCGGGATTCTCGACTGCCCCGACAACAGCACCGTTGACGGCTTAGAAGAACTCATGGTGTCCGCTGCCGCGGATCCGGCAGCGGTGTGTCTCGGCGAGATCAGCAGCACGTTTCCCGCGCGTGCAGCCGACCGGGTCATCCCCCCTTTCCCTGCGGGAAGCAACCACGCCACGCCACGCGACGGGTGTGAGAACCATCCCGACTCGCCCCCCTGTGGGACGGACTCGGGCGATCACCACCATCGCCGTGAGAAGAGGAGCGGAACCGTATCACCGGGTGCAGGCACGACGGTGCTCGTTGACTCTGGTGTTCGCGACATCCCGATGACCTACCGTCGCCGCGAGACCGGTTTTTTTGATGGGGCACCGTACGTGGAGGAGTGGAAACCGCTGCCGCCCAGGCTTCACGATATCCGTCGAGAGATAACACGGGTCACAGTTCCCTCTCCCGTCAGGGTTGCGGCTCGGGAGGTGAGTGTCGCCGAGTTTCAGGCATTCTGTCGCGAGAGCGGCTATCAACCCAGGACTGCCCACCGGTTCCTCGTTTGCATCTCCGAGTCTCCCGACGCCCCGGTGACGGGTGTTTCACTCCGTGACGCGCGCGCCTACGCGGCATGGGTCGGTGCCCGACTCCCCACCGAGTATGAATGGCAACTTGCTGCCGACCTTGCCGGTTTCAGACGCCGTGCACCCGCGGTGTGGAACCTGACAGAAAGCGAACACAGCGACGGTATCACCCGGTTTGTCATGCTCAAGGGAGGCAGCGACTATCGTGCTTCAGGCTCCGACTGGTACTTCGATGGTGGTGTGCAGGATGCCACCTTCACAGCAAAGTATCTTCTCCCGGGTTTGGGAGTAGAGCGTTCCGCAAACATTGGATTCCGGGTGGCCTGGGATGTGAGCGTATGACAATTTTCGCAAGACGAGTCAAGGAGCACCGATGACCGCACCCCTGGCAGGTGTCCGAGTTCTCGACATTTCAACACTGTTCGCGGGGCCTCTGGCGGCAACATTTCTTGGTGACTTCGGGGCGGATGTCATTAAGATTGAGCACCCGACGCGGCCCGACGCGGCCCGCGGTCACGGGCCGGCAAAAGACGGTGTCAATCTGTGGTGGAAGACGCTTGGACGCAACAAGCGCACTGCGACACTCAACCTCGGGTCCGCGGAGGGAGCTGAACTGTTGTGTGCGCTCGCAGCGGAGGCGGATGTTCTTATCGAAAACTTCCGTCCCGGAACGCTCGAACGCTGGGGGCTTGGTCCCGATGTCTTGCACGCGGTAAATTCTCGGCTTGTTATTGCCCGGGTGACCGCGTTCGGACAGGTCGGTCCCTATTCATCCCGCCCAGGCTTCGGTAGCCTCGCCGAAGCGATGAGTGGCTTTGCCGCGTTGACCGGTGACCCGAACGGCCCTCCCACGCTCCCTCCGTTTGGTCTTGCTGACGGGGTTGCTGCCCTGGCGACCGCCTACGCGGTTGTGGTTGCTCACCGGGCCGCTGAACGCGATGGTCGCGGGCAGGTTATTGATATGGCAATCATCGAACCCATCCTCATGATGCTCGGTGGTCAGATCACCGCGTACGATCAACTCGGCACGGTGCAGCCGCGCACGGGTAACCGCTCGGTCAACAACGCGCCTCGTAATGTTTACCGAACCGGGGACGGCGACTGGGTTGCTGTGTCAACGAGTTCGCAGTCCATCGCTGAACGGGTTATGGAACTTATAGGTTGTGGTGATGTTATCCACGAGCCGTGGTTTAGTTCGGGTCATTCGAGGGCGCAGCACGCCGATGAGCTGGATGCTGCGGTGTCCGTGTGGATATCTGCCCGCCCGACCACCGAGGTCATGTCCGCATTTGAAAAAGCTGAGGCGGCGATTGCGCGGGTTTACGATGTTCGCGGGGTGATTGCCGACCCCCAGTACCAGGCTCTTGAAACGGTGGTGACTGTTGACGATGACGAGCTGGGCCCGGTAAAGATGCAGAATGTTCTGTTCCGACTGTCGGAAACCCCCGGGCATATCCGATGGGCCGGACGAGCCCACGGGAGTGATACCGATACCGTCCTTGCCGGTATCGGCGTGAGTGAGGATCGGATTGCGGCCCTGCGGTCGAGGGGCATCGTATGAGCAACGGATGTCCCTCCGTGGCCCCTGTTACCGGCCTTTATGTGCCGGGTGATCGGCCTGATCGTTTTGAGAGGGCAGCACAATCTGGTGCGGATCTCATTATTTTTGATCTTGAGGATTCTGTTGCGGCTACCCGCAAGAACGCGGCGCTCGACAACGTCATGGCGTGGCTCACTCAGCGCGCTGCCTGGCTCAGCGAGAACAGGGATGCCCCGGACGTTGAGGTGCGCGTTAACGCGAATGCCGATCACGAGGTTGAAACTCTCGCTGCCGTTCCTGCCAGCTTTGGGTTGAGGGTTCCCAAGGTGCACGACCCCTCCGCGCTCGATCGGATTGCCGAGCTGTGCGGGGGGCGAGCGGTGACAGCCCTCATCGAGTCCGCGGTGGGAATAGAACACGCAGCCCGCACTGCGGCGCATCCCTCTGTTGCCAGGCTCGCTCTCGGTGAGTCCGATCTCGCGAGCGAGTTGGGTTCTCGTGAACCCGAGGTGATGGACTATGTCCGGGCTCGGGTTCTTGTTGCCGCTCTGGCGTGCGGACTGCCAGCACCCATGCTGTCTGTCTATCCCGACACCCACAATCTGGATGGTTTGCGTGCCGATACCGAGCGTGGCAAACGCGGTGGATGGTGGGGGCGGGTCGCCATTCACCCCGTTCAGATTCCCCTCATCAGGTCAGTGTTTGCACCCAGTGAGCAGGAGCGTGAGTGGGCTCGCTCGGTCGTGTCAGCGGTGGCCGATGGCGGTGTCACTACGTTAGACAACGGTGAGATGGTTGACTCGGCAATGCTCGGCAGGGCACACCGTATTCTGGAACTCTAGTGTTCTGTGTCTGAGGTTTGTTTCATTAGTTGGGTGATGGATTCGAGGGTTGTTCGGGGTTTTGGTCCAGATTGACGTGCGCGTGGAATCTGGGGTGCGCGCTCAACTAGTTCTTCACGAAGGGGCTTTTATGGGTTGCGTAGTTATCGCACACGATATGCACCTCGAGCTCGGTGGACATTTGGTATTGATCTTGGTCAGGAACTTCTTGAACTCAACCGCGTGGTGACGGCGATAGATGGAAAAAATCACGGTGCGATCCCCGATATTGCATGCCCGTCCAACAGCACGCTTATGCGGCGAGCCCGCAACCAGGCAGCGTCAGCGACCGGGTTAGGTTTCCACCGGTAACACGGTTGAGAAGCAAGCTTCAGAACCCGACACGACACCGTGACAAGAACCCCGATCACGGGCAAACTCGCTCACGAGCGAGTAGATCATTTTGGGAAGCCACCAAGCCTCAGGTTCGCTTGCAACAGACACACCACCGCCTTCCTGAGGAGATCGTTCTCCTGCCCCCGCAGCCGGCTCCGCCATCGCAGCTCACGCACCTGGACAACCTCGTCAGCCTCTGACCAGGACAGCTGCCCTCTCAATACCAGCCTGCCCCAACCAGTTCCTCAGCGACGCCACCGATGTCCTCCCCACGCCTGGGGGAACGGGGTGAGTTTTTCACGTCCACGTGAACCAGATCCCCTGAGATTGGCTCGCTCGTATCGCGCGGGCTTTGTCTTAGGTATCCGCACTTCTTGGTGGTTCGGTCAACATGCCCCCACAACGGCACCCGATACCGGGCAAACCCTACTTGGAGACCGTTGACTGCGACACATGCACGTGATACCCGACTCGGTACGCACCCCAACATCCTCGTGACACGCAACACGAGCATGAGTAACGTAGGACACGAGAACCTCCTGACATCGAATGAGTAGTTCTACCCCATATTCGATTAAGGACTCGATAGTTTGCACTCTGCTAATTTCTGAGCGTAGTTGTGTAACTGTAGGCTTGCCCCGTGGTCAGGGGATCGTCGTTGGGTGGTGGCGGTGCGGCGTGGTGCCCGGCATGAAGCTTTCCAGTTTGACCCTCGCGGGGCTTCTTTTCATTTTCGTTTCGCGAGCGCGCAACGCGATCGCGGTGCCGGGTGCGAACACGCCCTCCGCGTGGACCGACCGGATTCGGGCGGTGCTGCCCGAGTATGAGTGGCCCAACCGGATTGTTGTCCTACCTGCGCTGCCGCGATTCGGCAACGGGAAAATCGACCGCGCCCGCTTGATTGCGGATGCGGATGCGGAAGCGGGACGATCTGTGGCGAGAAAAGGACGCGTATGACGGTCACTGACCCGACAGCATCGAGATGGTCGTTCGCGCGCTACGCCGCGGCGCTGACCAGAGGGCCAGCGGAGTTGCTCGACTTCGTGGTGCCGCTGTGGGCGGGCCTCGCCCTGCATCTGGATGCAGCGTCGATCGGTCTTCTTGTCGCTGTCGAACTCGCGGTTTCCTTCGTTGCCCGTCCGATCGCAGGCTGGCTGGCCGACCGGGCGGATCGACGATACATCGCCGCAACCGGGGCGGTCGTTTACGGTCTTGGAGTCGCGGGGTATGCGCTCGCCACGGAGGGACTCATCCCGATAGCCTTCGCGGCGGCCGCTGTGAGCGGTGTCGGAGGGTCACTGCTCTGGGTTGCACTACGGGCGATTGTCAGTGAGCAGCACGGATCGAACACCGCCGCCTTCGCGAGCCTGATGGCGGCGGAAGAGACCGGTGCTTGGATCGCCTTCGTTGCAGGGCTTTCCACGCTCGGCTTCATTGGCTACAACGGCCTCTTCCTACTCGCGGCACTTGCCTGCACGATCGGTGCGGTGATCCTGGCCGTCATGCCAAGGCTCACGGACGCGCCGCCAGAGAAGGCCACCCCCGGCCAGGCACGTGCGGTTGTGCGTCGCATCACACCAATGCTGGCCGCGGTCGTCGGATCAATGACCGCAGAGACGGGCATCGCTATTCTTCTGCTCATCCACCTCCAAAAGGAGTTCGACCTCGGCGTCATCCAGGCAGCCTGGGTTTTCCTCCCCGGCGCGATCGCGCTTGCGGTGTTGCCACGCCCCTTGCACGTGGTCATCGTCCGGATCGGTCGACGCAGAGCGCTGGCCGCCGCCGCAGTCCTAAGTTCGGCCTTTGCAGCCGGGCTGGCCTTTGCACCGAGCCCGCCCGTCATCGGGATCCTCTGGGTGTTGAGCGCCGTCGCCTGGGCCATCGTGGTGCCCGTCGAGCAGGCCGTGGTCTCCGAGTCCGCCGACTCACTGTTTGGAACAGCGATGGGTGCCTATGAGGCCGCCGCGCTTGCCGGTGGCGCAGTGGGAACAACTCTCGCCGGCATCGCCTACGAGGCAGGATCGTGGCAGATCTCCTGCCTGGTGTTCGCCGCCATCGCGCTGCTCGGTGGCTTTGCGGCTCCGTTGGCCTTGCGAGTGATGGATGTCGCGGACAAGCCTGCGCCGACGGCGGACGAAGCGAGCGAGGCATCGTGATCGACACCTCCGACATCTCTTGGGTTAGGGGTGAGTTCGCGGATTGGCCTTGCTGATCGGATCGCCCTAGATTTCGGCAGCGCTGGTTTCTGGTTCGATGGGGAGCCGCTCGCGCTCGAAACGCTTCCGGAGGGAATTCGGCGCGTGCCCGAAACGGCGCTTTGTCATTGCCTCGAACTCCTCACTCCCGTCGTTGGGGAGTCGTACGCCTCCGTGTATCTGCTACTTGTCTTCGCGAGCACATTCGCGACCGCATTCGCACACAGGTTGATCGTCGCGGTTGATGATGAGACGAAGTATGTGCGACCTCGTGACTCGACCGACATGGAAACCTCAGAGTCGGTCAGGGCCGCACTCGCTGCGCTCGGAAAAGGACGGCCGCGGGGTACGATCGTTCTCGTCTCGCCGTTCGACCTGGTTCTGGCCGCATCGCTGGCGGTGGGATACCGCTCGATGCTCGTTGTCCGCTACGAGCTCCACGGTCCAGAGCCGGAGGATTGCGATCTTCTTGCCGCCCATATCCGGACGGCTCAATCAGTACAGGACGAGGCCATGAGTGAGATCGTGTTCTCGGGCGTTGGATTGGTATCGGCCTACGGGACGAACAACTTGAACGCCGCGTGGCCAGATGATGCGGAGTCGCCACTTCTGCTGCACGCGGCGGAATACCTCTCGCCGAACTCGCGGCATCCGTCGCTGAGCTCGGTGGTATCTCAGCGGCGGCATCCGGCACCGAGATCATTTTTGAGTGCATGACTCGCGCTCTGGAGGAGGCGGGTGTAGTCGGCGTTGACTACGTGCACGCACACGCGACCGATACGGTTCAAGGTGATGCCGCCGAGGTCGAAGCGATCACTCGTCTCACCGCCAAACGGGGAATCCCGGACATCACCGTGTCATCCCACAAGGGTGCCCTCGGCCACCTCTTGCACGCCTCCGCCTTCCCCGGACTCGTGGCCGCCATCGGCGCGATCCGCGATGGACTGCTTCCGACGACGATCGGGCTTCGCGAACCGCTTCTTGCCAGGGGGTCCACCTTCCCGTCGAGGGTCCCGCTTCCGTCGCGCCCAGGCCCGTCGAGCACGTCCTCTTGCACGCCTTCGGCTTCGGCGGCAATAACGCGAGTGTCCTACTCCGCCACCCTTCTCCGCTTTGAATACGGAGTATTCTAGGGAGAATTGATACTAAGTGGAAAGCAAGAAGATGACAGAAACTGTTCTCAGCGTCCGTGACATACAGAAATCGTATGGATCGGGTTCGGGTCGATTTCGGGCGCTCAAAGGTGTCAGCCTCAATCTCGTTGAGGGTGAATCGCTTGCGATCGTTGGAAAGAGTGGATCGGGGAAATCTACCCTCCTCCATCTCATGGGACTGCTAGATATTCCTGACGAAGGCGAGATTCTCTATCGCGGAAAGAGCCTCTCTGCACTCACATCTCGAGCGGCCGACACCCTGCGTAATCAGGAGTTCGGGTTTGTCTTCCAGAGTTTCCATCTCGACCCTCACTCGACGGTTGCCGAAAACGTCTCCATGCCGCTCGTGATCGGCGGAGTGAAGAAGGATCGCCGCCGTCGTGTCATTGAGGTCTTGGACCGACTTGGCCTCGCGGATCGCGCCGACGAGCGCACCAGTGTGCTCTCCGGTGGCCAGAAGCAGCGGGTCGCCATCGCTCGTGCCGTGATCGCCAAACCTCGGATCCTCTTCGCCGACGAACCTACGGGTGCCCTCGACTCCACGAATGGGGAGACCGTCTCGCAGCTTCTTTTCGACCTCAACAAGCAGGAAGGGATCACGCTGGTCATGGTCACGCACAGCCCGGAACTGGCATCGACATGCGTCCGCCAAGTGGTGATCTCGGATGGCCTCCTCCTTTCAACTTCCGGGGAGGGAGCGGCCCGATGAGAACAATTGATCTGCTGCAGTTCTCGTTAAAGAGCGCGTTTCGTCGGCGGGGGCGAGCGATCCTCTCGATCGTCGCGATCGTGATCGGTGCCTTCACCTTCACCATCACTAGTGGCCTCGGCAATGGGATCAACTCGTACATCGACGCGCAGACCTCGGCAATCGGTGCCGAGAACACGGTCAGTGTGACGGCAACCTCGTCGATGGCACTGCTCAGCGAGCGGTTCGAAAAGTACGATCCGGATCTTGTGTCAGCGGTCGCCGGAACCGGTGCCGGGATCCTGAGCCAGAGTGATATCAACACGATCAAATCCACCCTTGCGAGTGGCGACCGACTCATCACCTCGGTCCAGACGAATCCCCAGTACATTCACGCCCCCAACGGCGAGAAGTACCGTTTCATCTACAACGGTTTCTGGCCGGGAAAAAAGGTCAACCTTGTCGCCGGAACCCAACTCGATGATAAGAACAGCGCCGCACAACTGGTCGTTCCCGCTTATGCGGTCAAACCGCTCGGTTTCGCCGATGCCACGTCGGCGATTGGGCAGACGGTTTTTGTCGGTGTCCTCGGGGTTGACGGTCAGGTGCGCGACATTGAGGCCGAGATTGTCGGCGTGCAACAGCGCGCACTGATTGGCGGAAACCTGCCCTTCGGCAACGAAGCCTTTGACGCCCTGCTTCAGGACTACTCGGGTAAGGGCGCAGGCGGGGCGAAGTGGTATCCCTATGTGCTCGTTGTGACCGATGATGTCGAGCGCGTCGTCAACGATATGCGTGACAAAGGCCTCTCCGCCGCAACGGCCGCCCAGATGGTCGGAGACTCTCGCACGATCGTGACCGGAATCCTGCTGGTGCTCAACCTGCTCGCGGCGATCGCGATCGCCGCAGCCATGTTCGGCATCGTGAACACACTCCTCATGTCAATCCAGGAGAGAACCCGCCAGTTGGGTCTGTTCCGCGCGCTCGGTATGCCTCGGCGTACCGTGTTCACCTCGATCGCACTGGAAGCGGTGGTTCTCGGGCTGATCGGTAGCCTGATCGCTGTCGCTCTCGCCGTCGGCGTCGGGCTGCTGCTTGGCCCGCTCGCGTTGGAGGCGGCTGCACTCGATCTACCCGGGCTGGCCCTGTTCCAATTCGATGCCGGGAGCCTGACTGTCATCGTCATCGGTGTGACACTGGCTGCAACGGCCGCTGCGGTCATCCCCGCGGTAAGAGCCGCGCGGCTCTTACCGATGGATGCGCTCCGCGAGGAACTGTGAAGGGAATGTCGATGACCGTTCTTCAGAAGTGGTGGGCGCGCACGGTTATCTTGCGCGGGGGGCAGGTACGTTCTCCGAGAGGGAACTAGAGTGCATAACCCAGAAACGGTGAACGAGGGATTCGAGTGATAGTAGCGATCATTGCGGACGAGGTGGCCTTCTGGTTGTTCATCGTCGCGGGCCTGTGTACGCGGTATCTCCTGAATTGGCGTGTCGCAGGGGCGATCCTGCTCGCGTGCACGCCGATTATCGACCTGGTGTTGCTCGCACTCATCGTGATCGACCTGCGCGGCGGAGCCCAGCCGCACTGGAGTCATGGGCTTGCTGCGCTCTATCTGGGCTTCTCCGTTTCCTACGGGAAGCGGCTCGTGCAGTGGGCGGATCGACGCTTCACCGCCTATCGGGCGGGAGAGCGCCCTCCGGCCAAGCCGAAGCTGTACGGCGCGGACAAAATCCGGTACGAGTGGCGAGAGACCGGTATCTTCTGGCTTGGCATCGCCGTGGCCACGCTCATCCTCGTGGGCTGTGTCTGGCTCGCGGGCGGGCCGGAACGGGCCGGAGAACTGTTCACCTGGGTCGGACGGATCTTATTGGCCGGGATTGTCTCGCTGGTTTTCCCGATCAGCTACATGATCTGGCCTCGCCGCGCACCGGAAGAACAGCGCGTCCACGACGCCTGATTCCAGCCGGGTCGGTTAGTGCTCGTTCGAGGGCCAGGATGCCCGCACGCACGCCTGTGCGACGACGAGGTCCTCCCACCCCATGCCGACGCTCTTGAAGAACCGTGGACGCGAAAAGTCAACCGTTGCCTCGCCGTGAACGAGGGATCCGAGCGGGATGAGGGTGAGCGGTCCGCGCTCGGCGATCGCCTGGATGATGTCCCCGGCCTCTCGCAGCGCGGTCGCCGGATCCTCAACAACCGTCTGCGCTCGATGAACAAACGCCGCATCAACCTCGCGTGCCTCCGGTTCGTGCGATCCCACGGCAACAACCAGCGCGCGTGCAGACACCTCGGTTTCGGCAAACAGGGGAGTTCGTGCGGTTGTTGCGCAGACGATAATGTCGGCGTCCGCGACATCCTCTGGTGCACCGGGGCGGGCCGCGAATCCCTCGTGACGGAGTTTCTCGACCACCTCACTCACTCCCGCGCTGGCACTCGAACGGCCCACGATCGTGATGTCGGTGAGTGGTCGAACGCATGCGAGTGCGTGGACGTGCCCCCACGCCTGTGGCCCCGAGCCGAACACAAGAAGTCGGGATGCCTCGGGCGCCGCAAGGTAGCTCGCGGCGACAGCAGAGAGCGCGGGGGTGCGCAGCGTCGTGAGCGCGGTGCCGTCCAGCAGCACTCGGGGGGTAAGAGTAGCCGCGTCGATAAGGAGGTAGAGGGCCTGAATCCGTGGCATCCCCCGCGCTGGGTTGTTGGGGGCAACGGTGGCGACTTTGACGCCGACACTCTCGGATGTTGCAGCCGGCATGAGCAGCAGTTCGCCGCTGGCGACGGGCACGACGGTGCGAGTTGCCGCCGACACAGGGTCGAGTCCCGCCGTGATCGCCTCCGTCAGCGCGGTGATCGCTCGAGTGAATCCGACCGCTGTGAGGATTCGGTCGGCATCGAGCCAGGGCAACGACTCTGTCATCGCAGCACAAACCCGGTGTCGAGTTCGTCGTGCGGGTCGAGCCGAAAGACGTGGGTTCCGGTGGCGTGTGCAAGGCCGGTGACCTCGGGAATTATTGCGCCGGATGGCCCGTCAGTGCCGAGGCCGGATGGCCCGTCAGTGCCGAGGCCAGATGGCCCGTCAGTGCCGAGACCAGATGGCCCGCCGACGCCGAGACCGGGCGGGCTCGTCGGGGTGCCGGGCGCGGCAGAGGTGGCGGTGTTCTCGGGAGTACTGGGTGCAGCAGCGGTAAACCGGGCCGTAAACCGTGTTCCGATGATCGAGTCATGGGTCAGTTCCTCACCGGGCTGGAGCGTGCCATCCGCAGCGAGGAGCGCGACTCGCGCACCGGTCCCCGATCCGCACGGTGAGCGGTCAACCTCACCGTCGGCAAAAACGGTGACGTTTCGTTGATGGGGGCCCCGCGGCATCCGGCCGAGCTCATCGTACAAAATCGTGCCGTACACGCCCGAGAGCCGCGGGTCGGTGGAGTGTTGAGCAAGCGGTGAGTCATTGAGTGCCCACTTCACCGCGCGTCCCGCCGCGATGAGGTCGGTGTAGTGTTCGGGCGTGACCGCGAGGCCGAATGCCTTCGCCGGAACAGACGCGTAGATGGCTCCGCTAAAGCTGAGATCGGCACGGATACTGCGCCCGAGCACCGTTATCGGCACATCGCGGGCAATGACATGGGATGCCACATTCCGAAACGTCACCCGTTGAATGAGCCCGGCTTCGTGTTCAACGAGTGCGACCACCCGCCCGGAAGGAACATCGATCGTCACAGGAACAATTTTATTGTCTGTTGCGGTAATTCTCCCGGTTTCCACCGCCCACACGCCGAGCGCGATCGTGCCGTGCCCACACGCAGTGGAAAACCCATCCTTGTGCCAAAAGAGGACACCAAAGTCGGCCCCGTCGTCGTCGGGTGGAACAACAAACCCGCCGTACATATCGGCGTGCCCGCGTGGTTCGTTGCAGAGAAACTGTCGCAGTCGGTCGAGCCCGTCGGCACCGGACTGCGCGAGGACACGTCGCTGCGCAACGGTCATCCCGGAGCCTGCCGCATCGTCAATCGTGACGATGCGGAATGGCTCGCCGGCCGTGTGGTAGTCCTCGGTGCGGACTGAGTTGAGTTGTAGTGGATGCACCATGGTCCTCACACATTGTTATACGGGTGTCGGTCAAAACGTGATGGAAACGTGTCACGGGGGTAATTTGGCGGCGAATCAGGGACGGATTACGAGTGGGCCAATCACGATTTGCTAACAGCTCTTACGATTCCCCACCGTACTGTGTAGCATATTACAACGCGGTTCGGCAGGCACGAACAACGGCAGGACCAATCCGCGAGAAAACCCTCGCGCACAGGTGTACTGAACAGGAGTATTTATGAAGCTCAGAAAGAAACTCATGCCCGCAGCGGTGACTATTGCGGTTGCCATGACCCTCACCACCGTCGGGTGCTCGAACGCAAAGACCGCTTCGACAGCGACCGCCGGAGCGGGAAGCGGTGTCCCGGGCGGAACTCTTAAGGTTCTTGGACAGGCCGACGTTGACCACCTGGATCCCGCCCTGGGAGCGATGGTGGGCACGACGAGCATCATGCGGGCGATTTCTCGCCAGCTCATAAGCTACAAGACGGTTGATGACGCGAAAGAACGGCTCGTTCCGCAGGGTGACCTTGCGACGAGCGTTCCGACACCGACCGACGGGGGATTGACGTACACCTTTGAGATTCGGCAGGGAGCAATGTGGGACATCCCCTCTGGCCCTCGCCAAATTGTTGCCGCCGACTTTGCCCGCGGATTCAAGCGCCTCTGCACTCCCGTGCAGGCCAGCACCATGCTGGGATACTTCACCGACGCGATCGTGGGTATGCAGTCATTCTGCGATGGTTTCGAAAAAGTGGCACCGACTCCCGATGCAATGACCGCCTACGTTGAGGGGACACCGATTTCGGGCGTGACCGCCGTCAACGACAAGACCCTCACCATCAAGCTGACTAAGCCAGCGGGTGACTTTGCCTACATGCTGTCGCTCAACAACGCGTCCCCAGCACCGGTGGAGGCGCTGAAGTACGTGCCGGATTCACCCGAATATCGATCAAACTACTTCTCGGCTGGTCCGTACCGAATCAAGTCTTACACCGCCGACAAATCGCTCATTCTTGAGCGCAACCCGGCCTGGAAAGCCGAGGCCGACCCGCTTCGCAAGGCCTACGTTGACACTATTGAGGTCACATTCGGACTCACCGCCGATGCGGTCGCGCAGCAACTGCAGGCCGGATCGGCAGATATGAGCCTCGAGAACTCATCGATTCCCACCGCCGTACTCGAGCAGATGCGCGCCACAAATGACCCGAAGCTCACCACTATCGCTGCCGGTCGAGTGGATCCGTTCCTGTGGATCAACACGAAGACCAGTAACAACGGCGGAGCACTGCAGAAGCTCGAAGTACGCCAGGCGCTGGAGTACGCCGTAGACAAGGCTGCAATCGTGCAAACCTTTGGAGGCACCCAAAACGCCAAGGTGCAGAACGGAATCTTCGGCCCCGGTGTTATCGGGTACCACGATTTTGATCTCTACCCCACTTCGGGCTCGAAGGGTGACCCCGCCAAGACCAAGGAACTGCTGGCAAAGGCGGGCGTTACAAACCTGACGCTCAAGCTGCCGTACCGCACGAAGGGGCTGGAGCCGCAGATCGCACAGACGCTGCAGGCATCCTTTGAGAAGGCCGGGGTCACAATCCAGTTGGTTCCCGTGAACCCGTCCGACTACTATTCAAAATTCCTCACCAACCACGAGAACACGGCAAACGGAACGTGGGACATTGCCCCTGTGGGGTGGACACCCGACTGGCAGGGTGGTGCCGCTCGGTCGGTGTTCCAACCGCAGTTCACCTACACGGGCACTCCGCAGGGCTACAACTACGTCGACTACAACAACGACAAGGCCAATGCACTCGCGGCACAGGCACTGGCCTCGACCAGCCCTGACGAGCAGGCAAAACTGTGGGCACAGGTTGACGAAGCAGTGATGGCTGACGCGGTGATTATCCCGCTGGCGTCGAGATTGGACACTCTCTACCGAAGCGCTCGCGTTCAGAACTTCACCCCCTACGCACTCAGCGTTCAGGGTGACTGGACGAACGTGTGGCTCAAACGGTAAGTACACTCTGGAGTCAGTCGTCGGGGCGGGAGCGAGAGCTTCCGCCCCGACCCGGCAGATGAGGAACCAATGGCGCTAATCGATGTTCGACATCTCACGGTTGACCTGCCGAGCGAAGACGGCACCGTTCACGCGGTTCAGGATGTCTCGTTCGCGGTCGAGCCGGGGGAGTTCTTCGGCATTGTGGGAGAATCCGGATCGGGTAAAAGCGTGCTCGTACAGGCACTGCTGGGATTGATCCCGGGAGCTCGGGTTACCGGCGAAGCGTGGTTTGACGGGCGTGACCTGCTCGCACTCAACGACCGCGACCTGCGCTCACTGCGCGGTTCCGCCGTCTCGATGGTTTTTCAGGACCCGCTGAGCAGTCTCCACCCGCAGTACACCATCGGTGCGCAGATCACCGAGCTTATTCACACTCACCGTTCGGTGTCGCGGGAGCAGGCCCGAACGATGGCGGTGGATATGCTCGGAAAGGTGGGTATTCCCGACCCGACCTCGCGCTTCGGGTTCTACCCGCATCAGTTTTCCGGTGGAATGCGACAGCGCGTCATGATCGCAATGGCGCTCGTGCTCGAACCGAAGCTCATCATCGCGGATGAACCCACGACGGCACTGGATTCCACCGTGCAAACCCAAATCCTCGAACTGCTTCGGAACATGCGAGACGAGTTCGGTGTCACGATCCTCATGATCACACACGACCTGGGGGTGCTCTCCCGCGTCGCGGACCGGGTCATGGTCATGTACGCGGGGCGGCGGCTTGAGATGGGCCCGCGTGCGGCGCTCTTTGCAGCCCCGGTGCATCCCTACACTTCGGGTCTTCTGCGCTCCTCCCCGGCCAACTACACCCCCGGTGCCGACCTGGTTCCCATCAGCGGGCGCCCACCGAGCCTGCTGGAGGTCACGACCGGATGCGTCTTCACACCGCGCTGCCCGCAGGCGCATGAACAGTGCGCTGAGACACCGCCGGTGCGTCGGTACAGTGACGGAGCTGAGGCGGCGTGCTGGTTGGACGTGAGCGGGAAGGCCGCCTCGGTGCTGACCGACACTGCCGCCCAGGCGGTGGTGAACAGCCATCCCGCGGCGGAGCCGGCCGGCGATCCAGTCGAGCCGATCATTCGTGCCACCGGAATCGAGATGGTCTACCGCAACCGCCGTCGATCGAGTGCTCGAGTTCTCGACGGCATTGACCTCACACTCAACAGGGGTGAAACGCTGGGGTTGGTGGGAGAAAGCGGGTGCGGTAAGACCACCCTCGCGCGTATTCTCGCGGGCCTTATCGAGCCGACCGGTGGCACCATCACGCTCGCGGGCCGTTCGACCCGTGGGCTCGGTCGCGCCGAGTGGAAGGCGGTGCGCCGGGACATTCAGCTTGTTTTTCAAGACCCGTTTGGGTCACTCAACCCGCGTCGCCGGGTGGGATCCATCATCGGTGATCCGTATCGAATACACGGCACGGTCAGCCGTCATGAGCGTCGGAGCAGGGTGCAAGGCCTCATGGAGTTGGTGGGCCTCAACCCCGAGCACTACAACAGGTTTCCGGCTCAGTTTTCTGGTGGACAGCGTCAGCGCATTGGAATTTCTCGTGCCTTGGCGTTGAATCCAGCGGTCATTATCCTCGATGAGCCGGTGTCGGCACTGGATGTCTCGATTCAGGCGCAGATTCTCAACCTGTTGTCTTCGCTACAGCACGAGTTCAGTCTGAGCTATTTGTTTATCTCACACGATCTGTCTGTGGTGCGGCACATGTGTGATCGAATTGCCGTGATGGAGAACGGGCGAATTATCGAGAATGCCCCGACCGAACAGATTTATCGTGCCCCTCGCGAAGAGTTCACTCAAAAACTCCTCGCGGCATCGACCTTCAACACTGCGCCCGTGACCGAGATTGCGCGAACCCTCGTGCCGGTCGTGGCGGGTGGACCGGGGCTGGTTCGGGAGAATGTCGCATGAGCCCCGTGCGAACACCGAAACAGGCCGCCGCCGTGGCTGCGGTTGTCCAGCGTGGGTCAACGAGTCTGACACTGCGACGGCTGCGGCGTGACCCGGCAAGCATGATCGCAGCGGTGTTCATCCTCCTGCTCGTGCTGTTTGCGCTGTGCGCACCCCTTATCGCGGCGTGGACCGGGCACGGCCCGAATGAACAGTTCCGCGACACCGGACTTTCGCCCTCGGGAACTCCGGTCGCGCCGGGCGGGCAGTTCTTGTTGGGAACCGATCAGCTTGGCCGGGACGTGTTTGTGCGCCTCGCGTACGGGGCGCAGGTCTCGCTCATGGTCGGTGTGCTCGCTTCGCTGGCGGCAGCGACGATTGGTGTTGTCGTCGGGGTTGTTGCCGGGTATCTGGGCGGAGTGGTAGACACCATCCTCAGCCGCGTCATGGACCTTGTCATGAGCGTGCCGTTTCTGCTGTGTGCGATCGCGCTCGTGTCGGTGTTTGGTCCGAGCTTGCCGCTGAGCGTTGCTGTTATCGTGTTTTTTAGTTGGACAGCGCTCGGCCGGGTTATCCGGGGTCAGGTGCTGGCCCTGCGGGAACGAGAGTTTGTTGAAGCGGCTCGCTCGCTCGGGGCCAGTCACGTGTCGATCATGATCCGAGACCTGCTGCCCAACCTGGCCGTGCCGATCCTCATCTATTCCACCCTCATGATCCCCAGTGCGATCGTGTTTGAGGCGACACTGTCTTTCCTGGGGCTTGGTGTCGTGCCACCGACCGCGAGTTGGGGTGGAATGCTCGCGGAAGCGGGGAACAATTCGGTGTATCTGGTGGCCTGGTGGCTTGTGATTTTCCCGGGTCTTACTCTGCTCGGGGCAACCCTCTCTTTCAATATTTTGGGGGATGGACTTCGGGACGCCCTGGATCCGCGCTCGCAGATGGGGAGGGGCCGATGAAACTGTCACGGTATCTGTTGAGCCGAATCGGTTTTGGACTGGTCGTGCTTTTCGCGCTGAGCCTGTTCGTTTTCCTCCTGTTCTACCTGGCTCCGGGGGATCCTGCCCGTGCTATTGCCGGAGACAAGGCGAACAATGAGTTACTCGAACAGGTGCGACAAAACCTGGGACTCAACCGCCCGATCGGGGAACAGTACCTGAGCTTCATCGGGAACCTCCTGCAGGGCAATCTTGGGTTTTCTTTCCGTAATCAGCTCCCGGTTACCGGGATTATCCTGGATCGACTTCCGGTAACCCTCTCGCTCGTTGTGGGCGGGGTGGTGCTGTGGCTTGCGATCGGGGTGCCGATTGGCATCGCCTCAGCCCGTCGACCGGGAACCGTTCGGGATCGGGCGGGTCAGACATTCGCACTGCTGGGGATTAGTTTCCCCACCTTTGTTCTCGGGATGATGTCACTGTACCTGCTGTACTTTCTTCCCACGAGAGCTGGATTCCCGATATTTCCCCCGAGCGGCTACGTGCCGTTGACCGAGGATCCCCTCCAGTGGGCGTGGCACTTGATACTGCCGTGGACAACGCTTGCCCTTGTGACGGCGGCAATCTACGCCCGCCTCACACGCGGTCAAATGCTGGAGGTACTCGGTGAGGACTATATTCGCACCGCACGCGCAAAGGGGCTCACCGAGCGACGCGTCATCTACAAACACGCGTTCCGTAGCGCGATGCCACCGCTGGTTACTCAGTTGGGCAATGATGTCGGATTCTTGCTCGGTGGCGCGATCGTTATTGAGCAGGTCTACGGGCTTCCGGGGATCGGGAATCTGGCTGTCACTTCGGTTCAGGCACAGGACCGCCCCACCATTATTGGGGTCGTTCTCGTCGGTGGAATTTTTATTGTTGCCGTGAACCTCATTGTCGATTTGTGCTATGTGCTGTTAGATTCTCGCATAAGGACAGCTTCGTAACCAGACCATCGACTCGCCCCACCATCGGGTTCACGCTCGGAAGGAAAACACGCGTACTGGTTCATGGCCCGGGGCGCGGTCGGGATCAACTCCACACTCGGAAGGAAAATATGACTGACACACCGCAGACTTCGTCACCGTCGGGAGGTTCCTCGATGCCTGCCTCGAGCGAGCCGGATCCTCGTCTTCCCAAACTCCGCGAAATGACCGGATTTGTGGAATACATGGGCACGGGCTGGGGAACCCCGGATCGTGCACCGGCGGTGGAACCCGGCGCGGCCGGCGCGGCCGCCTCTCACCGAGCCCGACTGAGTGCGGCACTTCCAGGCCACACGATCGTGGTTGCCTCGGGTCGAGCTCCGGTGCGAGCGAATGATACGTACTACGAGTTCCGGCCGGACAGTGATTTTTTCTGGCTTACCGGATGCGATGCCGAGGACGCCGTTCTTGTCATGACACCGACCGCGGGCGGCCACGACGCCACCGTGTACGTACGGTCACCCGCGTATCCGGGTGACCCTGATTTTTTCGCGGATTCGCTGCGCGGTGAGCTGTGGGTGGGGGCGGCCCCCGATGCATCCGATTGGTCGGCTGCGCTGGATGTCTCGGTCGCGCACCTGGAGCGGTTAAACGGAATTCCCATGGCAGATGCGCTCGGCGCGGGAACGTTTACCTCACCACACATTGCGGCGAGAGGGCTGCGCCGTTCCGAGGAACTGTGCCGCGTGCTCGCGGAACTTCGAATGATCAAGGATGACTGGGAAATCGCACAGCTTCGTGCCGCTGTTGACGCCACAATCGACGGATTCCGCAGCGTTATCCGGGAAATTCCGACCGCGATTGAGGCGGGTGGAGAACGGTGGTTGCAGGCCAGTTTTGACCGTCACGCTCGCACGACCGGCAATGGGCCGGGCTACACGACCATTGTCGGCAGTGCCGGGCACGCGCCGACGCTGCACTGGGTGCGGTGTGATGGCCCGGTGGTGCCCGAGGAACTCTTGTTGCTCGACATGGGTGTTGAGGTGAGGTCGTACTACACCGCGGATATCACCCGCACGTTCCCGGCATCCGGGACATTTAGTGCGGCGCAGCGCCAGGTGCACGAACTCGTGGAGAAAGCCCACCGCGCCGGGCTCGCTGCCGTGCAGCCGGGGCGGGCGTTCAGTGACTTCCACGCCGCCGCGATGGCCGTCATTGCGCAGGGGCTTTTTGATTGGGACCTGCTTCCGGTCTCGGTTGACGAGGCGCTTTCGCCGACCGGGCAGCACCATCGCCGTTACCTGGTCTGCGGGATCGGGCATCACCTGGGCATTGATGTGCACGACTGTGCGCGCTCAAGCTACTCGGCCTATCAGGCTGCACAGCTTGCTCCGGGGATGGTTCTTACCGTGGAACCCGGGCTGTACTTTCACAGTTTTGATGAGACGGTTCCGCCGGAACTTCGAGGAATTGGAGTGCGGATCGAGGATGACCTTCTGGTCACCCAGCAGGGCTCTACGGTGTTGTCTGACGCGCTTCCGCTCGATGCACTCGGTCTGGAAAAGTGGATGCAGAGCCAGCGGTAGCCTGTCCGTTACGCGGTGTAACAGCAAAGTCAGAAAGGGTTACCTGTGGAATCGTCGGCGCCAGTGTCGAGCCTGAAACCTGTCCAGTTTCACCCGAGTCTCAGAACGCACGTAGGCAAGGCGCTCGCGGCGGCGATTATCTCTGGTGAACTAGCACCGAACACTCTTCTCACGGTGCCCACGCTGGCGCAGCAGTTTGATGTGTCTGCTACTCCGGTTCGGGAGGCGATTCTTGACCTGGAGACGCGCGGTTTTGTCGAGTCGGTGAAAAACAGGGGGTTCCGAGTAACCGAGGTCAGCCCGGAGGTTCTCCAGCAGCTTGTCGAGGTGCGCCGGTTGCTGGAGCCACCGGCGATGCAGCAGCTTGCCACTCGGTTTCCCTCGTCCGAGCTCCCGACCTACACCGCGCTCGCGGATCGCATTACCAAGGGTGCGCGAACCGGTGATCTGCAGTCTTTTTTGGAAGCCGATGTGGAGTTTCACCTGGGGCTCACCCGGTTGCTTGGAAACCCCATCCTGGTGGACACGATTGCCGATCTGCGGTCGCGAACAAGGATGGTGGGGCTGTCTGCGCTGGTGGAATCAAAGACACTGGATGCCTCGGCAATGGAGCATCACGAACTGCTCACGCACCTGGCGAGGGGAAAAGCGCACGCCGCGAGGGAACTCATGGATCGACACATCCGCCATGCGGTTGGTTGGTGGGCGGGGGAGCCCGAAGGGGTATGAGAGCGTGGTGGTGAGGTTCGCAACACCCGATGTTGCCGGGTTGGCGGGTTGACCCCTGTGAAAGCGTAGCGAGGTGTAATATATTACTCGTGGAGTCTTGAGAGGGGTGGAATGTCAGGCAGCGTTGTCATTATTGGCGCGGGCATTGTCGGTGCCGCCTGTGCTCGTGCGCTCAGCGGGGCCGCCATGAACGTCACCGTTCTCGAGCGCGGCAGTACGGCCTCGGCGACCTCCGCTATGTGCGAGGGCAACCTTCTGGTCTCTGACAAAGGCCCCGGACTGGAACTGCAACTGGCACAGTACGCCGCCTCGCTGTGGTCGCGCACCGTCGCCGATCTGATCGCCGAGTTGGGCCCGGATTTTCCTCCCCTTGAGTATGAGCGCAAGGGTGGCCTCGTCGCCGCAACAACAGCAGAGGGTGCACAGCCGCTTCTCGATTTTGCCGCCCGCCAGCGATCGGCGGGAGTCGATGCGCACGAACTCACGCGCGACCAGACACATCGGCTCGAGCCGGAACTCACACCGCACGTGACCGCCGCCGTACTCTACCCCGAGGACTCCCAGGTCCAACCGGTTATCGCGACCGAGGCGCTGCTCGCATCGGCCCGTCGCCGGGGGGCATCGGTGCGCACCGGAGTCACGGTGACCGGTGGAGTGCACGACTCCGGGGGGCGGCTTGTGGGTGTGAGCACGAGCGGAGGGGACATCCGTGCCGACCACATCGTCAATGCAGCCGGACCCTGGTCTGGCGATGTGGCACGGGTGCTCGGGGTGGGGTTGCCCGTGCGCCCGCGGCGGGGAAATGTGCTCGTCACGACCCGAATGGCGCACCGGGTGTTTCACAAGGTGTATGACGGCGACTACGTGGGCGCAACCCAGTCGGCGGATGTCGGGTTGCAGACCTCGAGTGTCGTGGAGACCACCGCCGCTGGTACCGTGCTGATCGGGTCGAGCCGGGAGCAGTGCGGCTTCGATGACAGCCTCCGGATCACACCCCTTCGGGAGATCGCGGCCAAGGCGATCCGACTGTTTCCGTTCCTGGCGACGGCGAGCGTCATGCGCAGCTACGGGGGTTTCCGCCCCTACATGCCAGACCATCTGCCCGTGATTGGGCAAGATCATCGGATGCCCGGCCTCTGGCACGCGACCGGGCACGAGGGTGCCGGAATCGGACTCTCGCTCGCAACCGCTGAACTGCTTCGTGCGGGCATCACCGATTGCGAGGTGGAGGCTTCTTTCCCGATTGATATCGCGTCGTTCGCAGTGAACCGGGCATCGCTCGCTCCGTATCTTGCAGAGGCGGCATAGTGTCGGCCCGACTTCTTTCGCCCGAATCTGACCCGATTCGGCCCGATCAGCCGCAGCCACTGACTCTCACGTTGGATGGCGATGAGCTAACGGGTGTGACCGGTCAGACGATAGCGGGGATTGTCCTCGCCGCGGGCAGGCTCAGTTGGCGTCGAACCTCGGTCAGGGCGCAACCGCGCGGCCTGTTTTGTGGGATTGGTGTCTGCTTTGACTGCATTGTCACGGTCAATGGCGAGCGGGATGTCCGCGCGTGCCAACGACGGGCGCAACCGGGTGATGTCATCACCACCCAGCACGACGATGTGCCCGAGGTGATCGAATGAGCGGTGCTGTGCCCCGGGACAATCGGATGGACGGTGTCCTACGTCCGGACGTGCTCATCATTGGCGCGGGGCCGGCCGGGCTTGCAGCAGCGCGTGCCGCGCTTCGGCGTGGTGCATCGGTCACCCTGCTCGATGCCGCTGATTCCCTCGGTGGGCAGTACTGGCGGCACCTGCCCGAGACCCGCAGGGCAGCGCGCGAGGAGATTCTTCACCACGGTTGGGCGACGTATCGGCGTTTGGTTTGTGAGCTTCGGGATGCCCCGCGGTGCGAGATCATTCTCGGTGCTCAGGTCTGGGCACTGGAGTCGGGTCGTCGCGGTGACGGTGAGACGACAGAATCGACCGACCGACAAGACCCGAGGGATGGCACGGCTATCGCATCACCTGCGCCATCGGTGCCGTTGACCGTGCACGCGCTGATCGGGCCACCCGACGGAACAGGCCGAAAACCGCGCACCATCCAACCGAGAACCCTTGTGCTCGCGACCGGGGCGCACGATCGCACGCTCCCGTTTCCGGGCTGGGACCTGCCGGGAGTTTTCACGGCGGGTGCCGCACAGGCGTACGCCAAGGGGGAGCGGGTTGCGGTGGGACGGCGTGTTGTTGTTGCCGGCGCGGGCCCGTTTTTGCTGCCCGTTGCGTCGTCGCTTGTGAGCACGGGAGCGACCGTGCTGGGTGTGTACGAGGCATCCACCCCTCGGCAGATGATACGGGGGTGGCTCTCGAAACCGTGGCAGTTGGCGGGTGCAGCTCACAAGAGCGGCGAGCTTGCCGGATACATCCGAGGCCAACTGCGCCACCGGGTTCCCTACCGCACCGGATACGCGGTCGTTGCCGCGCACGGTGAGGATCGAGTGGCGGCAGTGACAGTTGCCCGGGTCGATGCGCAGTGGGCACCGATTCCCGGAACCGCTCGCAGAATTGAGGCGGATGCCGTGTGCGTCAGCCACGGTTTTACACCCCGGCTCGAACTTGCGATCGCGGCGGGATGCGCCCTCTCGCCGGACCGGTTTGTCGTCGTCGACGCTGACCAGCGCACGAGCGTTCCCGGTGTTTTTGCGGCGGGGGAGATCACTCGGATTGGTGGAGTCGATGCCGCACTCGCGGAGGGGGAACTCGCCGGTCACGCCGCCGCGGGTGGGTGCTCCGCGGATGCAGCGGTGGTAACTGCCCGCCGGAGTGCGACCGTTTTCACCGGATTTGCCGCGCGGATCGAAGCCGCCCACGGTATTCAGCCGGGTTGGACCGCGTGGCTCACCGAGGACACGATCGTGTGTCGGTGCGAGGAGGTCACCTACGGTCGTTTCTGCAGCACCCTCGCCGCAACCGGCGGCCCCAGCCTGCGTTCACTACGAATGACAACGCGCGCCGGGTTGGGTGTGTGTCAGGCTCGAGTCTGTGGGCGGACGGTTGAAGATCTTCTGATCGGGGAGCCGACGGTCGGTGTCGCGGAGGTGGACATCGATCACACTCGGATATCGCTCCCTGCTCCCGTGCCCGTTGCTGTTTCCGACCGTCGCCCGATTACCACCCCCGTACGCCTCGCCGAGCTCGCCGCTATGCCACCGTCCCCATCCGCCAGGCCCTCGGTTCCATCCGCCAGGCCCTCGGTTCCATCCGCTGCGCCCTCGGTTCCATCCGCTGCGCCCTCGGTTCCATCCGCTGCGCCCTCGGTTCCATCCGGGTCGACACCTCGCCGATCCGATCCCACGCCGCGCTCACCCACCGGTCCGTCGGGCCAACCAGCCACATCCACCTAACTGCTCACCATTATTTGTCCCGAAAGGACCGCTCTCATGACCAAAAAGTTCGATCTCGGTGGCGTCATTGTCGCAACCACTCTCGCGTTCAAGGAGGATGCACACGCCCCCGCCGGGCTCGCTGTCGACTATGACCGATTTGCCGCACACTGCGACTTCCTCATGAACAATGGATGTCGCGGGGTCGGCCCGAACGGGTCGCTGGGTGAGTACTCGAGCCTGACCGATGAGGAGCGGCGCCGGGTCATCCAGGTTGCCGTGGAAACGGTCGGGGACCGGGGTCTTGTCGTCGCCGGTGTACACGGTGTCGGCTGGCACCAGGCCGTGAAGTGGGCGGAGCTTGCGAAGCAGGACGGCGCCGACGGTGTTCTTGCGTTGCCCCCGACGATCTACCGGGCAAATCGCTCCGAGGTTATCGAGCACTTCACGCGACTGAACGATGTCGGACTGCCCATCATGATGTACAACAATCCGATCGACACGAAGGTTGACCTCACTCCCGATCTCATCGCCGAACTGTTCCAGTTGGAGAACATTGTCGCGGTGAAGGAGTTCTCGACCGATGTCCGGCGGGTGCTTGAAATTCAGGAGCTGTGTGACATCCAGGTGGTCGCTGGCGCTGACGATCTGTTGTTTGAGTCGCTGGTTGTGGGTGCGGTCGGATGGTTCGCGGGCTATCCGAACGCGTTCCCGAAGCAGGCGGTAGAGATCTACGACCTCGTGCAGGCCGGAAAAATTGCGGAGGCACGTGAACTGTATAAGTACCTCGTTGCGGTGTTCCGGTGGGACACGAAGACAGAGTTTGTGCAGGCCATCAAGCTGTCGATCGACCTGACCGGCCAGAGCTATGGTGGCCGCACCCGGCCCCCCCGCGGCCCCCTCTCGGCGGGACACGAACAGCAGGTACGGCGCGATACGAAGCGGGCGCTTGACTACATCGCGAGCCGCTAGAGTCTGCGCATGCGCTCACAGCGAGTCATTCACGCTGTCGATTCCCACACCGAGGGAATGCCGACACGGGTTGTCACCGGTGGAGTCGGGGTTATCCCCGGTTCGACCATGAACGAGAGGCGCCTGTACTTTATGGCGAATCTCGACGATCTGCGACTGTTTCTTATGAACGAGCCCCGCGGCCACGCCGCGATGAGTGGCGCGATCTTGCAGCCACCCACTCGGGATGACTGTGACTGGGGTGTTGTCTACATTGAGGTGTCGGGGTGTCTGCCCATGTGTGGGCACGGCACGATCGGTGTTGCCACGGTGCTCGTCGAGACGGGGATGGTGGCGGTTGTGGAGCCGGAGACTGTTATTCGGCTCGACACCCCCGCCGGGCTTGTCACTGCGCGGGTGGCGGTGAAAGATGGTCACGCGCAGAGCGTCACCCTGGAGAATGTTCCCAGTTATGTTGACGTGTTGGATGCACAGATCGATGTTCCGGGGTTCGGACAGGTTCCGTATTCGATGGCGTTCGGCGGAAACTTTTACGCCATGGTCGATCTCGATGCGGTCGGTTTGCCGTTTGATCGTGCTCGTCAGCACGATATCCTCAGCGCGGGCCTTGCGATTATGGATGCCATTAACGAACAGGTACCGCCGAGGCATCCCGAGATTGCGGGGCTTGATCACTGTCACCACGTGGAGTTCATTGCACCCGGTTCGGATGCCCGGCTCTCGCGGCACGCAATGGCGATCTACCCCGGTTGGTTTGATCGGTCGCCGTGCGGCACCGGCACATCGGCGCGGATGGCGGAGCTGTGGGCTCATGGTGAGTTGGGTTTGCACGAAGACTTCACTAATGAGTCGTTTATTGGTAGTCGGTTTGTGGGTCGTCTCATCGCGGAAACAACGGTCGCCGGTCGCCCGGCCGTTGTTCCGATAATTACGGGACGAGCATGGGTCACCGGGATGGCTCAGTATCTGTGCGACCCGAGTGATCCGTTCCCAACCGGATTTCAGTTCTAGCACTGCGGGGTGAAGGGCGCTTCGTTAGTTTTGTGCGGTAATGTCGGCTCCTGCCAGCACTGCTGCTCGGGCTAGGAACGTTTTAGCGTAACTGCTCGGATAACAGCCCTTGGCTCTGTGGTGGTGCCACCCTCCGATATCGATCAGTGAAGGCTAGCGTAGCGATTGCGGCTAGGGACAGTGCGAATGTAAGCGTTCCGACAACCCACACCGTTAGTGGGCTAACCGGGATTGCCCACCACCATTCCACTTGGGAGTTAAGGTTGAGAGATATGGTATCGGTGCCGGTGAGGTACCGACGCATATTGACGTGGAGTGCGACCGTATTGGCGATGGCAAGCATAGCCACGACTACCGCTATTTGTGCTCGAGAGAGACCAACGGATTCACCGGTCCATGAAAAGAGCATGACTCCCGCCAGGATTATCAGGAGGGGTAGTAGGTATCGCGGCTGAATGAGAGTACCGACAAGCAGGTGGTTGCGGAACAACACTGCGAGTGGTATCGCAACCAGAAAGAATCCAGTTCCGAGTGTTGCCAGAAGCGTGCGCCGACTGAACCTGCCGAATGCACGGAAGGTCATTCCGGCAAAGACAAGGAAGGCGAGGGCCCACACCGTTCCGGGTAGGGTGGTGTCGAGCCATCCTAGACCCCATGTACCAAATGACCCGGCCCACAGTTCTGGGAGTCTGAAGAAGTTGAGGAACATCTCTGAGTTCGGCCTTGGTTCGGAGCCTCTGGCTGTCGGATCGTTCTGCCCCAGCTGCAGGAAGATCACGATGGCGACAATGATGGAAAGCAGTGGCGGGATCGAGAGCAACACAAACCGTCGCGTGCGTTGTGCCGTCAGAATTATCGCGATGACGATCGCGACGACCGCATAGGCACCGGCGTCGGCGCGCGCACCGACCCCTATCGCGTAGGCGGCCAGGGCGATGGCACCAAAACCGATTCGCCGACGCGTCGAATCGGCTTCGAAGTATCCCACTAACGCCAACCACAGCGTTGACGCCGATATCAGACCCCAACCGGAGGGGTTGATGCTCGGAATAAGAAACATTCCAAACGGGACGATTGTGATGGGGATTGACCAGAGTAAAATCCCACGTCGTGCCGGGCTCAGGAGGAGGCCGAGAGCGGTAATGAGGCCGACATAGATGAGGACGTTAAGTAAGCGCATCACGATGACAGACGTGGTAACGTGCTTCGATGCGATGAGCCCCATTACTGCGTAGTAGAGAGTTGGATAACCACTCCCACTGACCTCATTGCTGTTGTTGAAGTTACCTCGAGTGGTGTCGACGAATTTTTCGTAGGGGCTGAGTAGACAGGTGGGGGTTTGCGTCGGTTTACCGGCGAAGCAGTGTGAGCTCTCGTGTAGCGCGGACGGGACACTGCGTGATTGATCGGTAGCACCGGCCTCGCACAGTCCCTGGCGTATTCCGTTACCGCACCAAATGCTGTTAAGGTGAAAATCCTCGTCCGGGCTAGATCCGACGGGTGACGCAAGAGCCCAGGTGCCCAGTGCGACGGCCAGCATGACCGGTGCGATGACCGCAGCGATGATTCGGATCATCCGAACTCGTCTTGAACTGGGTTGTGCTGCCTCTGCTGAGAAGCGATTCTCCGTTGTTGTCACGGGATGGCTATCGGATGCTACGCTCATCGGGTGCTCTCCTATCATGTGGCGCAGCTATCGATACTAATGCGAGTGTGCTGAAATGGACCTAGACAGCCTACCCGAGGCCGGGGATAGCGGTGGTCGTGGCTAGGGGGGGAGTCGTCCACGCTACCAGGAACCACACTACCGGTGGTGCTGACGGGAACTCCACTGCGACCTCAATGCTCGCCCAAACCCTCGTTGTGGTGCCCGCCTTTAACGAGGAGGCGACGGTCGGGTCGGTTGTGCACGAGATTTTTGCCAACCTGCAGGGGGTCACGTGTCTTGTTGTGGATGATGGGTCGGCTGATGACACAGCCTCGCGTGCCCGGGAAGCTGGCGCGACGGTCGCGGTTCTGCCGTTTAACCTGGGGGTGGGTGGTGCGATGCGTCTCGGGTTCAAGTATGGTGTCCGCGGCGGGTATCGCTATGTTGTGCAAATTGATGCGGATGGTCAGCATGATCCGCGACAGGTTATGGCGATGCTTGCCGCGCTCGACGGCGCTGATGTTGTGATTGGGGCCCGTTTTGCCGGTGAAGGTGACTACTACGTACGAGGTCCACGAAAATGGGCGATGGCGTTTCTCTCGGTGACACTGAGCAGGACAACACGCACCAAACTGACCGACACAACATCCGGATTCAGAGCGTGTGGGCCCAAGGCGGTTCAGCTGTTTTCTGAGGAGTATCCAGCCGAATATTTGGGCGATACGGTCGAAGCGCTGGTGATTGCGACTCGCCACGGGTGCACTGTTCGGCAGGTGCCCGTGGCAATGCGACCCCGAGCTGGTGGTCAGCCGTCACATAATCCGTGGAAAGCAGCTGTCTACTTAGCACGTGCTGTTGTCGCGCTCTTTTTTGCGCTTGCGCGACCGAGCAGAGCACGGACTGCGAGGAACCAATGACTGTTGCACTCTACATTCTCGGCATCGTGTCAGCTATCGTGACGCTGGGTGTTGTCGTCGAACTGTTGCGCCGTCGCCGACTTCGCGAGCGTCACGCGTTGTGGTGGCTGGTTGCGGGCCTGCTCGCCCTAGTGATTGGGGTGTATCCGCCGATTGTTCAGGCTGCCGCAGAGCTCATCGGCGTTCAGGTTCCGGCAAACCTCGTGTACTTTGTCAGCATTGCCATTCTTGTTCTTGTTAACATCCAGCACAGCGCCGAGCTCACGAGCCTAGAGGCTAAGAACAGAGTGCTTGCCGAGGAAATCGCGCTGTTGGACATGCGATTGAATTCCTTGGAGTCTCCGTCGGCTGAGATCAGCACAGACACAACGCACGCGTAGGTAGAACGCATCCGTCTATTCAGAGGTGGTGCCGCACACAGCAGACACAACGCAGGCGTAGGTAGAACTTGCTTGTATGGGTGTCTGCTATTGCAGCGGGGCAGCATACGGCGAGGGTTTGGCCGTTGCGGTGCCCGTTGGCTCCGCGCTGCCGCGCCGCATACGGGTCTGCGAAGTACGTGCCGAGCGTTCGTGGATAGACACCACTCGCCGTCGCCGCAGCCGACCCCGCCGCGGTATGTGCCGAGCGTTCGTGGATAGACACCACACACAACCTCCGTGGGAACAACATCTAAGGACACCATCAGCGGGATTACCGAGAAAGTTGCCGCGGGACTTTCGGAATGATCCTCGCGCCTGCTGGGTACGACGTGCCCGGTGGTGGTCGATGCGATCTTGAGGACCTGGGATTGCAGCATCATGCGACGGTGTTCAGATAGCAACCCGCCCTCAACGTGCCCACGATCACCTCCGCGGACCGGTTCAAGAGAGCTAACCACCACTGAAACCACCAGATCCCACACACTGTTAAACGGGCGGTTCCTCGGAGTTACCCACATATGATCGGGGCCAGCCCGGAATAGAGACACTCACATTCCCACCCGGAGGGGGCATCCGCGCGCAGCCTGGTCGAGGAACGTGCCCGCGGACCCCCCGCTAAGGGGCAGGTGGGGTATCCGTGCGCAGCCTGGTCGAGGTTCCGAGTCGCCTTCCTTACCCAGTTCCCCCTGGGGGTATCCGTGCGCAGCCTGGTCGAGGGCGCAGCTCGTCAACCGAAGCATCCCGGCACTCGGGGTATCTGTGCGCAGCCTGGTCGAGGCGGGTACTTCAGGATTTCCGCCTCGTCGCTGATGGGGTATCTGTGCGCAGCCTGGTTGAGGTCACCACGGAGAACATCACATTCCCGCCCGGAGGGGTTGTCCGCATGTGGTTGGGGTCGGCAGGATGTGTGATGGGTGGTGCCTCCGTCGGGGTTATCCACAGGTGGTTGGTGTGTTGTTTTGTGGGTGGTGGTGTCGGGTTAGTGTTTGTTGTGGCAAGGGTGTCCGGGTGGAGGGGGTGGGTTGTGTTTGAGGGTTTGCGTGTTGATTCGTGTGGTGTTGGGGTGGTGTGTGGGGTGT
>NAEP01000038.1 GCA_002529645.1 Candidatus Lumbricidiphila eiseniae | reverse complement strand
ACACCCCCCAAAACAGTACGATCACCATACATCTTCACAAGCGACCGAACAGACACAACATCCACCCCACCCCCAACTTCCTCCCGCTCACGTGACATTGTTCCACCCACCCAACCCTTGAACCGACCACAAACCCCTCACACCAAACCACCACCGGCCAGCAAGCCGCTCTTCCATAGAAACCACACCAACAAACCCTAGCAGAACCCACCCAGGCACTGTTTCCACCAGAGCACAATCACCAGCAGAAGCTCACGGTGGATGCGGGGAGGACTCGCGCCAATTTCGCAGGGCGAACCATCAGCATAATAGATGAAAGGTTATTTAGTGCGACGAGTTACTGTCTTTTATCCCCGGAATATGAGCTGAGAGGCTATACAAATATTAGGAGAAGTCATGAAATCTAAGAAGGGAATCACATCAGCAATCCTGATAGCAACACTTGCGGCGGCTATTTGATGAACGTGAAGGCAGAAAACGGGAGATCCAGAACGGAATACTCTGAGCAGAAGGGCATTGGGCCCGGGTCTCCGGTAACCATTCAAAACGGAACACCGCCTGGGACTGCGGCCCGCCTCATCGTAACGAACAACAGTTGGACCTGGGTCACCGTGCTGGTGACGGGCTGGTTCACGACAAACTGATTGCGTGTTGCGGCGAGGTGTAGACGTGTGTCTCTGTCCCGCCGCAACGGTTGTCAGGAGGAGTTCGTGACCACGCAATACGAATTCGTGCCTGTTCGACGTGTTGCACGGCAAGGAGGAAAAACAGTGACGGGGGCGGGCATTTGTCTGCGGTGGGAGCGAGGCCTTTGCGCGAGTATTCCTGACGTTCACACTCGTTGCTCTCAGCAACGCGGTCGCGGCGTTTGTTATCGTGCCTGTGCTGTGGACGCACGCAATCGATCCGACCTCATACGGACTGAGCAGCGCGGACGCTGTTCGGGAGGCCGATATATCCGCGGCACCGTTGACCGCTGCCCTCCAATTCGGGCCGGTCGTGTTCAGTCTCGTCGCCGCGACATAGTTCGGGGTAAACGCCACGATCTTCGGCATCGTTGCGACACTGGCGGTGCTTGTCATCCGCCGCGCGGTCCTCGCCCTGCTACTCCCCCTCGCTCTGCACATCGCCGAGTCGCTGTTCTTTCAACTTCTTGACATGCCAGGTTGGTCGTTCCTCATGTCGGCGGTCTACCCGACCGGTCTTCAACACTACGACCCCGTGCAGGCACTGTGTCCCACGGCGTATCTCGGGGTGTTGACAGTGATCGGCACGGCCGTGTTTGTTGCACGCTCCCGTATCAGCCCACGGATGTCATGATTCGCTACGACTCACGCGAGAGGGCCGTACGGATGAACCTGGCTACCCTGACGGGCTCACTGGCAGCGTGGACCGTGCTCCTCCCCACCGGTTCTGGATGCTTCGGTCGTACTAAGAGTTTGGAGTGGGCGATGGCCGTCCCCGGAGGCGTGGTGCAGGCTGTTCCCTACTACGTTCTCATCCTTGTGGTCGCGTCAGCGGTAACTCGCGTGTTGACAACGAGGGGGAGCATTCGAGCGTTGCTGACGAACAGAACTGGAACGCTCCTGGCACTGACCTGGGTCGCGGTCGTCGCGAGTGTGAATACTGTTGTGAGTGGCCAGGACAGCATCAACCCCGTTCAGCAGTTCTTCGCGGGAGCATGCGGAGACACTGTGAGCTATGTCGCCGTCGCTGCGGTTCCTCTCGGATTCGTCACCGGTTATCTGGCACGCTTGTCTGAGGCGGCAGAAGGTTGGCGTGATCATTGATCGACCCGGATACCCTGCGGGCAAGAGCGGGGAATAATGCCGGTTTGACGTGGCAGAGCGCCGAAGCAGCTAAGTTGGCAAGAGCCATGACCGAATACCAGAAAAAACTAACTGTCAGCGGACATCTTGCACGGCTGACAGAGTCCCGGCCGGGATCTGGTTCCTGGACCCTCTACGTGGATGACACTCCCCAGTCGCGCGTGGAGACGGGGCATCCTGACCTGCTCGGATTCGACTACATCCGCCGGATTGGGTACGCCATTGACGCGGCGCGACCCGCGGGCGAACCCATCACCGCCCTGCACCTTGGTGGTGGCGCGCTCACTCTGCCCCGGTACATCCACGCCACTCGACCGCGGTCACGGCAGCAGGTAATCGAGCTGGAGCCGGGGCTCATTGACCTGGTGCGGACGCACATTCCACTGCCCCGGGGGGCGAACATCCGGATCCGTTACGGCGATGCGCGCGAGGTGCTCGGCAAGCTTCCGCCCGGGCTTACGGGTGCCGTTGATCTCGCGATCGTTGACATCTTCTCCGGCGCGCGAACCCCCGCACACGTGACGAGCACCGAGTTCTACGCCGCGGTCGCGGCGAAACTTGCGATGAGCGGCATCCTCACCGTCAATGTCGCGGATGGCGCGGGGCTCGCGTTTGCCCGCAGTCAGGTGGCGACACTGGGGTCGCTCTTCCCGCACGTGGCGTTTGCCTGCGACACGGCACTGTTGAAGGCACGGCGATTCGGCAATGTCGTTGTCTATGCCTCGGCGCAGGATCTCCCGTTTGCGCACCTGCCTCGACTGCTCGCGAGCGGCCACTCGCCCGCGAAACTGGTTGCGGGCGACGAGGCCCGCGCGTTTGCCGCGAGCGCGCCCGTTGTGACGGATGCCACGGCGATTCCCTCGCCGCCACCGGCACGGAACATTTTCATCACAAGGCCGACCCGCCCTGCCCGGGTCACCACCGGTGACGGCGGACGCGGATAAGCTCGCTGCCATGTCGGAACTGGAGAGGGTTCGACGGTGGGCCACTGCGCTCATCGCCCTGCACCTTGATGCTGCCGTGTGGAGTTTCGACTTCGACAATGCAAAGAAGCGCGCGGGCCTGTGCAACTACGCAGAGCGGCGAATTTCGGTCTCGCGCTATCTCGCGGCCAGGTACACCGATGACGAGATCCATCAGGTGCTCTTGCACGAGGTAGCGCACGCGCTAGCCGGCGCTCGAGCCGGACACGGGCCATCCTGGGTGCGTGCTGCCAGAGAGCTGGGGTACATCGGACGCCGCACCCACGACGGCGAGGTCGCGACCGAACTTGCGCCGTGGGTGGGCCGGTGTCCGGCGGGCCATGAACACGTGCGGTATCGACGCCCGTCCCGCTCGCTCAGTTGTGGGCTGTGTCGCCGCGGTTTTGACCGTGCACACCTCATCGAATGGCAACAGCGCGAGGTTAGCGACGCGATGCGACGCGCGGCAGCGGGTGGCATCCGATGACCGGCAGCACACGCACCGGACAGTGGTACCGCGACGCCGACGACGTGCACTCGTGGTTTGACTCTGGATCCCGAGCTCTTGATTTTATGTACTCTGGCAGCGTGCTGGAGGCCAGTCGCGCCGCCGTTCCAACCGCTCTCTCCGATTGGCTCAGCGAACACTGGGGTGCCCAGGTAGCGCCCGCTCAGGAACGTGACATCGAAGACGCGATTCGGCTCCGCAGTGCCATCTTTAGGCTGGCACAGGCAGCGAGCGCTCACCGCGAGTTCGACGGCTCTGATATCGATGTCATCAATCTCTATGCGGCGGTGCCTGATATCCCGCCCCGCCTTACTGGCGGCACCCTCCGGGCGGGCCGCTCCATCCAGACCGTTGCTCATGTTCTTGCGTCCATTGCTCGCGAGGCCGTTGAGCTGTTGGGTCCGGGCAATGCGAATCGAGTGAAAAAATGTTCTGCGGATGACTGTGACATGATCTACCTCGACACATCTCGGGCATCCAATCGACGCTGGTGTTCCATGCAGCGGTGCGGGAATCGCGAGAAGGTTCGAGCGCACCGTGCCCGTCACACCGGACTCCGCGCGCACCACACCGAACCCCGCACGCACATCACCAATCTTGCACCCCGCCCGGGACCCGCGCCCACCGCACCGAGCCCCGCGCCAACCACACCGAGTCCTCCGGAACCTAACCCGACCCGACCAACGCCCGGGTCACGAAATTTATCCGCCCCGCGATAACCGAGAAACTCTCAATTTCTCATCACGCAAAAGCTGGCTTAGTCTTCCCCCATGAGCATTGACGTTGCAGCAGATGTCACGGTCAGGCCGATTCGGGACTCCGACGCGGAAACGCTGGGTCGGGTTCACGCAATGTGCTGGCACCAAACCTACGATCACCTCATCAGTGCGGCAGCTTTTGAAAATCTCTCTGCCCGGCGAATGGCCGAACTCTGGACACACCTCGCCTCGCGCGGACCAGAGTTCTCACAGTACGCGGCAATTGTGAACGGCGATATCGTCGGGTTTGTCGGTGCGGGCCCGGCCCGCGACGAGGATCCCCCACGGGCGCTCGAGCTCATCTTCATCTATCTGCTCGACACGTATCAGGGCACGGGCATCGGTCAAAAACTACTTGACGCTGCCGTAGGATCAGACCCGGTGTACCTCTGGGTCGCCTCCGACAACCCGCGGGCACACGCGTTCTACCGTCGCAATGGATTCAGCGCCGATGGAGCCAAACAAATGCAGCCGTTCCTCGGTGAATCTATCCACGAGGTGCGGTTGGTGCGCTAACGCCCTCCTGTGGCCCCACCCACCCGTGCGGATTCCGAGAGTGCGCCCCGCTCTGCCCTACCGGTGTGGCCCCACCCACGCGTGCGGATTCCGCGTGCACATCAGCCGACTGCCTTCTGCACGAGGGCCGTAATTCGAGCCTCATTGGCGGCGGTCAGTGTCTGTAGTGCGAACACCGTGGGCCACATGTCTCCCTCGTCGAGCGCCGCGACATCGTTGAATCCGAGTGTCGCGTAACGGGTCTTGAACTTCGAGGCGCTCTGGAAGAAGCAGAGCACTCTACCGTCTTTGGCATATCCGGGCATCCCGTACCAGAGCCTTGGAGACAGGGTCGGTGCGGCAGCGATAATAACCGCGTGCACTCTTTCAGCCAGCACCCGGTCTGAGTCCGGCAACTCGGCAATCTTAGCGAGCACCTCCGCCGTGGCAGTAGCGGTGTCGGCACGAGACCCCCGACGAGCAGCCGTGCGGTTCTCCTTCGCGCGCTCCCTCATTGCCGCACGTTCTTCCGCGGTGAAACCCTCCGATTCACCATCGGAGGCGGTCTTATCGGTTGTGGTCATGACATCTCTCTCTTGCGTGCGGCTGCGTGGCGGTGCATCCCAGATTATGGGGATATCTTTGCACCCCTCTCTTACGCGCGGCTGCGCGCCGCCCACCCCTGACCCGATCCTAAGCCCTACCGCCACGCACCGACCGAGGCAAGCGCCTGACGCAACAGGATGCCGCGACCGGATCCCATTTCCGCAACGAAGTCATCCTGGGCTGCTTCGGCCGCTGACAGCCACGTCACCTCAAGGGCATCCTGCCGGGGTTCGCACGTTCCCGTCACCGGCACCACGTAGGCAAGCGAGACGGCGTGCTGCCGTTCATCCACGAACGGCGAGATGCCGGGCAACGGAAAATACTCCGCGACCGAGAACGGCACGATCGACGTCGGCAACAGCGGAAACGCCATCGGCCCCAGGTCTTTCTCGAGATGACGGAACAGCGCATCCCGCACCGTCTCACCGTACATAACCCGCCCCGAGACCAAAGTTCGTGTCATCTCGCCCAGCGCACTAGCGCACAGCAGCACCCCCACCTCAGTCACCTGACCGAGGCCATCCACCCGAACCGGCACAGCCTCAACGTAGAGGATGGGCAAGCGACGACGAATCTCCGCGAATTCCAGGTCCTCAAACCAGCCGGGCGCACCCAGCGCCGCCGCCCCACCGCTGTCGGCAGGTCCCGGCGAGCTGGGTTGGTCGGGATGCCAGTCGGGGTCGGGTGTGCGCACACTCATGTCATTGATTCTGCCGTACCCGGTAGCGTGGTTCCGTGAACTCCGTGACACTAGACCCCGACGCTGTCCTCTGGTCGGCAGCACCGGCAGATCGAACGACGCGCCCGGTACTCCTGCTGCTACACGGCTACAATTCATCAGAATCTGACCTCTTCGCGCTGTCCCCCTTTCTTCCCTCCGAACCCGTCATTGCATCACTGCGGGCACCGGTGAGCATGGGCCACGGATACGCCTGGTACCCGCTTACTCCGGAGAGTGACCGCTTCCCGCACGAGGGATCAGCAGAACGACAAGAACGACAAGAACGACAAGAACGAGACCGCTTCCCGCACGAGGGATCAGCAACCTACCAACAACAACGCGCCCAGGACACTCGGGACCACTTCCCGCACAAGGGATCAGTGGAAGCGGTTGATGCGGTACTCACGTGGCTGAACGAGCACGTGGAGCCCGCGACATCCGTTGGCCTGTTGGGATTTTCGCAGGGTGCAGCGATAGCCGTTGAGCTGTTGCGCCGAGCACCGGATCGTTATCAGTTTGTTGTCATGCTCAGCGGCTTTGTTATTACCGCACCGCAGCCGAACGACCCCGCCCTCGCCGACACCAAGCCGCCGGTGTTGTGGGGACGCGGCACGGAGGACCGGGTCATCCCGCCCCCACTGATTGCCCACAGCCACGACTGGTTGAGTGCCCACACAACACTCACCGAGCGGATCTATGAGAACCTTGGCCACTCTGTCTCACCGCTGGAATTGGCGGAGGTGACCGCCTTCCTGCGCGACCACTACGCCGAGGAGGCCAGGTTGTGAGTGCCTCGTTTCTCTTCCTCTCGGCCCGACCCGAGAAAGATGCGGTCGAGCCCGAGTATGAGGCCGTACGACGCACCATGGCGCTGACACCACACCAGCTTCACCATCATCCGCTGGTGGATGCCCCGTTGGCCGATCTTCCCCTGTCCAAGTTTCGCGGCATCGTCGTGGGCGGTAGCCCGTTCAACGTCTCAACCGAAGACACAAGAAAGTCGCTGCAGCAACGGCGGGTCGAGACGGATCTCGCTCGGCTCGCCGAGTGGGCTGTGACCCACGATGCGCGAGTGGTATTTACGTGCTACGGAATCGGGGTGCTCACTCGAGTTCTGGGCGGAGCCGTTGATACAGCGCACGGTGAGGCGGCTGCCGCTGTCGAGGTCACACTCACCGACGCTGGCACCTCCGATCCGCTCACCGGCGCATTACCGGGAACGTTTCAGGCGCTCGTGGGACACAAGGAGAGCACCTCGGTGCTGCCAAACTCGGCGGTGCTGCTCGCGACATCCGTCGGATGCCCCGTGCAGATCTATCGCGTCGGATCGCACGTATACGCCACTCAGTTCCACCCCGAGGTCTCACCGGAGGAGTTCATCGCCCGCTCGCGGGTGTACCGCAATCACGGGTATTTCCGCGCCGATGAACTCAGTGCCGTGATAGAGCGACTCACCGCGGCATCCGTGACCGAACCACAGCGGCTCTTGCGGCGCTTTGCTGAGGCCGCACTGCAGGATGTCCCGGACTGACAAGCCGTCCCCCGGCAGCGCCGAACACGCATGTCGATGAACCTGTAGGCGAGACCCTTATTCAGCCATCCCCCGGCAGCGCCGAACACGCGGTCTTTCGCGAGTCGGTGCTTCGCTCGGCTCGAGGGAGCCGTCAACGGCTTGAGTGTCACCCGAGTTTCCTATACTGGGAGCCGCGCTATCTGCTCCTGGAACCGGTTGCGGCCAGTTGTCGCTGTTTGCCGCCGGAGGCGGTGCGTTACGACGCGATCAACGACCAGAACCCGTTCGCGCCGGTAGACGAAGACCCGTTTCGCACCGAACACAGGAGACCCGCTAGCTATGCTCCGAACCAGCATCCCCAGCCCACCGCCCGAGTGGGCCCAGTTCCACCTGGGGCCGCTGACCATCCACACCTACGCACTGTGCATTCTGGCCGGTATCGTCGCGGCGTTGCTTATGACACAGCGACGGCTGTCGCGGCACGGGGCGGAACAGGGCACGGCGCTCGACATTGTCATCTGGGCGGTACCGCTCGGTATCGGAGGGGCACGTTTTTATCACGTGCTGACGCACGGCAGTGACTATTTTTTTCCGGGCGCGAATCTCTGGAATGTCTTCGCGATTTGGGATGGTGGAAATGCCCTGTATGGCTCACTGCTGGGTGGCGCTGTCGGGGCATTCATTGGATGTCGGACAACGGGGATCCGCTTCTGGTCATTCGCCGATGCCCTCGCCCCGGCGATGCTCGTCGCCCAATCACTCGGTCGATTCGGCAACTATTTCAATCATGAGTTGTTTGGGCTACCGACGACGCTCCCGTGGGGTTTGGAAATCCTGCCAACCGATCCGATGTTTCCCGACAACACGGCGGCCGGAACCCTGTTTCACCCGCTGTTTCTCTATGAGATCATCTGGAACCTCATCGGCGTCGGAGTGATCCTGCTGCTCGAACGCCGCTTCTGGCTGCGATGGGGTCGAGTCTTTGGGCTCTATCTGGTGTGGTACGGCCTCGGCCGCAGTTGGCTTGAGTCAATCCGGATCGACCCCACCAGCAACGTGCTGTTCGGCATCCCCGCAAACGTCTGGGCGTCGTTTGTCGCGGTTGCGCTGGGCATCGTGCTGTTCGTGCTACAGAAACGGCACCATCCCGAACCTGAAACCTCAATCTTTCGAGATGGCCGCACGCCCGCACCCGCGGTGAACGAGGACGCGAATGCTGATGCTGATGCTGATGCTGATGCTGATGCTGATGCTGATGACCGGAGTGTGAATGATGCTGGCAGCACAGCAAACCAGAGCGATGTTCACCGACCGACGATGGCACCACCGGGGACGTGACTTCCTACCCCGGGAGGTGATGTGAGCCGGGGCCGTGGGAGAGTCCAGCTCTTGGACGTGACTTCCTACCCCGGGAGGTGATGCTATCGGGGCAGCGGTCGCGGCAGCCAACAGGACGTGACCCCCTAGCCCTGGGAGGCAATTAGTTCCTCTGCGAGATCTTTCGCGCTGCCGTAACCTTCAAACAGAGCGCCGTGCTGCATCGCGAGCAATATGTAGCGTGCACCGTGCTTGATCCCAAACGCCTTCTCTTCGACGCTCCAGGCCGGTAAGACCCACGGCTTTCCCGCCGCGGCCACCGCCGTGGCCACCGCGGAGAAATCAGCGAAATCCTCCGGTGTACGGGAATACGCACCACGATTGCGGCGCAGTGAAAGATCCGTAGGGCCGATAAACAGCCCGTCAACCGTATCTAGCTGTGCAATCCCAACCACATCACGGAGGGCACCAGCATCCTCCACCATCGGGAAGCACTTCGTCTCACGGTTCTGCGCAGTGATCCAGGCATCCGTGGTTGCGCGGTAATTGAGAGTACGGCCACCGGCAACACTGCGATCACCGAGCGGCGGAAACTTCGCAAACGCCGTGACCTCGCGTGCGTGTTCAAGGCTTTCAATGTGGGGAATGATGACACCATCGGAACCGAAATCAAGTGCCTGCTGAATCGGACCGCGCTCAGGTACGAGCACTTTTGAGAGCACCTCGAGTCCGATGCCCTTCAGGAGGGGAATGAATCGTTCAAGAACGGCGAGGTCAAACGGACCGTGCTCGATGTCGAGCACAACAAAGTCGTAACCAAGACTCGCCATGATTTCTGCCGCGGCAGCACTGTCATCGGACAACCAGCCACCGAGGAGGGGTCGTGGGGACATAGGATTCCTGCTTTCTATCGTTAGGTAGATCGTGTGAGTATATGAGTAGACGAAGAGAACACTCCAAGCGATGGGATGCCCCGAACTGAGCGATTGACCCTAGGCAACGACCCCCGCGGGCACTACCGTAAAGCGCCTATGTGCGAGAGAGGGATTGGTTGCGCGCACATCGCGGATACGCTGCGGATCAACCTCGACGACGGTCATGCCGGCCGCACCATCGAGTTCGCCACACACAAGCCCCATCGGGTCAACGAGGAAGCTGCCGCCCGTGCCCAGTGGTGCCGCCTGCGACACAGGGGCAACGAACATCGTGTTCTCAATCGCACGGGCGCGGGCGAGCGTCTTCCAGTGATCTTCCTTACGCGGACCTGGGAGCCAACAGGACGGGTATACAAGCACGTCGACGTCCGCATCCGCATGCTGCCTCGCCGCCTCCGGGAAGCGAAGGTCGTAGCACGTGAGCATTCCCACACGGGCACCGGCGACATCGAAGGTGGCGGCTCCGACAGTGGCACCCGGCTTGATGAATAACGATTCCTCAAAACCAAAAGCGTCGTAGAGGTGAAGTTTGCGATACGTTGCGACCACCTCACCCGCTGCGTCAACGGCAACGAGAGTGTTGGAGGCACGCTCATCCTCCGCAAGCTTTTCGAGAACACCGAGTACAATCGTCACGCGAAGCGTGCGGGCAAGATCGCGTACACGGCTGACAAACGGGCCATCGAGCGGTTCGGCCTGAGTGATAAACGCCGCATCGAGTTCCGGCATATCAACCATTGCGTACTCCGGGAACACAATGAGATCAGCCCCCTGTTGGGTCGCAGAGCGAGAAAATCGCTCCACCAGATCGAAGTTATAATCGGTGTCGGCACGTGATGCAATCTGTGCAAGGGCGATCTTCATGAGTAATCCTTTCGGGGCTGTGTGAGTGGGACGGTTACCCGTTGATATCCCTCGGTTGTCGGGGAAGCGTGATAGTGAACCAGGAAGTGTTCGACAAAGGCGCGGGCGGCAAAATTTGCTCGATCCTGGAACCAGCTGATTGAGATCGTTGCTTCGACGGTGGGGGCCCCTATCGGCTTGTACACAACGTTGTCTAAACGCAGTCGTGTCAAGGATTCCGGCACAAAGCTCACGCCGAAACCAGCTGAGGTGAGGGCAACATGGTCGAGGTACGAACCAGCAACAACAGGGCCGCGCGGCGAGAAGTCGGCTTGCATGCACGCGACGATGAGAGCGTCATGGTTCTCGGGCGCAGCGTGGCGGGGGATCATGATGACAGACTCTTCACGAAGCTGGGAAAACGTCACACACTCCTCCCCTGCCAGGGGGTGGTCAATGGGCAGCGCCACCCGATACGGTTCGGAGTACAACCGGCGCGAAGTCAGCCCTTTCATTGATGACCGGGTAAACAAGATCGCAACGTCAAGTCGGCCCTCCTCGAGTTCCTCCTGAACCTGCGTGGTCACCCTGTTCGAGATCTCCACCTCTACCCGTGGGAAAGCTTCGCGAAACACCTTCACCGCGCTCGGCACGTGCCCGTACATGAGCGCAGAGGCCAGCCCCAACCGAACTCGACCCACCGTGCCATCCTTGACAGCCGACATGAGACTCTCGATCTCGGTGACCTGATCGAGGACATCCCGACAGCGGATGTGAAACTCCCTACCCGCTGCCGTTAGCCGAACAGGCCGTTGACTGCGGTCAATAAGCTGCAGTCCAAGATCAGTTTCTAATCGATTAATCTGCTGCGACAAAGCTGGCTGCGAAATGAATAACTGCTCAGCAGCCGACCGAAAACTGCCGGCATCAACAAGTGTAACAAACATCTCGAGTCGTCGGGTCTCCATGTCGGATTTTACCCGGTTGTCCGTGCTTGGCGTCGCTGTTGTTGCACCGTGGGATCAGGAACAGGAGCAGCAGCGATGAGTTGACGTGTGTACTCTGCCTGTGGCCGCTGCAGTACGTCCCGGGTGGAACCCTGCTCGATAACAACCCCCTTCTGTAGCACGATAACACGGTTAGCGAGAGCCTCGACGACACTGAGATCGTGACTAATAAACAGGCACGAAAATCCGTAACTCCGCTGCAATTCAAGGAAAAGTTCCAGCACTGACGCCTGGACAGAAACATCAAGCGCCGAGGTCGGTTCGTCTGCGACCATAAGCATCGGTTCAATCGCGATCGCTCGAGCAATGCCGACGCGCTGGCGTTGTCCACCTGATAACTCGTGGGGATACCGGTCAGCCCAGCTCCCTGATATTCGCACCTGTTCGAGTAACTCCATCGCCCGTTCTCGTAACGCCATCCCGCGGAGCTGGATACCTTGCCAGCGGAGCGGATCCGTGATCGCTTGCGCGATGGTCCGCCGAGGATTAAGCGATGAGGCCGGATCCTGGAACACCATTGAAACGGTGCCGCGACGTTGCCGTGCCAACGCGCGGGTGCCGTGCGAGACATCCGTGCCGTGTACCTTCAGGGTTCCGCCAGCAAGGGGCAGAAGGCCAAGAACAGCCCGGCCGATCGTTGACTTGCCGGATCCAGATTCCCCGACCAGCCCGACGATCTCACCGCGTTCGATGGTGAGATCAACGCCGTGTACGGCTTGAAAACCTGCCTTCCGCCAGGAACCAGGATAGGAAATCCGTGCCCCGGTAAGTTCCAGCACTGGCACTGTCGTGGTCATATCGCCCGTCGTCGACTCGGTGACGGCTAGTCCTGGCTCGAGGCCACCGAGAAACTTCTCGGCGCGACCGAGATACGGCACCGCGGCGAGCAGTTCTCGTGTGTACGCCTCACGGGGTCGCACGAAAACATCCTCGACACCTCCTTCTTCAACAACCCGACCATTCCGCATGACAACGACCCGATCAGCAATATCGGCGACAACGCCCATATTGTGCGTAATAATGAGCACCGCCATGCCGAGCCGCGATTGCAGTTCGAGTATCAGGTCTAGGATTTCCACCTGAACGGTTACATCGATCGCCGTGGTCGGTTCGTCTGCAATAAGGAGTTTCGGTTCCGAGGATACCGCCATCGCAATCATGGCACGCTGGCGCTGACCACCGGAAAGCTGATGGGGGTAGTGATCGAATTTCTTCTCCGGCTCCGGAATATTGACGCTCCGAAGCAGTTCCAGTGCACGTTCCTTTGCCGCTGCGGTGCTCAGCTGGCGGTGGCTCTGAATGACCTCGATAAGCTGTCTGCCGATCGTGTAGACCGGATTCAACGCCGTCATCGGCTCCTGAAAAATCATGGCAATGTCGCGGCCGCGGATCTGCTGCAGACGTTTGTCAGGCACGCATAAGAGATCCTCACCGGTGAAAAGAATAGAGCCGCGCCGTCGCGTGTGAAGCGGCAATAACGCAAGAACCGACATCGCTGTGACAGATTTCCCCGAGCCAGACTCGCCGACCAGTGCAAGCGTCTGGCCAGCCACGATATCCAGACTCACTCCGTGCGTAACCGGTTTCCATCCCTCCGCGGTCTCGAAATCGACGCTGAGCTCACGAATACTCAACAGTGGATGGCTCATGAGCGCCTCTTCTCCTTCGGGTCGAGCACATCCCGAAGGGCATCGCCGAGGACTCCAAACGCGAGAATCGTGAGCACAACAACTCCACCGGGAACAAGCAGCACGTGTGGGCTGGATGATAGATACCGCGACCCCTGCGCGACCATGGACCCCCAGGACGGTGTCGGTGGGACAACACCCAGTCCGAGGTAAGAAAGTCCAGATTCGAGCAGGATGGCGGCGGCAACCGTCAGCGAGAACCGCACGATGGTCGGCGCAGACGCGTTAGGAAGCACAACGCGGAACATTGTTGTCACTGTTTTCGCACCGAACGCGATCGCCGCCTCGACATACTCCTCACGTTTGACCGACAGCGTTTGCCCATACGTGATGCGGGCAAACGTCGGAGCGAACAGCACTCCCATCACGACGATGAGCGTCCCCGGGCCAGGTCCGTACAGAGTGACAGCGAGCAAAGCGAGAATGATGGGAGGGAACGCAAGGATGACATCCACGATGACCCGCATAGTTAGCGTCTCGACAAGCCCACCAAAATAGCCCCCCAAAAGCCCGATGATGGTACCGAGCACCATTGACGCCAGAGTTGCCCCGAGAGCGATGAACAGCTCTACCCGAGCTCCGTACATGAGGCGGGAGAGGATGTCCCTGCCGAGTTCGTCCGCGCCAAGAATGTAGCCGTCCGTCAACGGCACCGTCAAACGTTTGGTGACGTTCTGAGCGAGCGGATCAGCCGGGGCAAGCACCGGAGCAAGGATCATGACCGCGACCAGTATCAAAACGTAACCGATCACAACGATGCGGAACGGTGTCAGGGCACGGGCCCAGCGAGATGAAGACACGGGCTATCTCCTCACTCGCGGGTCGAGAAACCCGTAGAGCACGTCAACGACAATATTGATGCTGATAAACATCACGGCAATAACAATGACAATCCCCTGCACGACGGGATAGTCGCGGGTTGAGACACTCTCGACGAGGAGGCTGCTGAGTCCCGGGTAGTTGAAAACCCGTTCGACGAGCACCGTCGACCCCAGCAACACGCCGAATCCCAGGCCAACCACGGTGACGATCGGGGTCAGGGCATTACGCAATACATGTCTGCGTAACACTCGGAACGGTGACAGACCGAAGGACTTCGCGGTACGCACCCAGTCCTGGTTCATAACTTCCTGAACGGAGGAACGGGTCATCCGGGCAATAATCGCCGAGAATCCAACCGCGAGCGCGACACCGGGCAGGATCAGACCCTTCAGATGCGCGACCGGATCCTGGTTCCACGCGGTAAAGCCACCGGCCGGTAACCACCCGAGCCAGATCGAGAAGGCGAGAACGAGCACCGAGCCGAAAACAAAAACGGGAAGCGCCACACCAATGCTCGTGAGCGTCGATATCGTCGTGTCAACCGCCCCTCTTCGGCGGGCAGCGAGGGTGCCGAGCGGTATGCCGACAGCGATCGACAGCAACGTCGCGAATACAACCAGCTCGAGCGTTCGAGGCAGGCGTCCCGCAATCGATGCAACAACCGCCTCGTGAGTGCGAAAGGATGTCCCCAGATCCCCGGTCACTACGCCGATCAGGAAGTTCCAGTACTGAGCGACAAGCGGCTGATTGAGCCCTAGCTGCCCGCGAAGGGCATCGACAGCCGCCTGGCTGGGTGCCGTGCCGTCACCACGCGAGAGAAGTAGGACGGCGGGGTCGCCCGGAACGAGGTGTAGGGCCGCGAAAATCAGCGTCAGAACGAGAAGAACAAGTCCCGCTCCGACGGCAACACGGGTTACGATAAACGCGAACATCGCTCTACACACCCTGGTCTTATTTTGTGATTGACGTATTCACGAGCGAATACCCACTGTAGAAGGTGAGGAATCCTGGCAGGTTCTTGAAGCCCGTCACTCCCTGGCGGAATGCGTAGGCCTGATCGCGCGTCGTCAGTGTGGCAATCGGGACATCGGAAGCAATGAGAGACTGAGCCTGATCCCACGCCGCACGCTTTGCTACCGGGTCCGTCGTACGAAGACCGTCATCGATAAGTCGGGCAATGTGCGGGTTGTTGTAGTCGAAACTCCGTTGAGGTGTGTTCGGGCCGGTAACAAGAGGGAGAAAGTACGAGGGATCGGTGATGATGCCGGCATCACCGGACACCGCAAGGTCATAGTCACCGTTGCGACCTTTCGTCAGGCGAGTCGCCCAGTCGGGGGCATCCAGTGTTGCATCAATACCAATAGCCTTGAGATCCTGCTGGACAGCGAGTGCGGTGTCCTGAAGGAAGGCATACTGCGATGTTGCCAGCAACGTCGTTGCGAAGCCGGTCGGAAAGCCAGCTTCGGCGAGCAGTTGTTTAGCTTTTGCGGGATTGTAGTCCCAGAGTTTTAGCCTGTCGGCGTTGTACGCGGGATCGTTCTCGGAGATAACGATCCCGTAAAGGGGCTTGCCGTGATTCTGGAAAGCAGCCTTGACGGAATTATTACGATTGAGGGCATATGCAACTGCTTCCCGTACTTTCGGATTTGCAAAAGGCCCTCTACTGATGTTGAATTGAACGTATTGGAACGGGCCAGCCTGCGCGTCAAGTTTGATACCCGGGGCAGCAGACACCCGGTCAAAATTTTCCCATGGAACGTAGTCGATCATGTCCACATCGCCGCTCAGGAGAGCGTTCGTGCGGGCCTCGCCATCTGTGTAGTAAGCAAAATCTATCCTGCTGAGTTTCACGTCACTCGCTCCGTAGTACCCGTCAAATTTCTGAAGAACCAGGCCACGGCCACTCTCCTGCGATGTCAACTTGAAAGGTCCCACCCCGACCCAGTTGGGTGTCTTCGAGTTAAGTGAACTGTCCGGAATAATAGCCGCGGTGGGGACCGCGAGAAACTGCAGGAAGGCGGAGTTTGGAGCAGTCAACACGATCGTGACCGTCTTGTCACCGTCTGGTGTGATCGACGCGATGTCTTTCAGCCCCGCGTACAGACCTGAGCCATTCGCTGGATCGGCATAGTACGCAATCGAATTCTTAACATTCGTGGCCGTCAGTGGTGTTCCGTCCTGAAATGTAAGGTTAGGGCGCAGAGTGAATACATACGTCACTGCATCCGGTGTCTTCACAGACTCGGCGAGTGCGGGAATGAGAGCCCCGCTGCTGTCGTACGCCATCAAGCCACGGTGGATGAGCGTGTACATCGTGTTGGCTACAGTGCCCTGAAGCGCTCCAGCAACCGGCGCAACTGGTTCAGCGGAGAGGCCGAAGCGGAGCGCCTGCGCTCCGGTGCCGCTCGCGGCAGTCTGTGCCTCGTTCGAACAGGCGGTGACGACAAAAGTCATCACTGCTAAGACCGCGAGCGAAGCCACAACCCTGCGAAAAACACCCCGGGGGTGCAAATTATGTAGAAACACCGTGCGAACCTTTCTGTCTTAGTCCGCACCGTTGCGAATGCCGCGCCGTGGCGCGCACCGCGGCAGTGCGGATTGTGAGGTTGCTTTTTGATTAGTTTTAAGTATCAAGGCACCCAACTAGTGACGTCCAATAGTTAATCTGCGTCGCATATGAGGTGTTTGCTTATACTGGTCGGCCCGTCGCACCGCACCGCGGAACAACGAGGAACCAGGATGCCGCCGGCTGCCCCGCCTCCCACACCCCCTGTAGCCCTGACTCCCGCAAAACACACGCCCGCCAACACGATGGACATCGCCCAGCCGCGCTGTAGCCTCGACTCCCGGTGTCTGCGATCCTCGCCGAAGGCCCCAGACTCGTAGTCCCATTCCGCGACCCGACTCCCGGTGTCTGCGACCCTCGCCGAAGGCAGACCACTGCTCATCAGTGAGCCCGCACGGTTCGATTCGGTCACAACGATCGGAGCCGACAAAAATACTTGGCACAACTGTCTGTGGTAGGCAGGTGGGGCGTGAAGCGGAAAGCCCCCAAAACAGACCGTGAAGATCGCCGGGCTGAACAGTGTGACCGTAAAATGTAGGCACAGGGGCACCGACAAGGCCTAAATCGCTGCTATAGCAGTGAATTTCATGGCGGTACCGGTGGGATTTGAACCCACGGTGGGCTCTCACCCACACAACTTTTCGAGAGTTGCACCTTCGGCCGCTCGGACACGGTACCGGGATCGATCTTAGATGACACAACCTGCATTGCAGAATCCGCACCGTGCCTCCACCGTGCACATGTCGGTGCCACCATCCTTTCCTGGATCACATCGGGAAAAACATGCCTCCACCCGTGCACATGTCGGTGGCTACCCGTACCGTCACACACATGACACGCACCTCACCCACCTTCTACTGCACCGAGTGTGGGTGGAATGCCGTGAAGTGGGTGGGGCGCTGTAGCGAATGTCACACCTGGGGCACGGTTATCGAGGGTGGCAGCGCCCGATCAACCCGAGCAATCCGCCCATCCGAGGGTCGAGCTGCGGTCCGAATCGGTGATATTACAACGCGAAATACCTCACACCGCCCGTGCGGCATTACCGAAGTCGACCGAGTGTTGGGCGGAGGCATCGTCGCGGGAGCGGCGGTCCTACTGTCCGGTGACCCGGGAGTGGGCAAGTCAACGCTCCTGTTGGAGGTCGCCGCACGCGCCGCAGCAACCGGGCTTCGGGTGTTGTACGTCACGGCAGAAGAATCACTGACACAGGTGCGATTGCGAGCAGATCGCACTCGAGCCATCCACGCCGAATTGTTTGTGGCGGCAGAGACAGATCTCGCGGCGATCCTGGGGCACATTAACGATATTCAGCCTGGGTTACTCATCGTAGATTCCGTGCAGACGGTCGCATCGTCACTCATCGACGGACTACCGGGGCACCCCAGTCAGGTGCGTGAAGTGGCAACATCCCTTATTCGGACTGCGAAGGAGCGTAACCTGCCGATACTGCTTGTTGGGCATGTCATAAAAGATGGCTCGATCGCCGGGCCGAGGGTCTTGGAACACCTGGTAGACGTCGTGTGCCAGTTTGAGGGTGACCGGCAGACAAGTTTGCGCTTCATTCGAACGCTGAAGAATCGATTTGGTCCCACCGACGAAGTGGGGTGCTTCGAGATGACAGGTGACGGAATCGCAGAGATTCCCGATCCATCCGGCCTCTTCCGGTCCACGGTGCCAGGAGCCGTGAGCGGGACGTGCGTAACGGTGGCGTTGGAAGGCAAACGAGCGTTCCCGGTCGAGGTGCAGGCACTCGTTGTTGCAACAAAAGCACCACAGCCCCGACGCACCATGAACGGAGTTGATCCGTCACGGGTTGCAATGATTATTGCCGTCCTCGAACGGCACGCCGGGTTACGGTCACTCAGCGAACATGACGTGTATGTCTCAACGGTTGGCGGCATCCGACTCTCCGAGCCGGGTGCCGACCTTGCTATTGCGCTCGCGATTACATCCGCAGTGTGCGATACCGCGATACCGAATGAATTCGCGGTCTTCGGCGAGATCAGTCTCACAGGCGATGTGCGCCCCGTCACCGCGGCACAGCAGCGTGCGACAGAAGCGCGTCGGCTCGGGTACACAACCACCCTCGACACGGCGGTGGGGAATGTCCGTGCCGCGATTGGCCAGGTTCTGACCGCGACTCAAAAAGAGGAGGCAGCATGAAAAACCTCGCAACCAAGACAGCAGAAACCACCGCACCGCGCGGTGATCACAGCAACTGGAACTGTTTCGTCTGGGTTGAGGTGATTCCGTCAAGCGTGACCGACAGGTGGTATGAAGCGCCACCCTCCGGTGCCGAGGGGCGGGCACCACCGCAGGTGTCCTTGGCGGATCGGGTGCGGTCCCAGGTGAGGCTCGCACTGGAACTCAGCGACTGACCGGCTGCAAGCATAATCTGAGTATCAGAGGGGTTCACCTGACAATCCGTTGACCGCCAGAACACGTCGCTCCCACTGGTGATGGTGAAATCCTGCTGCGCAGTACCGACATTCAGCGCACACGATACCGGCCCGTTGTTCGTAACCTTAAGAGAAAGTTGCGGACGTTCCCCCGCGCTGTAGACAGTCTTATCGGTAATCGCTTCGACAAGGACATTGAGGGCAATACACGGTGCCCCGGCAACCGAGTGGGCCGAGGCTGTCGACGGAACTGCCGAAGGCCCCGCAGAAAGGGAGGCGTTGTTCTGCTGCGGCACTGGAATATCACTACTCTGCGCGGTAGCCGCTCCATTCAGGCCCGCCCTCGGCTTCGTTCCCCCAGAGCCCCACGGGCGTGCGATCAGCAACACAATCGCGGCGATAACAAGCAGCAGTCCGAGCAGCACAACGAGTCGGCGCCGCCGATACACCGCGGGCGAGGGCCGACCGCGCGACCTAGCAGGTGTCGACATACATCCCACGCTACGCACTCACGATGACATCCTCCGCGTGGCGCGCGGGCGGGCGGGTTCCGCGTGAGACATCCGTGTCATGTGACATCCCCCGCGTGGCGCGCAGACAACATGACCCTCAGCAACAGACCCACAAGAGACAGGTCCGCGCCTGCGGCTCCGGTTCCTTCGTTCGATACAGCAGGCGAGCCCACAAGAGAGCAGGTTTGCAGTAGCAGACCGCACACCACGCAGCGTTACAAAACCTTGAGCATCCGTGTGTTACCGAGCGTGTTCTGTTTCACACGCGCCAGGTCGAGAAACTCAGCAACACCCTCGTCGTGAGAACGTACAAGCTCGGCATACACCTCCGGGTCCACGGTCTCGGTTCCCATGTCAACAAACCCGTTCCGACCAAAAAACTCAACCTCAAACGTGAGACAAAACAGTCGGTACAGGCCGAGTGCACGGGCATCCGCTTCCAACCGCTGCAGGATAGCCCACCCCACGCCACGCCCAATCCACGGTGCCGCCACAGCGAGCGTGCGTACCTCACCGAGGTCCTCCCATATGACGTGCAACGCGCCCGCCCCGATCAGCGCTCCGTCACGGGACTCTGCAACGCGGAACTCTGGCACCGCGCCATACAGGTCCACCCGCTCCTTACCAAGCAGGATACGCCGCTGCACGAGCGGCTCGACAAGATCAACAATCCTCGGCACATCACTCGTGCGCGCCGGGCGCACGACAAACTCACTCACCCCCCAATGCTATGCGACCCGAGAGATCCCTACTCTCCTGTGGCAACCGCAAGGTCCGGTGTGACCGACCCGGTGCCCAGCGAGGCCTGCGCATTCACGCCGACGGCGACCGGGACATCCCGCTGCGTTGTGGTGACAACAAATTTGCCACCGACAACATCAATGTGCACATGGTCACCGGCGTTGAGCTCACCCTGCAGGATCTTTTCCGACAGGCGGTCCTCCACCTCGTGCTGCACTGCGCGCCGCAGCGGCCGAGCGCCGAGGGCCGGATCGAACCCAATGTCAATGAGCCGTTCCTTCGCGGCCTGTGTCAGTTCAACGGTCATATCACGGTCAAGCATCCGGTCGGCAAGACGCTTCACAAACAGATCAACGATCTGCAACAACTCGGGCTTGGAAAGCTGCGGGAAGACGATGATCTCATCAACCCGGTTGAGAAACTCAGGCTTGAAGTGCTTCTTCAGCTCATCGTTCACCTTCCCGCGCATGAGGTCGTAGCCGGTGCGCGAATCACCCTCCTTCTGGAAACCAACCGGGCCGTTCGCGATGTCCTTCGTCCCGAGGTTCGTTGTCATGATGATGACGGTGTTCTTGAAGTCCACCACCCGGCCCTGACCGTCGGTGAGGCGCCCCTCCTCTAGAATCTGCAGCAGCGAGTTGAAGATATCCGGGTGTGCCTTCTCGATCTCGTCGAACAAAACAACACTGAACGGCTTCCGGCGCACCTTCTCGGTGAGTTGCCCCCCCTCCTCAAATCCGACGAAACCGGGAGGGGCACCAAACAACCGCGACGCGGTGTGCTTCTCACCGTACTCCGACATGTCCAACGAGATCATCGCCGACTCGTCATCAAAGAGGAACTCCGCGAGCGACTTCGCAAGTTCAGTCTTACCGACACCGGTCGGTCCCGCAAAGATAAACGAACCCGACGGCCGCTTCGGGTCTTTCAGACCCGCCCGCGTGCGGCGAATGGTCTTTGACAGCGCGGCAATCGCCTCTTCCTGTCCAATAACCCGCTGGTGCAGTGCCTTCTCCATGAAGACCAGACGCGATGACTCTTCCTCGGTGAGTTTAAAAACCGGGATGCCTGTGGCCTGAGCCAACACTTCCGCGATGAGTCCCTCGTCAACCACCGAGGTTGATCTCACCTCGCCGGCCTTCCACTTCTTCTCAGCCTGGGCTCGTTCCCCGATGAGACTCTTCTCCTCATCGCGCAGCGCCGCCGCCTTCTCGTAGTCCTGATCCTCGATAGCGGCTTCTTTCTTCGACCGCGCTGCGGATATTTTCTCGTCCAACTCGCGCAATTCCGGCGGGCTCGACAAAATAGACAATCGCAACCGAGCTCCGGCCTCATCAATGAGATCAATGGCCTTGTCTGGCAGGAACCGATCACTCACATACCGGTTTGCAAGGTTCGCCGCCGCCACGATCGCGCCATCCGTAATAGAGACCTTGTGGTGCGCTTCGTACCGGTCACGGAGTCCCTTGAGAATGTTGATGGCGTGCGGGAGCGAGGGTTCGGCAACCTGAATCGACTGGAAGCGACGCTCGAGCGCGGCATCCTTCTCAAAGTGTTTCCGATACTCGTCAAGGGTCGTTGCCCCAATCGTCTGTAACTCACCGCGTGCAAGCAACGGCTTCAGAATAGAGGCCGCGTCAATGGCACCCTCTGCCGCGCCCGCCCCGACGAGCGTGTGGATCTCATCAATGAACACAATGATGTCACCACGCGTGCGAATCTCTTTCGTGACCTTCTTGAGCCGCTCCTCGAAGTCACCCCGGTACCGCGACCCCGCAATGAGCGAACCCAGATCGAGAGAATACACCTGCTTGTCTTTCAGTGTCTCAGGAACCTCGCCGCGGACTATTGCCTGCGCGAGCCCCTCCACAACCGCGGTCTTACCAACCCCCGGCTCGCCAATGAGCACCGGGTTATTTTTTGACCGGCGGGAGAGAATCTGCATGACCCGCTCGATCTCCTTCTCCCGCCCAATGACCGGATCAAGTTTTCCCTCGCGCGCTGCCTGCGTGAGATTGCGGCCAAACTGATCTAAGACCTGCGAGCCACCCTGTGTCTGCGACGAGTCACTCGCCCCGACCTGCACCTGCTCTTTGCCCTGGTATCCCGAAAGCAACTGAATCACCTGCTGCCGCACGCGGTTGAGGTCGGCACCCAGCTTCACAAGCACCTGTGCCGCAACGCCCTCACCCTCACGGATGAGTCCCAACAGGATGTGTTCGGTGCCAATGTAGGTGTGTCCGAGTTGGAGTGCTTCGCGCAGCGAGAGTTCGAGCACCTTCTTCGCCCGGGGCGTGAACGGAATGTGCCCCGATGGTTGCTGTTGGCCCTGTCCGATGATGTCCTGCACCTGTTCGCGGACAGACTCCAAAGAAATGCTGAGCGACTCCAGCGCTCTGGCCGCGACACCCTCACCCTCGTGGATGAGGCCCAGCAGGATGTGTTCGGTGCCGATGTAGTTGTGTTTGAGCAACTTAGCTTCTTCTTGCGCAAGCACGACCACCCGACGAGCTCGGTCGGTAAATCTCTCAAACATGGCTACTCCTCATGACACCTATAACGGTCGTCGATATAACGAGGGTAGTCACACCGGGATGCCTCGGGGCTGCTGTTCGCCGTCGGCGCAGCGAGACAGCTACTGCAGGGCCGACGTCAACCGGGCAAGATTATCGAGGAACTTCGACCGCACCGGACGCATGAGCCACTCGTCAAGCGTGACTTTGTGGCTCTTGCTCCGATAGCCGTCTTCGATCGCTCGCAGATCTCGCACGAACGAGGCACCGCGCACAAGCATTGACACCTCCATGTTCAGCATGAAGGAACGAATGTCGAGGTTGCTCGACCCGATAACCGCGACATCCTCATCGACCGTCACGTGCTTCGCGTGCAGGATGTATGGCGCGGGGTACATGTAGATATCCACCCCTGCCCGCAGCAGTGCCTCGTAGTACGAGCGCTGCGCGTGGTAGACGAGGGCCTGATCACCGATCTCTGACACAAACAGTTCCACGTGAACACCACGCTGTGTGGCACCACTAATGGCGTAGAGCAAGGCTTCGTCCGGCACGAAATACGGGCTGGCAATAACGACGCGACGACGAGCCGCGTAGAGCAGCGCAAGGAATAGTTTGAGATTATTTTCGTGGCGATAGCCCGGCCCGCTCGGCAACAGCTGACAGTCGAGATTTTGCCGCTCACCACCGTGTTCCAGCGCATCGCCGATGTTCTGATCCACGCTATCGCCGGTTGTCAGATACCAGTCGGATGCAAAAACAACATCAATTCCCGCGACGACGGGGCCTTCAAACCGGGCCATAACATCCTGCCAGGTCAGTCCGCGGCGGAGATTCTTTCGTCGGTGATAGTGGGAATCGATCATGTTCTGGGAGCCGAGAAACCCCACCGACTCATCCACAACAAGAAGCTTGCGATGATTGCGAAAATCAGGCCGTTGATATTTGCCCCGGAACGGCTGTATCGGAAGCATCGGGTGCCACTGCGCCCCCGTAGCGCGCAATTCGCGCAGGGTTCGCCGATAGCCAGGAACCCGCAGCGTTGCGACATGGTCGAACAGAATACGGACCGTCACCCCACGCACGACCGCCTCCCGAACTGCCTCGAAAAAACTTGCCGTTGTGGAGTCATACGAGAGAATGTAAAACTCAGCGTGCACGTGCCGTTTCGCATCTTGAATGGCCTCGGTCATCGCGGTAATCGACTCCCGGTAGTCACCGATAAGCGTCGCACTGTTGGAGCCGATAAGGGGCATCGACCCCAGGTTGCGATTGAGTTGAACAACGCCGTGGAACCACTCCGGCCAGGTCGCAGAATCGCTCACTCGTTCGACGCCGTGGGTTGTCTCAAGGATGAGTTGATCGATATTCTCCTGCTTTGCCCGCCACCTGCGCGGCAACTTTGTTTCACCAATAAGCCAAAAAAACAGTGCCCCCAAAACCGGTATGAGAATGACCGCAAGAATCCACGCCATCGCGGCCGTCGGCCGTCGATCTCCCGGTACCAGGATAATAATGAGCAGGCAACTCAGGTCGATGATCACGATCGCGAGAATAACAAGCCTGTCGAGCCCGATTCCGAAGATCACGACCGCTCACTCACCGTAATCAGCTCCCGGATGCCTGGCGCTCACGCGCATACTTCGCGCGCTCGCGCGCCTCAATGCGCGCTCGCGCCTTCCGCTCACCGCGATCAGCGTGGATGATCGCCCACATCACCACCCAAAACAGCAGGCCAATGAGAACTGTCGGCATAACCGACCACAGCGCGCTAGTCCAGAACTCGTCCATCTCCCACAAGGATACAGCGCGGCTACTTCACGAGGGGAAACAGCACCGTCTCGCGAATGCCCAACCCGGTGATCGCCATGAGGAGGCGGTCGATGCCCATGCCCATGCCGCCAGCCGGAGGCATCCCGAACTCAAGCGCACGAAGGAAGTCCTCGTCGAGTCGCATCGCTTCGAGATCGCCGCCCGCCGCAAGCACTCCCTGCGCAACAAAACGTTCTCGCTGCACGACCGGATCATTGAGCTCGGAGTACCCTGTTGCGAGCTCAAAACCACGCACATAGAGATCCCACTTCTCGACGACGCCGGGCACTGCTCGGTGCTCACGCACAAGCGGGCTCGTGTCGAGAGGGAAATCCATGACAAAGGTGGGACGATCAAGGGTCTGCTTCACGTGGTGTTCCCAGAGCTCTTCGACGTACTTCCCCGGCACCGGATGAGCGACCTCGATACCCACCGCGTCGGCGAGCTGTCGCAACCGCGCCATCGGGGTTTCTGACGAAATCTCCTCGCCAACGGCCTCCGACAGCGTGCCATACAGGGACACCCGCGGCCAGTCGCCGCCGAGGTCGAACTCGGTGCCGTCGGCCCAGGTGACAACGTGCGACCCTGCAACAGCGTGCGCGGCATCCTGAATCAATCGCTGTGTGAGATCAGCAATCGACGCGTAATCACCGTAGGCCTGATACGCCTCGAGCATGGCGAACTCGGGGCTGTGCGTTGAGTCAGCCCCCTCGTTTCGGAAGTTACGGTTGATCTCAAACACCCGATCAATTCCGCCGACGAGGGCACGCTTGAGATAGAGTTCCGGAGCGATGCGCAGATACAGCTCGGTGTCAAAAGCGTTCGAGCGGGTGACGAAGGGTCGAGCGGATGCCCCGCCGTGCATAACCTGCAGCATCGGAGTTTCCACCTCGAGAAACCCGAGTGAGTCGAAGGTGCGACGCAGGCTCGCATTAACCCTGGCGCGGTCGTACACGGTGCGGCGGGCCTGCTCGCGCACAATGAGGTCGAGGTAGCGGCTGCGCACGCGGGTCTCTTCGGAAAGTTCACTGTGCAGATTCGGCAGCGGGAGCAGCGCTTTCGCCGCAATCTGCCATTTCGACACAAGAACTGAGAGTTCACCGCGGCGGCTCGTAATGATCTCACCCGACACGAACAGGTGATCGCCAAGATCAATGAGATCTTTCCACTCCCGCAGTGACTCCTCGCCGAGTTCGGCAAGAGAGGCCATAACCTGGATGCGCGAACCATCGCCCGCCTGGAGGGCCGCAAAACACAGCTTGCCGCCGATGCGAAAATGCACGATCCGACCCGCAATACCCACACGGTCGCCCGTCGCGACATCCACCCCGAGGTGCACGTAACGCTCACGCACCTGCGCAATCGTGTCGGTGATCGGGACGCCCACCGGGTATGCACCACCGGTGCGGTCTGCGGATGCCGCGTTCAGTCGCTCTCGCTTTGCGAGCCGCACCGCCTTCTGCTCGAAAATATCCGCCGCGGTGTGTTCTGTATTTTCGGTCGGGGCGACGTCAGTGTCAGACGATGTGACCATTACTCACTCTCACGGTATCGGGATGGGGTTCCGGTCTAGCCTAGATGATTGAGAGCTCATAGGACATGCGCCCGCGTTCAAGGTAGAAGCGCAACGCTTGGTGTTGCACTTTGATTGACTATTGGGTGTACTCAGTGCTCCTTAGATGGGGTTACCCCGAGGAAGATGTCGTCTACGTTCGGCTCTGATGCTTCTCCGTGTGCGATGAGCAGAACCCACGAGACGGTTGACCACGCATCGATCTCAGCTCTGAGTGTGTCAGCGCCGTGTGCATCGAGGCCGCTAAACGGTTCGTCGAGAACGATCAGCGAGTCCACGCCCAGTGTGCAGAGGATGATCCGAACCGAACGAATAGCAAATTTTATCGCCACACCCACGCCCAGTGTGCAGAGGATAATCCAGAGTTTGCGTGCATTCCCGGTCGAGAGCTCACCTGCGGGAGCATCCATCCATTCGCCCGCACTGGCTTGACCCATGTTGTAGGTCCAGTCGTTATGCGAGTCGTCTTGTCGCTCGCGGTCGTGGGTGGGAAGACTGGTTAGATCATGATGAACAGCAGGAAGTGGCATACCTCGGAGCAGGTCGTTCGTAAGCTTGGGCGGGCCGACTGGATGTTCGCTGATGGCGGGGACGTCGCACGGTCGAAAGCCTGCCAGGTGAAATCTCCGGGGGATGCTCGCTGATGGCGGGGATGTCGTGGGTGTGTGTTGTGAGCTTGGTGTGTCCGAGCAGAGGTACTAGCGGTGGCGGAATCAGTATGGTGGTCTCAAGGCTGATGACGCGAAGCGGTTGAAGGAGCTTGAGAGGCAGAACGCCATGCTGAAGCGGTTGCTCGCTGAGGCGGAGTTGGAGAAGGCGGTTTTGAAGGAGTTGGCTGGGGGAAACTTCTAGGCCCGGGCAGACGCTGCGCTGGCGTGGCTCATTTGATCGGGACGCTGTTGGTGAGCGAGCGGATGGCGTGTGGCCTGGTCGGGTTGAGCAGATCCGCGTATCGATGCCCGCTCCAGGCCGACACGAGGGCGGTTCCGGATCGAGCGTTGCATGACACTGGCTTCGTGCGTACGCGAAGAAGCACCCGAAGGGGGTACCGGTGCGCGTATCACAGTGCCCGCGGTGAGGCTGGAGCGTCAATCATAAGAAGATCCAGCGGCTCTGGCGGGAGGAGGGCCTGCGGGGCTCTGGGCGTCGGCGCCGCAAACGCGTCGGTTCCTCGACCGTCGACGCGCCGGCAGCGACCGAGGCGAACACGGTCTGGGCAGTCAATTTCCAGTTCAATGCCAACGAGCAAGGCCGAGCGATCAAGATCTGCTCCATCGTCGATGAACACACCCGCGAATGCATCGGCGGGCTCGTGGAACGCTCCCTCACCGCTGACCGGCTCACCGACCGGAAGAACGAGCACAACCACACCCGGCCACACTCACCGCTGAGCTACCCCACCCCCACCGAGCACACTCAGCAATGCGCCCATCAAATAGAAACCAACGACTCACACAACGCCCAGACCTAACAACGGGGGCGGGCCACAACAACACACGACCACCATGCATACCCACAGAAACCCAACCCCTGACCCAGTAAACACGAACACCACCACGTGTTGCCCTTCCACTTTGAACCCAGGCATCTCCCGCATAACCAATCTGAACGGTTACCTCTGCCCTCAACGCCTACTCTTGATTCAGCACTTCAAGGATGCATCAGCCGAGTGACTCAGTAGCAGGACGGATACGACCCGGCGCACAGGAGCACGACGGTTATAGTCGTCGAGTACCAGAGGATGACAAATCCACCCGGCCCACAGAATCACGGCCAACCACTATTGAGGGAGACAAAGATGAACAAAGGCTACTGGGTAACCACCTACCGCAACATCAACGACCCGACAGCGCTTGCGGCGTACGCAGAGCTGGCCACCACCGCTATCGCGGCAGCGGGCGGGAGGTTTGTCGTCCGCGGTATGCCGTCTGAGGTGCACGAACAAGGGTTGAGTGAACGCACCATCGTCATCGAATTTCCCAGCGTCGAGCACGCGGTTGCCGCGTATGCAAGCACCGCCTACCAACACGCCCTGGCCGCTCTCGGCAGGGGTGCCGAGCGAGATGTGCGCATTGTTGCGGGTGCCGAATAGGAATGAGCTCCGACGTCGAGGACAGATCCGACTCTGGAAATAAATCCAACCTCGAGAGCAAATCCGACCCTGGAAACAAAGCCAACCTCGAGCACAAAACCAGCTCTGACAACAAACCAGACGTTGAACACCCGCGGCGCTAACCGAGCGCGATACGCGCGTTGTCAATGAGCCGGACCGAACCGACGCGGGCGGCGACGAGCGCGAGCGCATCGCTGCCCGCGTCGCCGCGTGCATCATCGGTGATCCGGGCAAACGTGACCGGGTCAACGAGATCGAAGTAGTCCAGCTGAGCCTCGGACTGCGCGGCAAACACGGCGACCCCAGCGGCGACTGCGGATGCCGCGCCGCGCCGCGCCGCGGCATCCGCAGCCCGTAGCGCCGTCGAGAGGGTGAGCGCTGCGGAGCGCTGACCGGGCAACAGCAATCTGTTGCGACTGGAAAGAGCAAGGCCGTCCGGCTCACGCACCGTGGGAAGAGCCTCAACCCGCACACGCAAATTGAGATCGTGCACCATCTCTCGCACGAGAAACACCTGCTGCGCATCTTTCTGACCGAAAACCGCAATATCCGGGCTCACAATATTGAATAGCTTGGCGACGACGGTGAGCACACCGCTGAAATGCCCCGGGCGTGCGACTCCTTCGTAGCGGTCAGCAACCGGTCCGGCACTGATACGCGTGATGGCCGCGCCGTCGGGGTATATCTCGCTCACGGGTGGCACGAAAACAACGGCGACACCAGACTCTGCCAGTGACGCGACATCCGTGTCGAGAGTGTGCGGGTATCGGTCGAGATCCTCGCTCGAGCTAAACTGCAGCGGGTTCACGAAGATCGACACGACAACGACATCGGCGATCTGTTGCGCCCGCCGCACGAGCGCGAGGTGTCCCTCGTGCAGCGCACCCATGGTCGGCACAAATGCCACGACCGAGCCGCGTGCCCGGTAAGGTGCCACCAGGGCTCGGAGCTCACGTATCGTCGACACCAGGTGGGTTTCACCCGTCACAGTCACTGCCTTTCTGCGCTGCCAGACTCTGCCGGATCTGCACCCACGAAACCCCTGAGCACCGAACGCCCCGGAGACAGTACATCACCGTGCGCGCGCGACAGGGCCACCTCGACCGCGCTTCGCACGAGCGGGGCGAGAATAGCTCCGGGCCGAGCAACCCCGATCCCGCTGAGCAACTCGGTGGCCTGCCCCACGACGGCACTCGAGAACGACACGGCGCTGTCAATCGCCTCACCATAGCTGGCACGATCGTGTTCCTCCACAATGAACGGTTCACCACCCATTTCAACGACGAGTGCCTGCCCAATCGGTAGCACCGGAGCCGGGGCCGTCACAGCAAACCAGGTTCCGGGCAACCGCATAAGGTCGAGGCTCGTACCGGTGAAGGTCATCGCGGGATGCACCGCGAGGGGGATAATCCCCGCCGAGCGGGCGGGATCAAACACTCGCACCCCGTGCGCTGCTACCGTGTGCAGCACAATCTGCCCCGGCTGCCAGACACCGGCCTGAGCCAAGCCGACAACAAGGGGGCCGAGCTCGGCCTCCGGCACCGCGAGCAACACGAGTTCGCTGCGCTCGACGATCTCGGGAACGGGCAACACCGGGACGTGCGGCAGCATGGTCGCTACACGCTCCCTGCTCTGCTCGGACACAGCTGCGATGCCCGTCAGGGCGTGCCCGGCACCGGCCAAGGCCGCCGCGAGCACGGCACCGACCCGCCCTGCCCCGATTGTGCCGACTCCCAGCCGACCCGATCTGAATCCCGGCTCCGCCGCCCGCCTGTCGTCCGCTGTCGCCTCACACACAAGCGGCGTCCTCTTGTTCAGGGTTCGGGTCATCCGGGGGCAGCATGCAGAAGTGTTCGGCAATCAGCCCCGCAACCAACAGCACAACACCGGCGACCATTGTCGCAACAGCGAGCACAACACTGCTGACGCTGCCAACAACAGTTCGGGTGAGCAGGTATAGCGTGATGCCGCCGCCCACGCCGGAAAGCAGCGCACCACAGAGTGCGCATGCCTTGGCGAATGCCGCAACCCGGGCCGCCTGGAATGGGTTAACGCGGCGAAGCGTGCCCGCAACCACCGCTCGCCGAATCGGCCACGCGAGTAAGAGAACGACCGCCCCTGCAACCACGAGCGTCACCGGCAATGACCACGGCGGCACAATAACCCGACGGCCCGTGACAGCAAGCATAAACTCGACCAAAAATCCCACGGATGCCCCGCCGAGCGCAAGCGCAACCAGCACGGGCACGGAGACTCGTCTCATCACACCACCGCACCCACACGCACGACGCTATCGGTGGCCGCTGCCCGCAGTGTCGCCACCGACCCGTACCCGACCAGCGTCGCTCCGGGCTCCAGGTCCAACCACGGCTGCAACACAAACGCTCGCTGCCACGCCCGCGGATGCGGCAGCGACAGACGCACGTCCGTGCGTTGCTGCCCGTCAAAATCAATGAGGTCGAGGTCAAGCGTGCGACTGGCCCAGCGGGTGCTGCGTTGCCGACCGTGGTCGGTTTCCACCCGGTGCAGAAGGTCGAGCAGAGCGTCGGCGCTGAGTGTGGTGCGCACGGTAACAACACCGTTGAGGTAGGGCGGAGCATCCGCATCGATACCCTCGAGCGTGAGCGCCGGGGTCTGGTAGATCGGCGAGATTCCGATGAGCTCAACCTGTGGGGCATCCGCCACCGCTCGCAGCGCCGAGGTGATTGTTGCGTCACGGTCTCCAAGATTTGTGCCAAAAGCAACAACGGCCCGAACCATCTCGGTGGGGCTCATCGTGTTCGCACAATCGTCACCGCGACATCGGCAAACGGGACGGTTATCGGGGCGTGTGGTTTGTGCACGGTGACCGTCGTATTGATGACGGGCGGGAAAGAGAGCGCTACCGCCGCAACCCGCTCGGCAACCGTCTCGATGAGATCAACCGGGTCGCGCTCAACAGCTGCCACAACGGCCTCGGCCAATTCGCCATAGTGCACCGTCTGCGTCAGGTCGTCTCGGGATGCCGCGGCCCGCAGATCAACCGACACCACGACGTCAATAACAAACTCCTGGCCCGCCTCGCGCTCGGTCGCAAACACCCCGTGATGGGCGAACACCCGCAGCCCGGTGAGACAAATGCGATCCGCGACCCCCATCACCGGTGACACCTCGACCTCGCCACGACTGACCCCATCACGATTCGACCACCGCCACGTCACCCATACCACCACTCTGCCATGCCGCCCAGACATCTAACGCCCGCACGGTTGCCTGAACATTGTGCACACGCACGCCCCATGCCCCGGCCTGCGAGGCAAGCACACTCACGGTCGCGGTGAGCGCATCGCGCTCGTTGAGTGATGCGTCCGGCGGCAGTAGCACTCCGAGAAAACTTTTACGACTCGCCCCCACCAGCAGCGGCAGACCGAACTGCACAATGACATTCAGTCGATTCAGAATCTCCCAGTTCTGCTCGATCCGCTTGGCAAACCCCAGCCCGGGGTCGAGAATGATCCGTTTCCGCGCAACACCGGCCTGCACCAGCGCCTCCACCCGCACGGCGAGCTCATCGCACACCTCGCGCGCCACATCGTGGTACGCGGTGTGGGCGTGCATGCTGTCCGAGTGAGCGCGCCAGTGCATGGCGACAAACGGAACACCGGTTTCGGCGGCGATGCGGGCCATCCTGGCATCTGCCTGTCCCGCCGATACATCGTTGATCATCGAGGCACCGGCCGCGATGGCCGCCTCAGCGGTCGTCGCGCGCATTGTGTCAATACTGACCCGCGCACCACCCTCGGCAAGGGCGCGAACAACCGGGATGACCCGGCGCATTTCCTCCTCGGCATCAACCCGAGCAGCGCCGGGGCGAGTCGATTCGCCCCCAATATCAAGGATGTCCGCGCCGTCGGCGATCAACCGGAGCCCGTGTTCGATCGCCGCGTTGGCGTTCAGCCACCGCCCACCATCGCTGAAGGAGTCGGGAGTGACATTGACAATCCCCATGACGAGGGGGTACTTGATCACAGATTCACCCCACCGAGTCTTCCCCCGTTGGGCGCGCGAATCAGTGCAATAATCTCCGCCCGCGCACCCGATTCCCGCAGCGATCCTCGTGCCGCGAGCGTCACCGTCGAGCTCTGCGACTGTCGGGCACCGCGGGTGGTGACACAGCGGTGCTGCGCTTCAAGAACCACGAGCGATCCCACTGGATTGAGACCGGTAGTGAGCGCGTCGGCAATTTCCTCCGTCAACCTTTCCTGCAGCTGAGGGCGCCGCGCCAGCGTGTCAACAACGGCTGGAATCCGCCCCAGTCCGACGACCCGATCCCCCGGAACATACGCAACGTGAGCAGTCCCCACGAACGGCAGCAGGTGATGCTCGCACACGGAACGGAACTCGATGTTGCGCACTATAACCGTGTCGGATGTCGCCGGGTTGCCGTCCTCCGCCATCCCGACCGGTACGGCGTCACCGAGGTGGGAATACGGGTCGGTCGCCAACCCCCCAAAGAAATCCGCATAGGCAACCGCAACCCGACGTGGCGTGTCAGTCAGACCGGGTCGGGTCGGGTCCTCCCCAATCGCCAGCAGAATCTCACGCACCGCCTGTTCAATACGCTGTGCGTCTACTGCCGTCATGTGCGATACCGGTGTGTGCTCAGGCTCGACGGATCAGGCCGTCGCAGGGCGCGGTTTACGACGCACGGCCGGTTTCTTGACAACCGGTGCCGCACCCGCGTCGTCACCGCCGGTCTGCGGAGGATCCGACTCCCGTACTTCTAGGTCACGCGGGTAGGTGATCGGGGGAATCTGCGACACCGGTCGGTTCTTGCTCGACAACCAGAGCGGACGCTCCGGCAACTTTTTTACGTCTTTGAAGATCTCGGCGATCTGATTGTGGTCGAGGCTTTCATGCTCGAGTAGTTCTGCCGCAAGTTTGTCGAGGATAGCCCGGTTCTGGTTGAGCACCTGCCACGCCTCGTCGTGTGCCTTTTCAATGAGCGCTCGCACCTCGGTATCCACCGTCTCTGCGACACCCTCGGAGTAATCGCGCTGGTGTCCCATGTCGCGCCCGAGAAAAACTTCGCCCTGCGACTGTCCCAGCTTGACGGCACCGACATTGGCCGACATGCCATACTCAACAACCATTTTGCGCGCGATTCCGGTGGCCTTTTCGATGTCGTTGGATGCCCCGGTAGACGGGTCGTGGAAAATGATCTCCTCCGCCACTCGACCGCCCATCGCGTAGGTGAGCTGATCGAGCAGCTCGTTGCGGGTGACGGAGTACTTGTCCTCCAACGGCATGACCATCGTGTAACCGAGCGCGCGTCCGCGCGGCAGGATCGTGATCTTTGTCACCGGATCGGAGTAGTTCATTGAGGCCGCTGCGAGCGCGTGACCACCCTCGTGGTACGCGGTGATGAGTTTTTCCTTGTCATTCATGATCCGGCTGCGCCGCTGGGGGCCACCAATAACCCGGTCAACCGCCTCATCGAGCGCACGGTTATCAATGAGTTGGGCGTTGGAGCGAGCCGTCAGCAGTGCCGCCTCATTGAGGACGTTCGCGAGGTCGGCGCCGGTAAATCCGGGGGTTTTCCGGGCGAGCACTTCCAGGTCAACGCTGCCGGTGAGCGGCTTGCCCTTTGCGTGCACTTCGAGGATCTTCTGCCGACCCTTCAGGTCGGGGGCATCCACCCCAATCTGTCGGTCGAAGCGCCCCGGGCGCAGCAGCGCTGGGTCGAGGATATCGGGTCGGTTTGTCGCCGCAACGAGGATAACGTTGGTTTTCGGGTCAAAGCCATCCATCTCGACGAGCAACTGGTTGAGAGTCTGCTCTCGCTCGTCATGGCCACCACCGAGTCCGGCACCACGGTGCCGACCAACGGCATCGATTTCGTCAACGAAAATGATCGCCGGGGCGTTCTCTTTCGCCTGTTCAAAGAGGTCACGCACCCGGGATGCCCCAACCCCCACGAACATCTCCACAAAATCTGACCCCGAAATGGAGTAGAACGGCACCCCGGCTTCACCCGCCACCGCGCGCGCAAGAAGTGTCTTGCCCGTTCCGGGAGGACCGTAGAGGAGCACCCCCTTGGGGATCCGGGCACCGACCGCCTGAAACTTTGCGGGCTCTTTCAGGAAGTCCTTGATCTCTTCGAGTTCTTCGATCGCCTCGTCGGCACCCGCGACGTCTGCGAAAGTCACCTGCGGGCTTTCCTTCGACACAAGCTTGGCCTTGGATTTACCGAACTGCATCACCCGGTTACCACCGCCCTGAATACCCGACAGCATGAACCAGAAGAACCCGGCAATGAGAATGACCGGAAGGAGGTATCCGAGTATCGAGAGGAACCAGTTCGGCTGAGACAACTGGTCGTTAAACCCTCCACTGAGGGTGGCGTCATCAACGGCCTTCACAACGTCGTCACCGCGAGGGGTCACGTAGTAGAACTGCACTTTTTTCCCGAACGTGGGATCCGCATCCTTCAGGGTGAGATCCACGCGGTTATCCCCGTCGATGATCGTGGCCGAAGCGGTCTTGCCCGAGGTTATGAAGTCAAGTCCCTTCTGAGTGGGCACCTCTCGATAACCTGAGGCCGTGAAGATTGCGACGCCGATCCAGACAAAGACACCTGCCAAGATGATCAGTGCGAGCGGTCCGCGCAGAAATTTCTTAAGATTCATGATGGAGCAAGGCTACCGCTCAGATTCTGTGGCTGTGTTCAATGTTCGCTCGCGGCGTGCGCGCCATGTTTGCTCCGAGCTGGCCCGATTGCGGGGCGAATCCGTATCGCTCGCGGCTGCGTGTTGCCGAGAGGCTGTGGAACCCCCTCCCCGCAGAATTAGCGATCCTCGCGGCTGCGTGTTGCCGAGAGGCTACTGGTAGACGTGCGGCGCGAGCACCGCGACATCCCGCAGATTTCGATATCGTTCGGCGTAGTCAGTGCCGTACCCGACAATGAATTGATTCGGGATGTCGAAACCGACGTATTTCACCGGCACCTCAATCTTCGCGGCATCCGGTTTGCGCAAGATCGTGCAGATTTCCACGGATGTCGCACCGCGGGATTCGAGGTTGCTCTTCAGCCAGTGGAGCGTCAACCCGGAGTCGATAATGTCTTCCACAATGAGCACGTGACGACCGGCGACATCCGTGTCGAGGTCTTTCAGAATACGGACGACACCGCTGGACTGGGTACCAGCACCGTACGACGAGGTCGCCATCCAGTCCATTGACACGTGGATCCTCAGCTCCCGCGCGAGGTCGGCCATCACCATGATTGCGCCCTTGAGCACTCCCACGAGTAGTACATTTTTATCGGCGTAATCAACCTCAATGCGCCGCGCAAGTTCCGCGAGTTTCACACGAATATCAGCTTCGGTCACGATGACCTCAGAGAGGTCTGCGGAAATATCGGCGGAATCCATTGTTCTCCAGCGAAGCAGGCGGCAGGGGATGATTCGAGCCTACCCGGAGCGCACACGAACCACGCACCGTTCGGCCCTGTGGTATCCAGAACGTTCGCTCTGCGCTCGGTAAACACCGCGACACCGTTGCCGAGAACACGGAACGGCTCGAGGGTGAGGGATGACCCGTGACGCTACGAAAGCCGGGTGAACGTCAACAGCCCCTGACCCCGAGTCACCCGCACTCCGCTGGGTAGATCAATCGGTCCCTGCCCGTGCCACGCGGTCACGAGCCGGGCCACCTCCAGAGTCTGAAAGCGGCTGAGAGAAACACCAAACTCGGCCTCAACCGCGTACCGGATGAGCCGCTGCCGCAACGCTGCCGGGTTTGCCGCAAGCGCCCCCACCGACAGTGCGATACCCGCTTCGGCCGGTTCGCACATCTCCTCAATGAGCTCGGCCACCTGCTGCGTGAACGCTGCCTCGTCTTCCCGCAGTTGCTCGGCCGTGCGGGCGAGAGCTTGAGCGATCCCAGGGCCAAGTTCAGCCTCCAGAACGGGCAGCACTCGATCACGCACCCGCACACGTGTGTATCGCGGATCGGCATTGTGCGGGTCATCCCAGGGGGTGAGCGCAGCGTCCAGGCAGGCCTGTCGAGTGGTTGCCCGGCGCGTGCCAAGCAGTGGACGCAGGTACGCGACGGTGCCCACTACCGCGCCCGAGCCCACCCCGCCCACTACCGCGCCGTCCACCGCATCCGGTGCTATCCCGGGCGATTGTTCGGTGCGTTTGTTTCCAGCGATCCCACCCACCGTGCCCGGTGCCATCCCCGAGAGACTCGCGGCACCCGAACCGCGTGCCAGGCCGAGCAGCACCGTTTCGGCCTGGTCGTCAAGGGTATGACCGAGAAGCACAGCGAATGCCCCGTGCCTCACGGCAAGCGCATCGAGCGCCCGGTAGCGAGCCTGGCGAGCGGATGCCTCCGGCCCTCCCTCGTTTGCCACCTCAACTCGGTGCACAAGCACAGGATCACACCCGAGCGCCCGGGCCTGCTCGGCCGCTCGCGCGGCTACCTCGGCAGAGTGCACCTGCAAACCGTGGTCAATCACCGCCGCCCCCACCCGGAAGCCCGCCCGCGGCCCCTCGAACACGGTCGCCGCCGTGAGTGCGAGCGAATCCGCCCCACCCGAGAGTGCAACGAGTACGAGCGGGTCATCCCCCGCCCCCGCCGCACGCACCCCGCCGAGCGCCGAGCGCACCGCACCGCGCACCTCCGCGATCGCCGGGGTGAGACGCCGACGCGAAGGACCTTCTGGGCGGCGCGAAGTCGGGACATCCGGTGGTGCATCTGTGACCATCCAGTAACCTTATTGCGCGGGTCCTCACAGACAGTGAGCGAACCGTATCAGAACAGGAGAAGACATGGGCGAGTACGCCGCCGTCATCGAAATCCCCAGGGGAAGTCGAAACAAGTACGAGGTTGACCACCAAACCGGGCGGGTGTATCTCGACCGAGTGTTGTACACGACCTTCGTGTACCCCACCGACTATGGGTTCTTCGAAAACACCCTCGGTGATGATGGCGACCCACTCGACGTGCTCGTCTTGACCGAGTTTCCCCTGTTCCCGGGCGTAGGGGTGAAGGTTCGGCCAGTCGGTGTTTTTCACATGAGCGATGACGGTGGTGGTGACGCCAAGATCATCGCGGTGCCCGCGGGCGACCCTCGGTGGGAACACATCCAAGATCTCGACACTATCCCCGAGTACACCCGCAAAGAGATTGAGCATTTTTTTGAGCACTACAAGGATCTCGAGCCGGGCAAGTGGGTAAAGACCGAAGGGTGGGGTTCCGCCGCCGATGCCGAATCGCTCATTGCCAGGGCGGTTGCGGCGTACCCCGGACACTGACGCCAGTGCTGGCCCAACCCTGACTACGCCTCGCGACCGAGTTCCGGCACGACCAGGTTCCGGTGCAGCCAGGTTCCGACACGACCAGGTTCCGACACGACCGACACAGCGCACCACCGTGCAATATCCCCGGGGCAAGGCGAGGGAGACAACATGACACGGGATAGCTCGCCGCAACGGCCACGGACCGCACGCGGCAGCAACCTCGATGAGGTTCGCCGCCGCAATCTCTCTCAGGTGCTGCGCCTCGTACACTCGAATTCAGGCACCTCACGTGCCGAACTCACTCGAGCAACCGGACTCAATCGTTCAACCATCGCAGACCTCATCGCAGAGCTCAAACGGCGCGGACTGGTCACCGAATCCGCACCACCCCAGGAACACACCCCCACGCACACCGAATCAGTGCATGACCCTCTACGCCCACGCTCGCCGGGTGGGACCGATCTACTTCCGTCCGTTTATTCAGGGTCAGCTCTACGCCCACGCTCGCCGGGTGGGACACCAACTGCACACATCGAATCGGTGCCCGCCCACAGCGCATCGGTCGGTCGCCCGAGCTTTCTGATTTCTCCCTCACGATCGGCGATTACTATCGCAATCATCCCGGAAATTGACGCCGTCACCCTCGGTCTGGTATCGCTGGGCGGTACCGTGCTGCGGCAGGTTCGTCGCGAGAATCCGCGGGTGCCCACGGTTCACGAGGTCGTCGAGATTGTCGTTGATCTCCTTGCCGAGCTGGCGGTGGACCTCGAGCATGCCCACATCGTGGGGGTCGGCGCGGCACTGCCCGGGCTAGTCCGCACACACGACGGGCTCGTAAACCTCGCGCCCCACCTGGGTTGGCGAGACGAGGCGTTCGCACAGCACCTGTCGGACGCGATGGGAGCGCGAACCCGGTCTGCCAACGATGCCAGTTGTGGTGCAATCGCCGAGCGCGCATTCGGCGCGGGCCGTGGAGTCGACGATCTGGTCTACCTTAACGGCGGCGCAAGCGGCATCGGCGGGGGTGTCATTGCAGGTGGCAGATTGCTGCGCGGAGCGAACGGTTTCGCCGGCGAGCTCGGGCACACCCTTGTCTTATCAGCAGGTTCCCCGTGTCACTGTGGGGCAACGGGATGTCTCGAGACCGAGGTGACCCGCGCCGCCCTGCTGCAGGCCGTGGGCTTGCGCAGCGACGACATTGCGCAGCTCGACACCGCACTTGTGGCCCGATACGCCACCGATGCTGCAGTCCGCACCGTTGTTGATCGGCAGCTCGATTTTCTCACTCTCGCACTGCGGAACATCGTCAACACTTTCAACCCGCAACTGATCCTCTTGGGGGGATTCCTTGCCACCCTGTTTGACACCGCGGGTGATCGAATGATCGAGGGTCTACAGCGCTCCGCCCTTCCGGGGCCGTGCGCTGATGTTCGCATTGCACGCGCCTGCCTGGGGCGCGATAACACGCTCCTTATCGGAGCAGCAGAACTTGTGTTTGCCGAGGTGCTCGCCGACCCTACAACGTTCGGCTCTAACCAGCCTTCATAAATGGCCAGCACCCGACAACGACAGCGAGAAAGTCACACGGCAGCCATCCCCATTCTTTTCCCCAGCTATCCTGCCGGCCGGGCCGCAGCCGAGGGACTCCCCCAGATGTACCAGACGCGCACGGGCTTGCCGTAGTCGGGGGCCTCAAGAATCTTTCCGCCACCGAGGTAAATGGCAACGTGGTAGTAGCTGCTCCCGCCACCCCAAAACAACAGGTCGCCGCGTTGGGCCTGTGACACCGGCACAGCGAGTCCGCGGTTGGCGAGTGTGTGGTACTGATTGGTCGCCGAGTGGGTTCCAATTCCAATACCCACGTAGGCGTATGCCGCTCTGGTCAACCCCGAACAGTCCCAGACGTTCGGACCGGACCCGCCCAGGGCATAGGGCTTGCCCAGTTGCTGCTGAGCGAACCAGATCGCTCTGTCGACCGCGCCCTGGTCGGGAGCTCCTGCCGAGGGCAAAGGATCCTGGTCGGCAGCGGCCGGTCCAGGCCGAGATCCAGACCCGGATCCCGAGCCCGACCCGGTTCCCGACCCGGATCCCGAGCCCGACCCCGCGGCAGCGGCTGCGGCTGCGGCTGCGGCTGCGGCCTGCCGCTGCCGTTCTGCCGCCGCTGCGGCCGCCTGTGCCGCGGCGGCGGCTTCCTCGGCGAGCCCTTCGGCACGCTGTCGCTCCAACTCCGCGGTGGTGTTCTTCAGTGAAGCAAGCTGCGCGTACAGGTCAGTGGAGCGCTTTTGCTGTTCGTTGTACGCGGCGAGCACCGCCGCGGCGGCGGCTTTCGCGGCATCCGCTTTGGCTTTGACCTCTTCTGCTAGCTTTTCCCGTTCGGATGTCGCGCGAGTGGCGTAGTCGCGCAGCGCGGCCGCGGTGTTGCGGTCGCTCGTGGCCTGATCGGAAATAGCCTTCGTCTGCTCACCGAGGCGTGACGCGGTTGCCAACCGCTCGAGCAGGTCATCTGCGTTGCGGCCAGAGAACAAAATTTCGCTCGTCAAATCACCCCCGGTGGACTTTGCGAGGTGGACCGCAAGCAAACCGGCCCGAAGTTCGGAGGTTTTCGCGATCGCCTCCGCGGCGGCAGCCTGCTGGCTGAGCGTCTTTTCGCGTTCCTCGGCGGCGTCACGCGCGTCAACAGCCATTCGGTAATTCTCGTCTGCCTGCCGGGAACTCACCGACGCGGCATCCGCATTTTGTTGTAAAGTTGTTAGGAGCACACCAATTTTGGTAATTTCGGTTTGTGTATCTTGCTCATTTTGCTTTGCGGCTTCGATATCGCCCCACGAGGGGTAATTATTATCAGCGATCGCCGCTCCAAACGGAAATGTCATCGAAGCTGTGATCGCGGTAATAGCGGCGACCGAGAGCGCAGTTGTTGCTCCGGATGCTCCCCGTTCGGGTTTATTTTCCATTGCGCACCTCCCTCTTCGCCAGCATACTACTATTAACCAATACGCACGCCACGATCAGCCATAAACGGAATCGGGTCAATTCGGCGGGCACCGTTATATACTTCAAAATGAAGGTGGCAACCGTTCGATGCGCCGGTTTTTCCAGCCGAAGCAATATTTTGCCCGGATGTCACGCGGTCCCCTACTCCGACAAAGCGACCCCCATCACGGATGTGCGCATACCCAGTGTATACCCCCCCTCCATGATCGATCTTAATGAAGTTTCCGTATGTTCCGGACCATCCGGAAAAGACAACCGCGCCACTGTTTGCGGCATAGATTGACGCATTACACCCCGTGCCAATATCGATCCCGTAGTGAAAGGTTCCCGAACAAAGACCGCCCTCGCAGATCCGTGCCCGTGGGCCGTAGACATCAGTGATCCGACCGCGTGCAGGCAGCGCCCAACCAGAGGATACGGGGACACCCGGAGCCCTCGCGGCTGCTTCTGCCGCTTTCCGTCTGGCTTCCTCGGCCTGTCGGATTTGCTCGCCCTGCTGATACGCGGCGGCCGTCTTTGTTTCGGTATCCTTGAGAAACGCTAGTTGTGCTTCCAGTTTAACCTGATTCTCCTGCTGCGCAGCGAGCGCTGTCTGGGCTGCGACCTGTGCTGCCTGTGCTGCCTCGAGGGCGGTTTGGGCTACGGCCTGTAGTTTCGCGCGCGCGTCGACCGCGATATTTGCCTGCGCCCCGAGTGCGGTAGCCGTGTTTTGCTTTTGCTGCGCGGTCTGGTAAATGTCAGAAGCCCGACCGGCCAGTTTCTGCATATCTGCAAGATTCTGCAGCAATTGGTCGGTTTGTGCGGCATTTCCACCCGAAAAGAAAAGACTTAGTACGGAGTCGGTACCTCCGCTACGATACAACTGTGCAGCAAGTCGACCGGCGGCTTCTCTCGCGGTTTTTGCCTCCGTTGCAGCGGTCTGTGCCTGTGCACTAATCGCGTCGGCATTAGCCGCAGCATCGTCAGCTCTCTGCTGAGCCGCCATTAGTTCGTCAGTTTTCTTTTGTGCGACGGCGAGGGTGGCATCCACTTGATTCTTTAGCTGAGTAATAATTCCCGAGAGCTTGGTAATGGACTCGGCGGTGTTGGCGGTGTTGGCCTTCGCAGCCTGTACATCATCCCAAGAGGGGTAGGTGTCTGCATCCGCGGATAGCGGTGCCCCCAGCGCAGTTCCGATCATCAGGGCAGCGACGCACGCTGACGCGAGCAGATGCACCCACCGAGGGATGCCGTGTCGGACAACAGGGCGCGCGATCCCACGCCGGTGTTGGCTGACGGAGCTCTGCCAACCGACGAGCTGTGGCCGAGTGACGGATGTCACAGAGCGCGCGCCACTAGCTCCCGCGTTCCTTGCATCAGGCTGGTTCTCTTCCATTTCCCGTTGCGCAGCTCGGTGACCGCGTCTCCCACTTTCATCAGATCTGCAAATAGACCGTCGGGCCGCTATTCGTCGGGTCTCCCGTCCACGATAGAGGGACTTGCTCCCAGGACTGGGCATTTCCGGCGCATGTGGGCAACAAACAAGCGGTCACCGCCGCGTGCTCATCCGTGGAGGCACCTCCGACGCGTGCGGGCAACAGGACCGCGATTCGGGCGGAGGGGGTCAAAGTTTCGGCACCTCCGACGCGTGCGGGCAACAGTTGAATTCGGAACGGCTATGACCATTGGAAGTGGGCATCTCCGACGCGTGCGGGCACCAAGATCTCGAATTAGTTCTCAGAGACTGTTGAATCAGGGTTTTGCCTTCATTCGGGATGACCCGTATGCTTGGCTTTCGGCAGTCGCAGAAAACTGCGCCGCTGGCCCCATCGTTTAGAGGCCTAGGACACCGCCCTTTCACGGCGGCAGCACGGGTTCGAATCCCGTTGGGGTCACCGAGGACATACAATTTCATAGTCGGTGTTTCGGCACCATCAAGGCCCTGTAGCGCAGTCGGTTAGCGCGCCGCCCTGTCACGGCGGAGGTCGCGGGTTCGAGTCCCGTCAGGGTCGCGGCGTAGTAAGCCCCGGCAAACGGGGCCTACTACCGTCGGGCATTGAACATAGATGCCTGGCTCTGTAGCTCAGTTGGTAGAGCGTTCGACTGAAACTCGAAAGGTCACCGGATCGATGCCGGTCGGAGCCACCTCCCCACGTAGCATCCACTTGCAAGGTTCTTGTAGGTCTGACCTGGGATTTCCTCTCGAACACGTGGTGACTGTACTGAGTCACTGGGACATCAACGGTCGGCTGCTGAAGGGTTGACGGGTGTGGAGGTTGCTTCGCGTGTGGAGGTTGCTTCGCGTGTGGAGGTTGCTTCGCGTGTGGAGGTTGCTTCGCGTGTGGAGGTTGCTTCGCGTGTGGAGGTTGCTTCGCGTGTGGAGGTTGCTTCGCGTGTGGAGGTTGCTTCGCGTGTGGAGGTTGCTTCGCGTGTGGAGGTTGCTTCGCGTGTGGAGGTTGCTTCGCGTGTGGAGGTTGCTTCGCGTGTGGAGGTTGCTTCGCGTGTGGGTGTCTTGTCGCATATGGTGGCGAAGTGGTGGGCTTGTTTTGTTGCGGATCGAATTCCACGGATCCACTGTTAAGGGTCTATGACCTGAATTGGTCTGTATCTGAACCCGCGCCGTCACCGCGGTGGTGTTGTGCCTGGACCAGAAGGGTCAGATCCAGGCTGTGGAGCGGTCGCCTCCACGCACCGGCGGGAGCAGAACGGTCACGGGTCAGATCCAGGCTGTGGAGCGGTCGCAGCCAGTGCTGCCAAGTGATGCCGAGCATGGAGCTTGTCAAGTTGTGTGTGTAAGCGGGTGGCGTCTCGGGGGTTAGAGGTAGCGGTTGATGCGTTCGGGGTAGACGAGTGAGAGTTGCTCGAGGGCTTTGATCCAGTTCGTGACGACTTGCCTTTCGACCAGGCGGCCCTCGGTTTTGCGTTTCGAGCCGCGGTGTAGGCCGCGTTCCTTCGCCCGGTCGGCGGCTCGCT
>NAEP01000027.1 GCA_002529645.1 Candidatus Lumbricidiphila eiseniae | reverse complement strand
CGACTGACCCCACCAGCCAGGGCCAGACACCCTGGGTGACCAGATCGAAACCCGCACCCAACACCTTCACGACCACCTCCGAAGACCGAACCAACCGAAATGCACCAGACCAAATCCACCGTTAATCTGATACACCCGGGCGGGGTGTGCAGTACGCCTGGACCGATACACTGAATCCGCACATCACAAACCACTGGAGACTATTCATGGTGCCACCCGACGAGTTTTCTTCGATCCCTGCCCTCCGCGTGCAGCAGTGGCTTCCGGTGTGGGACAGGGTAAACTTCGACGAGACCCAGAACCAGGCGCACCCGGAGCAGCACTTCTACGTCTTCTCACTCTCGGCAGCGAAGCTCCGCAAGCTCTCGGGAATCTACCGCCGTTCGACCGACGAAATGACTCCACGTGGCGAAGACCTCGGCATTCAACGACGTCACGACCCTGAGCGCAGTGCTGAGATCCGCCGATACGTTGAAGCCGGGTATCCATGGTCGGGCCTCACCGATGCCCAGCGCAAGAATCCCGAGAACGAGAGGCTCCGAAAGCCGGGCTGGTTGCCCACAGCTGTCGTTGTCAACATCCTTAACCCCGGCGACGAGCGAAGTGGACAAAAGATCGAGGACGCTGAGGCTATCAAGATCAAGGATGATCCGACGGGGAAGTTAGCGACATTGGTCCTCCCCGAAATTTCCGACGATTCCTTCCCGCCAATCGAAGTGATTGACGGTCAACATCGCCTCTTTGCATTCGAAGACGATGTTTCGGGCGTTGCAGACTTCGAGCTTCCGGTTGTTGCATTCCACGGACTCGATATCTCGTGGCAAGCGTATCTATTCTGGACAATCAACATCAAACCCAAAAAGATTAATGCCTCTCTCGCCTTCGATCTGTACCCGCTACTCCGTGAGCAGGACTGGCTCGATAGCGGTGATAAAATCCTCGTCTACCGAGAGAGCCGTGCCCAAGAACTAACTGAGATTCTCTGGGCGAACCCCGAAAGCCCTTGGTACAAGCGAATCAACATGCTCGGCGGGCCTCGCCGCGAGAACGGCCCCGTAACTCAGGCCGCGTTCGTGCGCAGTCTCATTGCGAGCATGGTGAAACCGTGGGTTCCAACTGGCCGTGGGCACGCAGGCGGAATCTTTGGTGGCACACCCGATACTAAGGAAGGGCTGACGTGGTCGCGAGTGCAGCAGGGATCATTCCTTGTCACAGCGTGGCGTATCCTCGCTGATGCGGTAGAGGCGTCAGAGGCCAACTGGGCTCAGGCAATTCGTGCGCAGAAAGCAGAGCTTGATATTGCGGGTGCCGACCCTGCGTTCACCGGAACCTATAGCCTGCTCGCAACCGACCAAGGGGTGCGTGGCTTCCAATCGGTTGTGAACGATCTTTGTTATATCCGGCGGGATCCACTCGGGCTCGCAAAGTGGCGTGAGACAGGAGATTTTACAGACGTTTCGGCAAATAATGTGAAGAGGGTTGCCGACTCCATCCCTGACAATGTGCGCGAATTCTTGACCCGCGTCGCCGAGGAACTCGCGACCTTTGATTGGCGATCGAGCAGCTTTCCAAACCTCAGTGAGGACAAGCGCCTGTCCAAAGCTGCGTTACGTGGGAGCGGTGGATACAAGGAACTGCGCACTCAACTCGTGTCACACCTCAAGAACTCATCCAGTGAGGATGTTGCAACGGCAGCTACTGGGCTGGAAGCCTGGCAATAGTGGCGCAGACTACGCTGCCAAAAACTATTCAGGCTGACCGAAGTATGGTCGTTGGAGAATTGGCTTCACTCCTACCGCTCACGAGCGACACATGGTTCCCTCAGGGCAACGACTATCTGGACGACCCTCAGGCGCAAATTAGGGCTGACAACAATAACGTGCCACTCTCCAGGCGATCGCACTTCCTCCGCTACGTTGCTGCATCGAGCTTTGTTCATTGCGGAGATGCGTGGTCTTACCTCGGCCGCTCACTCGATGCGTTGATCCGAGGAGACCTCACGGGTTCGATCCACCTCTTGTACTATGCGGAACTCCGTGCGGCAATCTCCCTGCTTGCGAGTGAAGGAATATTCATTGGAAATCGGCATCATCTCACCGTTGACGCCAATGATACCCATCATCTCTCGACGGAGGGGACGCACAGAGCCGTGTGGCAGATACTGGAGAGATGGGCCCAGGAAAATCGCTCTCTAGACCTGCTATACGACGTGTTTCGACCTGGGAGATCTCCATTCTCAGACTGGATGCAACGACTCACCCCTCTCGCTGCTCGGGCAAAGATTGAGCAACTCCTCGAGGTCATATCGTTCGACTTGAAGTCGTTCGACACTGACCATAAGCAGCGGAACCGGGCAAGTTACCAGCCAACACGGCTCAAACCGCGCGATGTGGACTCGGCGGCAGTACAATCCCTCGTGTCCGAAACATGGCGTTACTTGGAGCCTGGCCCCGGCGGGGCCTTTCCGGTACTTGATGATGCGCTATTGCCCGAGATGCTCACCGCAATTTTTCACAGCAGATGTGACCCAACCCCTCCCTGGATCGACTGGGTCACATCCATTACTCCTCCGAGTCTTGAGGGCAGTGCGCTCGCTGTGGCACTACAGGACAATGACAAGAGAACGAACGATAGTACGCTTCTGGGTGCCCTATATCCAGCAGAGAACTCAGAAACTGACGCTGTTAAATGCATCCGGCCGATGACGGCACGGGCAGTTGTTCTACTTCGCATCGCCACAGGTTCTTGCGTCTCGCTGCTGCGGGACAGCGGGCACGACACAAATGCGATTTCGGCTTGGACAACATCCCTCGCTGTTGGGCGAGGTCTCTGGTCCCCGGGTAAAGAACCGTCAAACCGTCTCGATCTTTGGGCAGATATTGAAATTGCCCTTGAAGAGATCAATGCTGCGACGCCCACTACCAGAAGTGACTTCCTTCGAACCTTACCAACTAGCCTGCTGGCACTGGGGCAGGCTGAACGCGTGCCTGTCTGGAGCTTCGCGTGAGAGCACAAGGGGAGCAAAACCACACTTATATTACGCAGGAAACCCGGCTCGCTGGCGCCCCGAAAGCAGGGCAGGCCATGAAATTCGTGGATCTCTTTGCCAGTTCCGGCGCTGTCGCGCACCATGTGCCCGAAGGAACTAAAAGATGATTTCAGAGGTGGTTTTTGGTGAGTTGTCGGGCGCGGGTGATGGTGAGTTCTGTTCGGTTGTAGCGTGGGTGAGTTTCTGGTAGCTGTGCATCCAGGCCATGGTGCGTTCGATAACCCAGCGGTGTTTCCCGAGATTGTTCTGTGGATTCGATGCTACCTCGGCGATGTGGGCGAGGATGCCTCGTTTGCGAAGGCTGAACACGGATGGGTCGGTTGTCGTAGGCCTTGTCGGCGTGGAACTCGAGCGGGCGGCGGCAGGGCCGGGCCCGACGCCTTTGATTGGTGCAACATTGTCGAGGACAAGCTCGACAAGCATGCTGTCGTATCGGTTCGCACCCGAGAGCTCAATGTGGAGTGGGAGGCCATCTCCCGCAGTCAGGATGTGATATTTGGCGCCGAGTTTCCCACGGTCCGTGGGATCAGCTCCGGTGAGATCGCCCCTTTTTGCCCGGACATTCACCGAATCCAAGCACCCACGCGATCGGTCGATCATGCCCACCTGGCCGAATTCGTCAAGGACCACCTGCTTCAGCTGGTCCCACACCCCCAGCCTCGGCCCAGCACTGCAACCTGCGCCAACACGTGATCCCCGAACCAAACCCCAACTCCGGCGAAAGCTTCATCCACAAGATACCCGTCAACAGAACGAACACGATCCCACCAAACGCCTGCCGATCCGGGACCCGAAAAACTCCCGTCCTCCCATTCACCGCAGAACAACGAGGAGGAACCAGCGGCTCTACCCGCTCCCACAACTCATCCGCCAAAAACCGATCCCCAGCACGCGTTGACACCCACCCAGCACCACCAACCCAATAACGTAGCCACCGTAACAACACACAAGCTTCTGAAACTAGCTCTAAATGTCCATGCTCAGTGCCGACCTGCAGCGCCATACCAAGGTACTCACAGACCGTGTGACTGAGCGCGTCAAGAACCTTGGCGATATGATTCTGACCTCGTGTTTTGGTTGGCCGCCACCGCGGCTTAGCAAGAATCGGACCGTGCGGCCAACCATCACTTACCCATCACAAACGCCCATGATGGACCCGAACCGACCCCCTACGGTTGAAACTGGAGCGCGCTCCGAGTCCTTGTAAACACAGGGAACTCGGGACTTTTCAGTGCCGACCGGGAATCACCCAGACACCGAGCCGACCGTCAACACGGACAGATTCCGCACCCACGAGTTGCACACGGCTTCAACCACGAGAGGCCATGTGAACCCCAAGAAAAGGGATGCGACATCCCATACGCGTCTGCGGCGACCACAGAGTCGGGCGAGCCTGCCCCCGCAGCCGAGCTGAAGACCGGTTTGGTTACCGGGGCGAAAACCAGGGCAAAAACCAGGGCAAAAACCGCTCCGATTGCCGGAAAAACGGTGGCGCAACCCACATCATCGCCCAAGCGATGTGTCCCGGAAGAGCGGTCACACAGCCCCTCGGGTCGGCGCAGACACGCCCTCGGACCCTCATCAGTACATGGTCAGTAAATTTTAGGTAGACTGTCAGCGTTCTGTTGGTGTATTCTCAGGAAGGGTGCTCAACAAAGAACACTCAGCAACATCACGAATCAAGGAATCGGGGGGAGTGCACGGTAGCCGCAGAGCGTGGCTACCGTGCACGTTCACTTATTCGCACACCATCTGAAAGGTTCACCATGTCCGAATTCACACGCGCAGAAGTTGTTAGAAGCCGCAAACGTCGCCGCCGCGTTCCGGCCGCGATCATCGCCGCACTGGGGGGCTCGGCGCTGCTCTCACTCTCACTCACGGGCACTCTGTCCGGCTTCGTCGCGAGCATCGCAAACTCCACAAACACGGCCGCTACTGGCACGCTCATCATGCAGGAACAAAATTCCGGACAGACCGTCACATGCTTGAGCACGGATGGCGGGTCCATTAGCACCAACGCTGCAACGTGTACCACCATCAACAAGTTTGGCGGTAGTACCACCATGGTCCCCGGAGGAACGGGAATCACCACAGACATCACGATCAAGAACACGGGTACCGCAACCGCGAGCACCTTCTCCCTGACCCCCGGTGCCACATGCACGAAGTCTAACAACGGTACTTTGAATGGAACCGCGACAGACATCTGCGACAAAATGAACATCGCCATCACAAGCGACGGCACATCAGTCTTCTCGGGAACACTCGAAGACCTGGCTGGACACGCGGCATTCGCACTGTCATCGGTTGCTCCTGGCGCGTCGGTGCCGTTCAGATTTGTAGTGACACTCGACTCAACCGCGGGTAATACATACCAAGGCCTTGCAGCATCCGTGCCGCTAACCTGGTCGTTCGCGAGCTAACACAGTGCCGCTGAACTCAGCGGACTATCCCGAAGAGCAGCCGCAGGTGAGCATCTTGCCTGCGGCTGCTCAGGCTAATCGCGCAAGCATCCGAGGATCGTCCGCCCAACGCTTTTTGTTTGCCATTACAAGCCTGCTCCTTGTCGGCGGTATCACAGCGGCCATCGTCGTGTTCTGGGCACAGGGCGGACGCTGGTTTATCGTTGAGACCCCCTCAATGGGAGAGGCAATGCCGGTCGGTACCCTCGTGGTCACGACACCGGTGGCCGTCACGTCGCTGAGCGTCGGGGACATCATCACGTTTCACCCACCCTCCGAGCCATCCCGAATCTACAGCCACCGAATCACCCGGATAGATCCGAACGCAGTCGTCCACACTCGTGGCGACATCAATGGCGCAGAAGATCCCTGGGGTCTGCAAGAGACGAATATTATCGGCAGAGCGACTGCGGTGCTGCCGGGTTGGGGATGGCTCGTCCGCGCGCTTCCCTACCTGGTAATCGGGTTCATACTCGTGTGGCTCCTGGTCAGCTGGTTATTCCCCCGCACTTGGCGCGCACCAGCGCTATTTATCGGCTTCCCCCTGGTCGTTTCGGTCACCGCGGTCATCATCCGACCGTTCGTCGGAGTGACAGTGCTCACCACCACCACAACCGACGGTCTTCCGACCACAACGATCGTCTCCACTGGACTGTTGCCAATCCGAGCGAAGATTAACACGGCGGGTAGTACCAGTGTGGATCTGGTCAGTGGACAGGTGGGGAGTATAACTACATCAACCCCGAGTGCCGAGTCTTTTTATCACCTCAATACGATCGTCAACCTAAGCCCGTGGGAGTGGGGAATCGCACTACTGGTGTGCGCAAGTCCGCTGGTGTGGTGTCTGATCGCTGGCTTAGCCTCCGCCAAGGTTGGCTCTGCTCGTGGAGCTTTGAGCCACAACAACAAACGGAGGCTCGCATGAAGCAATCCATTATCCCGGGTCGCTCAACGAGGCTCGGTAAACTGTTCTCGCGACCTCGACGCACGAGCATTCCGGTACGAATAATCCTTGTCGGCAGTGGCGCAATCATGGCAACGGCACTGCTAATTCCCGCGACATCCGGTGGATACATCGCCACTATCACGAACAGCACAAACAGGGCGGCATCCGCAACTTTTTTTACCTGCACCGCGGCCACTCTCGCAACGGGAAACAACGCCTACTTTGCCTATCGACTCAATGACTCAAGCCTTTCATTGTTCGCGGATGACTATTCGTCGAACGCGACAGACGGCACATATGTTCTCCCGATGCTCAGCACAACCACCACCTCCCCACCCTGTCCACGCGACACCGGCAGCACCAACGCGTACACACCCAACGGACTCCTAAGTATGGCGTACTCGCCCACAACAATCGCGAGCCCAAACACCTTCACCCTCGAAATTTGGTTCAAGACGACAGTTGCCGGCGGCTATATTATGGGCTTAGCAAACACTGCCACCGGAATCGCGACCCAAAAAGACCGCCACCTCTACCTCGGAACAACGGGGAGACTCATCTTTGGTGTCCATTCGGGGTCAAATAGAACCGTGACCTCCCCGCAGCGGTACGACGATGGGGTCTGGCATCAGGCTATCGCAACGCTCTCCGCAGGCATCATGAGACTCTACGTTGACGGCGCCATGGTGGGGATCTTCCCCGGTGCCACTCCCGATCTGTCATACACCGGATACTGGCGAATTGGGCAGGGCAACCTCAATACATGGCCCGTCGCACCGATCAACACGTATTTCAGCGGCCAACTCCGGTACGCTGCCGCGTATCCGATCGAACTGAGCGCAGCCCAAGTGGCCGCGCACTACGTGGCCGGGAAGTAATCACGACGCAATAGAGCGACAGCCCGCACTCAGGGCCGCGCACTACGTGGCCGGGAAGTAATCATGACGGAACCTGTCGCAAGAACCAGCCTCCCCCACGCGGTGAGTAAGCCACGGTTATCGAACGCGTTCACGTTTTTCCCTCACCCGCATGTTCACCGTGATCGGTGACCCCTCGAAACCGTAAATCTCGCGCAATCGTCGCTGAATATACCGCCGATACCCCGGATCAAGAAATCCCGTTGTAAAAAGAACAAAGGTCGGCGGGCGTGTGGCCGCCTGGGTACCAAACAGAATTCGCGGCTGCCTACCACCACGCACCGGGTGGGGGTGTGCCTGTGTCAACTCAGTGAGGAAAGCATTGAACTTACCGGTCGGAATGCGGGTATCCCACGAGTTCAGCGCGAGCTCCAGCGCGGGAACAAGCTTCTCTAAGTGACGTCCGGTTTTCGCAGAAATATTCACCCGCGGTGCCCAGGAAACGTGCGCAAGATCCTGCTCGATTTCCCGCTCCAGGTACCGGCGACGATCATCGTCCAGCAAATCCCACTTGTTATAGGCCAGAACAAGAGCACGCCCCGATTCCAATACAAGGTCAATAATTCGCACATCCTGCTCGGAGATCGGCACCGTGACATCCAGAAGCACAACCGCAACCTCTGCCTTTTCGAGGGCGGCCTGGGTGCGCAGCGAGGCATAGAAATCAGCACCCTGCTGCAGGTGCACACGACGACGGATGCCCGCCGTGTCCACAAACCGCCACACCTTGCCTGCGAGCTCGATCTGCTCATCCACCGGATCACGTGTCGTGCCCGCAAGCTCATTAACGACAACGCGCTCCTCGCGCGCGGCCTTGTTTAACAGGCTCGACTTGCCAACGTTGGGGCGCCCGAGGATCGCGACCCGGCGCGGACCGCCAACCTCATCCTTCGCAACCGCAGACACCTCGGGCAAAATCGTGAACACAGCCTCCAACAGGTCGGCGACACCGCGCCCGTGCAGCGCGGAGACCGGGTACGGTTCCCCCAGGCCCAGGCTCCACAGCGCGGCAGCTTCTGGTTCTTGTCGCGCGTCATCCACCTTGTTTGCGACGAGAAAAACGGGGCGCTGTGTGCTGCGAAGCATCCTCACCACTCGCTCGTCGGTTGCGGTCGGTCCCACCATCGCGTCCACAACAAACAGCACGATATCAGACAGGTCAATAGCGACCTCGGCCTGCGCTGCAACCGAGGCGTCAATACCACGCGCATCGGGTTCCCATCCGCCCGTGTCAACGAGCGTAAATTTGCGATCAAGCCACTCCCCCCTGTAGGCAACCCGATCACGGGTGACACCGGGGGTGTTTTCAACAACCGCTTCGCGCCGCCCAAGAATCCGGTTGACAAGGGCCGATTTGCCAACATTTGGACGCCCAACAATCGCAATAACCGGCAGCGCCGGTAGAGTGCGGATGCCCTCATTACCCTCGGTCGATCCGACAAGCAGGTTGAGGTCTTCCTCGTCGAGCTCATAATCCTCCAAACCCGCGCGCAGGGTCTGTGCGCGCAGGTCGGCAAGACCCTCATCAAGTTCGGCGAGATGCAGTGCAACCTCATCGGCTCCCGTCAGGTCGTCGCCGGTTTCGCTGCTGTCTGGGATGCCACTCACGGTGTCTCCTCTGGGTTGGAAAGTGCGGTGGTGGGGTGTGGGGCAGAAGGGTCGGCGCTCTCCCGCGCGGCAACGATGACGCCGAGGACAGCCGTCACCGTCTGTTCAAAATCGAGTTCTGTCGAGTCAATGAGGTGGATTCCGTCAGCGGGTTGCTCGAGGCTGAACCGCTGCGCATCACCCTCATCGCGCACGCGCAGTGCCGCTGCAACCGTACTCCTCGCCGCTGTGGTTCCGACCACCTCTCCGGTGCGACGCGCGATGCGAACCGGCTCCGAGGCCGCGAGCAGGATGCGCACCGGAGCATCCTGCGCAACCACCGAGGTGATATCGCGTCCCTCCACAACAATTCCGGGGCGCTGTTCTCTCGCAATAAGATCGCGAAAGATCTGCACGAGTCGAGCCCTAACCGACGCAACCGGTGCGATACGTGCGACAAGGGCCGTCACCTCGGGTGTACGGATGATGTGTGAGACATCCCGCTCCCCCACTCCGACCCGTGACACGGCAGGGTCCGTGTTGACCCGGTAGTCGAAGCGATCAAAGCTGTGCAGAACGCTGTGCTCATCCGTAAAATCCACGCCCGCGGTGCTCGCGTGCCAGGCAAACGCTCGGTACACCGCACCCGTGTCCAACACCCCGAACCCCAGCCGTGTGGCAACCTCCCGCGACACACTCGACTTACCGCTGCCGGCCAGCCCGTCAATCGCCACGACAAACGGGATGCCTCGAGCCGCCGTGCAACCGGCACCGGTCGCCCGGTTCGGTGCTTCGAGGTCACCGGTCACCCGATCAGCACTCATCCGGCGATCCGCCAACCGCGCTTCTGCAACTCCACCCTCAGCCGCGATGCCACACCCGGCAGCACCGACACCTCCGCGAGGCCCACCTGGCGACCGGGTGAGTGCTCCAACCGCAGATCCTCGAGGTTAATACCGATCTCACCAATCTCGGTGAGCAACCGCGCCAGTTGGCCGGGTTCGTCATCCACCATCACAATGACAGTCGTAAAGCGTTTATCTGTGCCGTGCTTTCCCGGCAAGCGAGCAACCCCCAGGTTGCCGACAGAGAGTTCTTCTGCCAACCGCCGTCGCACCCCGGGTGAATCCGAGGGGTGAAGCGTTCCGATCACGCGATCCAGATCCTCCCGGTATGCCAGAAGAATCTCCCGCACCGGCTCTGCGTTCGCACTGAGGATCTGCACCCACAGGTCCGGGTCGCTCGCCGCGATGCGGGTAACGTCCCGAACCCCCGGCCCGGCCAGACCCAGTGTGGAGGTCGGAGCATCCATAAGCCGCTGTGCGAACACACTCGCCACAATCTGCGGCACGTGCGACATCAGAGCGACAGCACGATCATGTTCCGCCGGAGACATCTCCACGAGAGTTGCGCCCAGATCGAGAATGAGGTCTTCGATGTCAGCCGTATCGCGGCGGCGGATGCCCCCGTGCGGGGTAAGCACCCACGGTCGTCCCTCGAACAGATCGGCTCGCGCCGCGAGTGGCCCGCCCTTTTCTCGTCCGGCAAGGGGATGAGACCCAATGTACCGGGCAGTGTCGGCACCGCTCGCGGTGACCGCATCGAGAATCGCGTGCTTGATACTCGCGACGTCGGTCACAATTGCCTCGGGGTGGGCCGCCAGTTCCGCGGTGACGACGCGGGCGGTCACATCGGGTGGAACCGCCACAACAATGAGGGGAGGGCGATCAGTGCCGACTGCTCTCCGGCCCGCGCCCAGATCAGCGGCAAGCGCGAGATGGGTGGGCGAAGCATCCGCAAGAATAACCTCGACCCCTCGCTCACGAAGACCCAGGGCAATGCTCGTACCGAGCAGACCGGTGCCCACAATACGAACAGGGCCGGTGGTGCGCGCCTCGACCACGTCAGTTCTCCCCGTGCACGGCGCTGCGCGAGGTCTGGCCGGTACCGCCCGAGACCTGACCAGTACCGCCCGAGACCTGACCAGTACCGCCCGAGACCTGACCGACGCTTACCGACGGCGATTCCCGCTCCGCCGCAAGCCGCACCTCTGCCGCCCGGACACTCGTGAGCAATTCTCCGAGTTCTGTCCGTGTCACCGGGCGCACCTGCCCCGTCCGAAGAGTTCCCAAATTGAGCGGGCCGAAACTGCGTCGCACAAGGTCAATGACCGGATGTCCCACCTCGCCGAGCATTCGTCGAACGATGCGATTCCGACCGGAGTGCAGGGTGAGTTCGATGAGTGAACTGTGTCCGGCACCGGTGCCCCGCCGTGTACCACTCCCCCGGTCACCACCATCGTGCCCGGTCACCACACCCGCCCCGTCCTGTGACAACAACCGGACATGATCGGCTGCAATCAGGCCGTCCTCAAGGTCAACCCCCTGCCGTAACCGTTGAACAACCTGCCCGGTAACCCGACCCTGCACCTTTGCGATGTACGTTTTTGTGACGCCAAACGAGGGATGGGCAAGGATGTGCGCAAGATCACCATCGTTGGTGAGCAGCAGCAGTCCGCTCGTGTCCTGATCGAGACGACCGACACTAAACACTCGCTCGCCAAGCTCATCGGTGTAGCAGCGCAGATCGGGCCGCCCCTGCTCGTCACGCAGCGAACAGACAACTCCGACCGGCTTATTGAGCACGTAGTAGACCTTCTGCGTGTCCAGTTGCACGGCGATCCCGTCAACCGTCACCCGATCAGTGTCGGGGTGAACCCGGGTGCCGAGTTCGGTGACCACGTCGCCGTTCACGCTAATGCGGCCTGCAACAATGTAATTTTCCACCACCCGACGACTGGCAACTCCCGCGGCGGCAAGGATTTTCTGCAGACGAATGCCCTCGGGTGCCGTCGTGGTGGGGCCGTCTGTTGCACCACTAGTCATCGGGGAATCCCGCCCGACCATCGTCTAACAGCGGCGAGATCGGTGGCAACTCATCAAGCGAATTGATTCCCAGACTCGTCAGCAGCAACGGTGTTGTGCCGTAGCGAATCGCACCGGTCTCACTGTCCGTGTCAACCTCCGCCACGAGGCCCCGACTGAGCAGTGTGCGAACAACCCCGTCTACGTTGACCGCCCGAATTGACGCCACCTGCGAGCGAGAGACCGGTTGCTTGTAGGCGATAACCGACAGTGTCTCGAGCGCAGCCTGTGACAGCCGCGAACTTGACTGAGCGCACACGACATCGGCAACAAGTTGGTCATAAATCGGACGCACGTAGTAGCGCCAGCCACCCCCCACTTCCCGCAGCTCAAAGGCCCGCTGGATGCCCCGACCCGACGCTGAGTCGATCGCCGGTTCTCCGTCGCAGTCGGCACGCAGGTGTTCGATCGCCAGCCGCACCTCGGCGACGGGCCGACCAACCCCGGCGGCAATCTGAACGACCGACTGCGGTTCATCCGCAATAAACAGGATGGCCTCTACCGCTCGGTCCAGATCGAGCGGTGGTTGTCCCGGGACATCCAGCGGTGTTGACACCGACACCTCTGCGTCTACGGGGTCATCCGTTGTCTTACTCGTCATAATCGCCACCCAGGTTTTCTAGTTCAGCTTCTGACCACGATTCGGCCGCCCAACTGATCGTCAATTCGCCGAGCGGTTCCACCTGCTCGAACCGGATCGCGCCGGTACGGTACAGTTCCAACACCGCAAGAAACCGCGCCACAACGACCCCCGTTGCGGTAACTCCCGCGATGATCTGTCGAAATGTGATGCGCTCGCGCCGTCGCAAAATCGCGACAACATGAGCCGCCTGTTCCCGCAGTGACACGAGCGGTGCGTGGAGGTGGTCGAGGCCAATCGTAGGGATGGTGCGAGGTGCCAGTGCGAGCACCGCCACCGCTGCGAAATCCTCCGGGCTGTGTGTCCACTGCACCTCGGGTGCCCGGCGGCGAAACTTCTCCTCCAACCGCACGACCCGCGGATGCCGTCGCGCTTCGTGTTCAAAGTGTTCCGCGAACCAGCGGGATACCTCCTTGAACGCCCGATACTGCAGCAACCGCGCGAAGAGCAGATCACGCGCCTCCAGCAGGGCGACGTCCTCAGCATCAACCAGTTCACCCTGCGGGAGCAAACCCGCAACCTTCAGGTCGAGCAGGGTGGCGGCAACGACGAGGAACGAGGAGGCATGATCAAGCTCTTCCGCAGCATCCAGGCCCTTCAGGTAGTGGATGAATTCGTCCGTAACGCGCGAGAGCGCGACCTCGGTGATGTCAAGCTCGTGCTTGGTGATGAGGCTCAGGAGCAGGTCAAACGGGCCCTCAAAGTTCGAGAGAGCAACGTAAAACCCCGACTCACAGCCCGGTTCGGGCGAAGCATCACTCCACCCGGGCTGTGGTTCGTCGGTGAAGACATCACCTGTCCCGCTCGGATCACTCCCGACGAGGGTGTTGTCGCTCACGATGGTCACATACTTCTCACGTAGGCGCGGCGGTGGCACTCGGGATACCTCAGGCCACTGCGCCGCGCACGAGCAGTTCGCGTGCGAGCTGCCGATAGGCCTGCGCGGCATAGTGCTCGGGCGCGAACTCGGTAAGCGGAGCGGCGGCAACCGTAGCATCCGGGAACTTGACCGTGCGGGTGATGACGGTTTCCAGAACCTGGTCACCGAATGCCTCCCCGACTCGCTCGAGCACCTCGCGGGAGTGGAGAGTGCGAGCGTCGTACATGGTGGCAAGAATACCGTCGAGCGTAATAGCGGGGTTGAGCCGCTCACGCACCTTCTCGATCGTTTCGATGAGCAAGGCCACCCCGCGCAGCGCAAAGTACTCGCACTCGAGCGGGATGAGCACACCGTGGCTCGCCGTGAGCGCGTTGACGGTCAGTAGCCCCAGCGAGGGTTGGCAGTCAATGAGGATAACGTCGTAGTCGGGCGCGAGCCGACGCAGTACGCCCGCGAGGATCTGTTCCCGCGCAACCTCGGAGACAAGATGAACCTCTGCAGCCGAGAGGTCAATATTGGCCGGAATGACGTCCAATCTGGGCACCCGCGTGGTTTGCACGGCACTCGCGGGGGGTGTCTGGCGCGAGAGAAGCAGCTCGTAAATTGTGGGCACATCGTGGGTTTGCACACCGAGCCCTGCTGAGAGAGCACCCTGCGGGTCAAAATCAACGGCCAGCACGCGCCGCCCGTACTCGGCAAGGCTTGCACCCAGGTTGATCGTCGTGGTGGTCTTGCCGACGCCACCCTTCTGGTTACACACCGCGATGATCCGGGCCGGCCCGTGCGATGACAACGGTTCGGGGGTGGGGAACACATCGTACGCGCTGCGACCACCCTCGGTCTTTGACGCGTTGCCCGTCTGTCCTTGCACTCCTTGAGCCACGTGTCTCTCCTACCGTTCGGTGGCATCCGCACGGATGTCTCGGATATTCTATCGAGAGCGCGTTCGTTACCGCGCCCGCGGGTGCGCCATCAGGTACATCTCCCGCAGCGTGTCCGCGGTCACGAGCGTGTAAATCTGCGTTGTCGAGACGGAGGCGTGCCCAAGAAGTTCCTGCACGACCCGCACATCGGCTCCGCCCTCGAGCACATGCGTCGCAAACGAGTGTCGCAGGGTGTGGGGGGATGCCGCCACCCCAACCGCCTCGGCCGCATCACGGATGATCTCCCACGCACTCTGCCGCGACATCCGTGCCCCGCGCGCACCGAGGAAGAGCGCTGCGGTGTCACCCGGAGTTCGCCGTGCCCGCTCGGTTCCGCGCGCGATAAACACGGCCCGGGCCCGCACGAGGTACGCCTCGAGTGCTCGGCGAGCGTAGCTGCCAAGCGGCACGATCCGTTCCTTTCCGCCCTTCCCGAAGAGTCGGATGACCTCTTCCTCAAGGAGATCATCCACGTTGAGCGCGACCGCCTCCGAAACCCGCGCTCCGGTCGCGTACAGCAGTTCTAACAGGGCTGTGTTGCGCAGCGAGACGGGGTCATCTCCGGCAGCCGCCGCGAGCAGGCGGGTGACCTCTTCGACGGGGATCGCCTTCGGCAGTCGGCGCGGTAGTTTTGGCGGGCGCACCTGACTCGCGGCATCCACAACCGTCACTCCCTCCTCGGTGAGGAACCGGTGCAGCCCGCGCACCGCCGAGAGGATGCGAGCAACAGAGCTCGTCGCGAGCGCAGGCTCCCGCTCCGCCCCGAGGTAGCGCACAAAGTCGGTGAGCTGTTGTTCCCCGATGGCGTCGAATGACCAGCCAGTGCTCGATAACCAGTCCTGGTAGATCCGCAGATCGCGCCGATACGACACGAGTGTATTGCGCGCCCGCCCCCGTTCAACAGCCAGGTGGCGCAGGTAGTCCTCAACCCGATCACGACCGGTCACGCGAACCTCAGCGGTGTCCTCCCCGGTAGAGCGCCGCCACTCACATCACACCCGGTGATCATGTCGGCCACGGCTCATCCGCTGCCCCCAGGGTACGCCAGTCTCGCGCCTGTGCCGCAGCAGCGGCCAACACGGCACAGCACAGCGGGCCATTGTGAATCCGTCGAGTTAGCACGGCGTCTATGCACCGGTCTAACGGCACCCACCGGGTCTGGATGTCCGCCTCTTCGGCTTCCCGCGGGAAGCTCGCAGCTGCGGCGGTGAGTCCGCGTGCCAGATAGATCCGGATCCGTTCGTTCGAGCCGCCCGGCGATGTCGCCATATCGACCAGTACAGCCCAGTCGGATGCCACAACATCCGCTTCCTCGGCCAGTTCCCGCTGCGCGGCCACAAGCGGTGGCTCCCCCGCGATGTCGAGCAGTCCTGCCGGAATCTCCCACAGCCGCGCCCGCACCGGGTGTCGATACTGTTTGATGAGCAACACCCGGTTGTTCTCATCCAGTGCCAGCACACCAACAGCACCGGTGTGCGCCACGAAGTCCCGGGTGATGGCGGTGTTGCGATACCAAAAAGTTTCGCGCTGGATGTCCCACACCGCCCCCGTAAACGCCCGCTCACTCGCCTGTACGGGCACCGTTGCCGGTTCGTCGCTCACCTCGCCCGCAGCGTCCACTGCCTCGCCGACGGCTCGGATCATTCCTCGTCGCTGACGTCAAAGAGTTGGCTGGACTGATGCCGCTCCAACGCCGCCGCGACCAGTCCGCGGAAGAGTGGGTGCGATCTATTTGGCCGACTCCGTAGCTCGGGGTGTGCTTGCGTCGCTACGTAGTAGGGGTGCACATCGCGGGGAAGCTCTACGAATTCCACGAGGTTTCGGTCGGGTGAAAGTCCTGAGAAGAATAATCCGGCCTCCGTAATCCGGTCGCGGTAGGCGTTATTGACCTCATAGCGGTGGCGGTGTCGCTCCTGCACCACCGTCGTGCCGTAGAGCTCAGCGACAACTGATCCGGGTGCCAATTCGGCCGGGTAGAGTCCCAGTCGCATGGTTCCCCCGAGGTCTCCGTCTGCAATAATGTCCACCTGTTCGGCCATCGTCGCAATAACAGGGTCGGGTGTGTCCGGATCAAATTCACTCGAGGATGCCGCGGGCAGCCCCACCATATTTCGGGAGTACTCGATAACCATGCACTGCAGTCCCAGGCACAGACCGAGCACCGGTATTTTATTTTCCCGCGCAAATCGGAGTGCTCCGAGTTTCCCCTCGATTCCCCGCACTCCGAACCCACCGGGCACGCAAATACCGTCAAGACGAGCAAGCGCACGCGCCGCGCCATCCGGAGTCTCACACTCATCGGAGGCGACCCACCAAATATCGACCTTGGTGTCGTTGGCAAACCCACCGGCGCGCAGGGCCTCGCTCACCGAGAGGTAGGCGTCCGGTAGGTCGATGTATTTTCCGACGAGTCCGATCTGCACCTCGTGTTTGGGTGAGTGAACAACGTTGAGCAACTCGGTCCAACCTGACCAGTCCACCTCGTCCGCCTTCTGGGCGAGGCCGAGTGCATCGATGAGGTATGCGTCAAGGCCCTGGTCGTGCAGCATTCCGGGGATGTCGTAGATGGAGCGGACATCCACCGCATTGACGACGGCGGCTTCGTCAACGTCACACATGAGCGCGATCTTACGTTTGTTCAGGTCGGTCACGGGTCGATCGCTGCGCAGCACGAGGGCATCGGGTTGGATTCCGATCGAGCGCAGCGCGGCAACCGAGTGTTGCGTGGGTTTGGTTTTCTGTTCGCCGGAGGCCCCCATGAAGGGAACAAGCGATACGTGCACGAAAAACACACTGCCGCGACCGAGCTCATGTCGCACCTGCCGGGCAGCTTCGATAAAAGGCTGCGACTCAATGTCGCCGACCGTGCCCCCGATTTCGGTGATGATGACATCGGGCTGTGGAGTTTCGGTTGCTTGCAGACGCATCCGGTGTTTGATTTCATCGGTGATGTGCGGGATGACCTGGACGGTGTCACCGAGGTATTCACCACGGCGCTCCTTTGCGATGACAGCGGAGTAGACCTGGCCGGTGGTGACGTTTGCGGCTTGGCTGAGGTTGATGTCGAGGAAGCGTTCGTAGTGCCCAATATCCAGGTCAGTCTCGGCGCCATCGTCGGTGACGAAGACCTCACCGTGCTGAAACGGGTTCATTGTGCCCGGGTCAACGTTGAGGTAGGGGTCAAGTTTTTGCATGACCACGCGGAGGCCACGCGCGGTAAGCAGGCTGCCGAGGCTGGCAGCCGTGAGTCCCTTGCCGAGCGATGATACGACGCCCCCTGTGACGAAGACATGCTTCGTCACGCTCTCTCCCGAACGATTTCCGCTGCGATGATCGGCCACGGGCTTTTAGTCTAGCTCACGTGTTCGAGTCGGTGGAACGACTCCCCGCGATGGCCAGGAGTTCGCGCGCGTGTTCAAGTCCGCTCGCTGAGTCGGTGAGTCCCGACAGTAATCGCGCCATTTCTGATTCGCGGTCAGCTCCGCGCAATCGGCGGACACTCGAGGTTGTCACTGTTCCGTCGCTACCCTTCACGATGCTGAGGTGGTTGGTGGCAAACGCCGCAACCTGTGCAAGGTGGGTCACGACAATGACCTGGGATGTCTGGGCGAGCCGGGCTAACCGCCGACCGATTTCAATCGCGGCACCACCACCGACCCCCGCATCGATTTCGTCAAACACAAACGTCGGCACCGGATCGGTTCCGGCAATGACAACCTCAATGGCGAGCATGACTCGAGACAGTTCACCACCGGAGGCACCCCGCGCAATCGGGCGCGGATCGGCCCCGGGGTGCGGCTTTAGTAGCATCGCGACGCTATCGCGGCCGTGGCTGTGCAGATCATCGGATGCCTCCACCACCACGCTCATCTGCGCATCGGGCATCGCGAGCACAGCCAGTTCCTCGGTTACGGCCGACGCAAGATGCTCGGCGGCGGCGGCGCGAAGCTCCGTGAGCTGCGCGGCGAGGTCGCTGAGGTGCGCAAACTGCGTCGCCACGGAGGTGGTGAGGTGCGCGATGCGGTCGTCGTCGCTGTCCAGTTCGAGGAGGCGCCCGCCGCCGACATCCCGAAATGCCAGCACCTCGTCGAGAGTGCCGTACCGGCGGATCACGGCCGACAGTTCTGCCCGCCGATTCTGCACGGTGTCGAGTTCTTGTGTGCCGTCTGCCTCATTGTTGGTGAGGTAGCTCGCAAGGTCGGTTGCGGCATCAGCAACGAGGTACCGGGCGGTTGAGAGAGTTTCAGCAATCGGGGTGAGCGCAGCGTCGTGCCCGCTCACCCGTTCCAGGTGGCGGCGGGATGCTTCCAGCAGCCCAAGCGCGTCGGGCGCGTCATCGGCCACCGACTGGCTAGAGAGCAGATCGTGCGCCTGCGCGGCGGCGAGTCGGAGCTCTTCCCGGCTCTCCAGTCGGATGGCGCGGTCGCGTAGCTCAGTATCCTCTCCCGGTTGTGGGTCGAGCCGCTCAATCTCGTCGAGCGCGAGTCGGAGTTCGGTCGCTTCACGAGTGCGTTCGTCATGCGCCTCTGTCAACCGCGCGAGTTCATCGGCGGCTGTACGCCATTCGGCGTATGCCCGTTCATACTCGGCACGCACACGGTGGAGGGGTGGCCCCCCAAACCGGTCTAGCACCTCGCGCTGAGCGGCACCGGATCGAAGCCGCTGTTGATTGGCTTGGCCGTGCACGACAACAAGGTCGTCCCCGATTTCGGCGAGCACGCCAAGGGGAACTGTGCGACCACCCGCAACCGCACGGCTGCGACCCTCTGCCATGAGCGCACGCCCGAGGATCAATTCGTCATCCTCGAACTCACCGCCGGCTTCTTGCACCCGGGTTGAAATCCGGTCGGCGCGGTCACCGGCAGAAAGCCGCCACCGTCCATCCACCCACGCCTGCCCGGCCCCCGCACGCACAACTCCGGCATCGCCACGCGCCCCGAGTAACAGTCCAATCGCGGTGATAACCATCGTCTTACCGGCCCCGGTTTCGCCGGTAACGGCCGTGAACCCAGGGCCGAGCGGCAGCGTTGCCTCGGCAATGACACCAAGGTCGCGGATGCCAATATCTTCAATCACGGGGCATTCTCTCAATCACGATCGACCGGCCCTCGCCAGCCCGACACCGACAATTGAAACTTATTGACCAGTCGGTCGGTGAACGGTGCTCGATGCAGTCGCGCCAGCCGAACCGGGATATCTGATCGTCGCACCACCACGCGCGCGCCCGGCGGCAGGTCAAAGGTTCGCCGCCCGTCACACCACATCACCGCGGACGCCTCGGTTCGCTCCAGTATTTCCACCGCGAGTGAGGACTCCGGACCGACCACGAGCGGCCGGGCAAACAGTGCGTGTGCGCTGAGCGGCACGAGCAACAGTGCAGCCACGCTCGGCCACACCACGGGGCCACCGGCCGAAAAGGAGTAGGCGGTGGATCCTGTGGGGGTGGACATGACGACCCCGTCGCATCCGAAGCTCGACAGCGGACGCCGATCAACCTCAATGACAACCTCGAGCATCCGTTCCCGCTCGGCTTTCTCGACCGTCACTTCGTTGAGCGCCCAGCTCTCGAATACAACCTCCGAGTCCACTTTGGCGCGCACCCAGAGTGTCATCCGTTCCTCGACGGTGTAGTCGTGGGCAAGCACCCGTTCAACGGTCGTGTTGAGGTCTTCGCGTTCGGCTTCCGCGAGGAAGCCGACGTGACCGAGATTCACACCGAGCAGCGGTGCGGGCAACCCGCGCGTAAGCTCCGCCGCGCCGAGGATGGTGCCGTCGCCACCAAGCACAATCGTAAGCTCAATGTCTTCGGCCGTGACCTCTCCCAGCCGACGGGCAGCATCCGCGAGATCGGGTTCTGTGGCCACGAGCGCATCCCACTGATCATCAGCAATAACCGGGATGCCTCCGGCCCCGCGCAACTGCGCACACACCGCCGCCGTGGCATCCAGCGCCGTTTGGCGGCGCGTGTGAGCAACGATGAGGAAGTGGCGGGGGCCTGTCACCTCGGGGTGCCTCCTAGTCGAGTGGGTGGTAGCGTGCCATACCCGGGCACCCTTCCGGTTCTATTCTGTCGGAGATCCCGACTCACAGCGTCAGTCGGCACGGCAAGCTGCACTGTGGACCACGGTGCCGAACTGTGGAGGACGGGTGTGGAGACGATCGATACCCGACCGATCACCCCCTCCGTGGGAGGGGCGTTTTATAATGGGTTTGGATATCGATAGTTTTAGACCGATCACCCCCTCCGTGGGAGGGGCACCTGGCCCGCGAGCGACTCGACCCGGGACATCCACTCGTTCGGTGCCACGCCACCGAATCGTGCCAGGTGCACGAAGTATTCATGGTTCCCGTGTTCGCCCACGATCGATGACGCGCAGACTCCCACCGTGTTCAGGCCCAGATCATAGGCTGCCCGCAGAATACTCATAACGGCAGCGGCTCGCAGTGCCGGGTCTCGCACGATCCCCTCACGCACCCCGCTTCGCCCCACCTCGAACTGAGGTTTGATGAGCAGCACAAAATCAGCGGCCGCCGTGGCCGTCGCGCACAGGGCAGGCAGTACTGTGGTCAGCGAGATGAACGAGAGGTCCGCGGTGACAAGCGAGGGGCGCTCGGCCTCGCCCGTCAGGGCAGCGAGGCGTTCAGCGGTGAGTTCGCGCACGTTGCAGCCCTCCACAACGACAAGGCCAGCTGTGCCACGCAACTGCGATGAAAACTGACCGTGGCCGACATCCACCGCGAGCACTCTCCGACTGCCTCGCTCACAGAGCACCTGCGAAAATCCCCCGGTGGATGCCCCGGCGTCGAGCACCACCCGTGCGCGCGGATCGACGGCAAACGCATCCAGTGCCGCGATAAGCTTGAGCGCCGCCCGACTGACCCAGTGATCGGATGCCGCGACCGCGACCGCGCTGCTCGCGGGCACGCGGTAGGAATTCTTGGTGACGGGATGTCCGTCCACCGTGACCAGGCCCGCCGCGATCAACGCGGTTGCGTGCGTGCGGGAGCGTGCAAGACCCCGCTGGGCGAGCAGAGCATCGAGCCGTTGCCCTACGCGCGCCGACCCGGCTTCGTCACTATCCAATGTTCCCTCCTGTTCACCCTCGAGAGAACCACCTCCGAGAACACCCGTTCCCGGGCCGAACCAGCACTCCGGTTCACTCTCGAGAGAATCGCCTCCTGATCCCGCGCCAACGGGCGCCCCCACTATCCTCGCTTCAGTCGCAGGAAGAGCACCCACTCGTTCACTCCCGTTCATCTAGGCTGGTCGCGGGTCCGGGCGCTCCAGCTCGGCACGGAGCTGATCTGCCAAGGCCTCAAACTGTGCGGCCTGCTCCGCGAGCGGGAGCTCACTGATCGCGCGAACCGCTTCGTGAGTTGAGCTCACCACATCGTTGTCTGGGTCACCCTCCGCGCCCGCAAATTCGTCGATTCGGCCTGGGTTGTTCTCGACTGTGTGCGCATTTTCGGTCATTGCTCAACGCTACTGGTTTTGTGGGTCTCGGTCGATCCGCTGACCAGTCGCACCGGAATTCGGGGCGGCTGCCGTGTCGGCCGACTAACGATATAGCTCTTCCGGGACATCCATGCTGTGAATGCCCACCGACGAATTCCAGATTGCCCGGCATCCCGCTCGCAAGAGGTCGAGTTTGTTCTGCCCACTGTTGATGATGACAACCCGCCGTCCCTCCACCCGCACTCGGGCTCGACCGACCGTGACCGTCGCATCAGCGGCGACGGTTGTCAAGGGGTAGGCCTCGTGCAGTTCGGCGAGAGTGCCGAGAATGTACCGTGGCCGACTCGCCGCATCCGCCGATAGCACCTGTTTGGCACCGTCAATTCCTGTCAAAACAAGCGCGCTCACCAGCCCAGCTCGATGAGCTCCGAGGATGTCGGTGTCCAGTCGATCCCCGATCATGAGCGGAGTTCTCACTCCAAACCGGCTGCACGCCTCCACAAAAATCGGCGTCTCCGGCTTTCCCGCGACCAGTGGCATCCGTTCCGCCGCCGTGTGCACCGCCGATACGAGCGTTCCGTTACCCGGAGCGATACCCCCGGCAACGGGGATCGTCCAGTCCATATTCGTCACGATCCACGGGATTCCAGGCCGACCGGATGCTTCGTCGCAGCGCAGCGCGAACGCAGCCTCCGCCAAATCACGCCACCCCACCTCCGGTGCAAACCCCTGCACGACGGCATCTGGTTGCTCGGTGGCAGAGCGGACAACGACGTATCCGAGCCGTTCCAGCTCGGTGACGATTCCCTCCCCACCGACCACAAGCACGCGCGCGGGTGCGGCAACGTGTTCGGCCAGCAACCGCATGGCGGCCTGCGGTGAGGTGACAACGTGTTCGGGCGCGACATCCAACCCCAACTCACGCAGGTGTGCCGCGACCGTGCTGTCACTGCGGGAGGCGTTGTTGGTGATATATCCCACCGGCATTCGCACCGCCACTTTTCGTAGGCTCTCAACAGCATCTGGAATGGCCCTCGCACCCGCGTACACCACACCATCCAGGTCAGCAAACACCGCATCCACTCCGAACAGCGGCGTTCCAGCAACGGATGCCCCGCCCAGCAGGTTATCTCCGCGCCGCGCTGCCCTCAGCGCGCCGTCAGCATCAGATACATCACCACCATTGCCGTCTCCATGCTGGCTCGTTCCCAGGTCTTGCCTCGATGCTCGGTCGGTTTGGTTCCAGCCACCGACACTGACGTCGCTCTTTCCCCTCTTGGCCTCGGCACTACCACCACCCTCACCACCGCTGACAGCATCACCCTCAACACCACCATCGACACCGACATCACCACCACCACCATCACCATCACCACCGACACCCTCACCGCCCTCGTCCTCGTCCTCGTCACCCTCATCACCTATCTCTACAATGACGACGACATCATCGGACTTCAACTCAAGCACCTCCTCCGCGCGCTCGGCTCGTTCGAGCCATGTCGAGGCTTCACCGGTTCTTCCGAGTTCGGTGAGCACCTCTGCATAGGCTCGAAACAAATCCGGACTGTAGGAAAAGGCTCGGTCTGGATCAAGCTGCGGAATTTCCAGCTCAGACAGTGCCAGCGCTATCTGTCCGAGGTCGAGTCGAGCGCCCGACAACGCAATCGCAAGCGCTACCTGCACCTCCCGCGAAAGCGTGCTCCGATCTACGGCACGCCCTGTCTCCAGCGCCCGATCGGGCCGCTGAATGCCTCGTTCGCTGTCAACCAACAACGCAATCTGGTCGTTGCGCCCAGAAATCCGCCGAAATGTTCTAAACTCTCGAACCGCAAGCCCAAAGTCTCCCGTCGCGTAGGCGGTAATTCCGAGCGTCTCGCGCACCACCGCTATACGGCCCGCTCGCCTCGCCGCAGCCAGCGCGTGCCGGTGTGCCAGGTGTGGATCCGTTTCCAGAGCTCGGGATGCCGCGACCAGGTGCCGCGCAACCCAATCGGCGTTCTCTTTCGTCAGCGGTTTTAGTTCAGCGCGCGCGCCTCGATCAAGATCTCTCGGCTGGATGTCATCGAGAATGATCGGGTCCTCGTGGCGCGTCGACGATTCCCTGCCCAGAGGCGCTCTTCCGCGCTCAGCGATCGAACGGTTCTCGTTCGTTCCGCGCTCATCTGATCGACGCTCACCGGATCGGCGCTCACCGGATCCACTCCCACCGGATCGACTCCCACTCGATCCACTCCCACCGGATCGACTCCCACTCGATCCACTCCCACCGGATCGGCGCTCACCGGATCCGCTCCCACCGGATCGACTCCCACCGGATCGAGCGTTAACCGGTCGTTCTACCCGGCGGTCACCGTAACGTTTTCCTGTCCCGCTACCCGTCCGTCCGTCCGAATTCTCTGACCGGTCACGCGGATCACTCCCCCTACCCCGATCATTCGAGACACCGTCCGCGCGAGCAACAAAACCCGCAGGGCGATGACCAGGTTGTCCGCTCCGCCGGTTAGGTGTTGCGCTGGTCGGGTCATCCTGGCCCTGAGCCTCTTGCCGCGATTCGGTCACAAACTTCCCTTACCTGTGTCATGAGATGCGTCTCTACCGTAGACCACGCCGGTCACTCACATACAAGACACTCCCCAGCAGTCCTCAATGAAGCACTGTGCAACGCCAAAAACGCGACGGCACAACGACGAAAGGCCACCCTTTCGGGTGGCCTTTCGGAAAAATGTCCGGCGGTGTCCTACTCTCCCACAGAGTCTCCCCTGCAGTACCATCGGCGCTGCGAGTCTTAGCTTCCGGGTTCGGAATGGGACCGGGCGTTTCCCTCGCGCTATGGCCGCCGAAACTCTAGCCACACGTGCAGATTCGCTCTCACGCTGCCGTGTGAAGTCTCGACACCCACCGAAGTGGGCAAAACCTATTTAGTTGAGTTCCGTATATTGGGAACCACAAAGTGGACGCAAGCAATCAGGACCATGCACACAAGCCTTTACAAACAGTGTGCATGTAGTGATTATCAAGTTATCGGCGTATTAGTACAGGTCAGCTGCACAGGTCTTTAGTCCCTGCTTCCACATCCTGCCTATCAACCCAGTAGTCTAGCTGGGCGCCTCTCTCCCGAAGGAATGGAAATCTCATCTTGAGGCCGGCTTCCCGCTTAGATGCTTTCAGCGGTTATCCATCCCGAACGTAGCTAATCAGCGGTGCTCCTGGCGGAACAACTGACACACCAGAGGTTCGTCCAACCCGGTCCTCTCGTACTAGGGTCAGATCCTCTCAAATTTCCTGCGCGCGCAGAGGATAGGGACCGAACTGTCTCACGACGTTCTAAACCCAGCTCGCGTACCGCTTTAATGGGCGAACAGCCCAACCCTTGGGACCTACTCCAGCCCCAGGATGCGACGAGCCGACATCGAGGTGCCAAACCATGCCGTCGATATGGACTCTTGGGCAAGATCAGCCTGTTATCCCCGAGGTACCTTTTATCCGTTGAGCGACAGCGCTTCCACAAGCCACTGCCGGATCACTAGTCCCGACTTTCGTCCCTGCTCGACCTGTCAGTCTCACAGTCAAGCTCCCTTGTGCACTTACACTCGACACCTGATTGCCAACCAGGTTGAGGGAACCTTTGGGCGCCTCCGTTACTTTTTGGGAGGCAACCGCCCCAGTTAAACTACCCACCAGGCACTGTCCCTGAACCGGATCACGGTTCTAAGTTAGATATCCAGAGTGACCAGAGTGGTATTTCAACAATGACTCCACCGACACTAGCGTGCCAGCTTCACAGTCTCCCACCTATCCTACACAAGCCACACCGAACACCAATACCAAGCTGTAGTAAAGGTCACGGGGTCTTTCCGTCCTTCTGCGCGTAACGAGCATCTTTACTCGTAATGCAATTTCGCCGAGTTCGCGGTTGAGACAGCTGGGAAGTCGTTACGCCATTCGTGCAGGTCGGAACTTACCCGACAAGGAATTTCGCTACCTTAGGATGGTTATAGTTACCACCGCCGTTTACTGGGGCTTAAATTCTCAGCTTCGCCTTGCGGCTAACCGGTCCTCTTAACCTTCCAGCACCGGGCAGGCGTCAGTCCGTATACATCGTCTTGCGACTTAGCACGGACCTGTGTTTTTAGTAAACAGTCGCTTCCCACTGGTCTCTGCGGCCACTCCACGCTTCCCACCGCAAGGGTGTTCACGTTTCGGGCCCCCCTTCTCCCGAAGTTACGGGGGCATTTTGCCGAGTTCCTTAACCACGATTCTCTCGATCTCCTTAGTATTCTCTACCTGACCACCTGAGTCGGTTTAGGGTACGGGCGGCTGGAACCTCGCGTCGATGCTTTTCTTGGCAGCATAGGATCACCAACTTTTTATCCGCGTCGTGTCTCGGCCTTAGTGAGCGACGGATTTGCCTATCGCTCAGCCTACGCACTTGCCCCGGGACAACCATCGCCCGGGATTGGCTACCTTCCTGCGTCACACCTGTTAATACGCTAACCGCACCAGAGTAGGGTCATGTGCTAGGCCCAATACGTCACCCCGAAGGGATCAACACTGGGATTCAGACATTTAGCATTACTGGATTAGTTTGGGCGGTTCTTCGCCGGTACGGGAATATCAACCCGTTGTCCATCGACTACGCCTGTCGGCCTCGCCTTAGGTCCCGACTTACCCAGGGCAGATTAGCTTGACCCTGGAACCCTTAGTCTTTCGGAGGACGGGTTTCTCACCCGTCTTTCGCTACTCATGCCTGCATTCTCACTCGTGTGGCATCCACGGCTGGTTTACACCGCCGCTTCGCTCGCCACACGACGCTCTCCTACCCATCACCATGACTGGACCACGAAGGCCTATCTATTACGGTAATGCCACAACTTCGGTGGCGTGCTTGAGCCCCGTTACATTGTCGGCGCGGAATCACTTGACCAGTGAGCTATTACGCACTCTTTCAAGGGTGGCTGCTTCTAAGCCAACCTCCTGGTTGTCTGTGCAACTCCACATCCTTTCCCACTTAGCACGCGCTTGGGGACCTTAGTTGGTGGTCTGGGTTGTTTCCCTCTCGACGATGAAGCTTATCCCCCACCGTCTCACTGCTGCGCTCTCACTTACCGGCATTCGGAGTTTGGCTGACGTCAGTAACCTTGTAGGGCCCATCGGCCATCCAGTAGCTCTACCTCCGGCAAGAAACACGCAACGCTGCACCTAAATGCATTTCGGAGAGAACCAGCTATCACGAAGTTTGATTGGCCTTTCACCCCTATCCACAGCTCATCCCCTCCATTTTCAACTGAAGTGGGTTCGGTCCTCCACGACGTCTTACCGTCGCTTCAACCTGGCCATGGATAGATCACTTCGCTTCGGGTCTAGGACCTGCGACTGAATCGCCCTATTCAGACTCGCTTTCGCTACGGCTGCCCCTCACGGGTTAACCTCGCCACAGATCACTAACTCGCAGGCTCATTCTTCAAAAGGCACGCTGTCACCCCTACAAGGAGGCTCCAACGGTTTGTAAGCAAACGGTTTCAGGTACTATTTCACTCCCCTCCCGGGGTACTTTTCACCTTTCCCTCACGGTACTTGTCCGCTATCGGTCATCTGGGAGTATTTAGGCTTATCAGGTGGTCCTGACAGATTCACGCGGGATTTCTCGGGCCCCGCGCTACTTGGGATACCTCTCCGGCCGGTACGAGATTTCGACTACGGGACTCACACCCTCTCTGGTTCGGCTTTCAATCCGACTCGTCTATCACGTACGCGTCACCGCGACTGCTCGGCAGAACAGTCTGAAAGGTCCCACAACCCCGACCATGCAACTCCTGCCGGATATCACACATGGTTGGTTTAGCCTCTTCCGCTTTCGCTCGCCACTACTAACGGAATCACGGTTGTTTTCTCTTCCTGTGGGTACTGAGATGTTTCACTTCCCCACGTTCCCTCTACCCGCCCTATATATTCAGGCGGGAGTCACTGGGTCACCCAAAGGGCCCAGCGGGGTTTCCCCATTCGGAAATCCTCGGATCAAAGTTCGTTTATCAACTCCCCGAGGCTTATCGCAGATTACTACGTCCTTCTTCGGCTCCAGATGCCAAGGCATCCACCGTTTGCTCTTAGAAACTTGAAATCACATGAGTTATTAGAAAACCATCACCCCGAGGGATGACAGTCGACCAATGATTAGTTGGGTATCGCACCGATGTTGCCACCGTCACGACACCCTCAAATCTTTGTGAAACGAACCCGTAGGCTCGTTTCTAAGATGCTCGCGTCCACTATGTAGTTCTCAACATACGGCCAGTACCCCAACCCCGCCCAGCGCCGCTGAGTGTGGTAGAGGTCTGAAGAAACCGCTAGCCCCACACCGGAAGTGCGGGGCTATTGTCCGGTCCCTCAGGACCCAACAGTGTGCACGTACCAGACATCTTGATCGAGTTGGTTCCTTTCTTCCGAAGAAGACGTACTGAAACCCAATCAATTGAACTGATACCTATGTCAATGTTCCACCCTGAGCTACCGGCCGAAGACGTGTGCTTCGGATCCGGCGCCTGGAAGACCGTGGTCTCCAGTTGCTCCTTAGAAAGGAGGTGATCCAGCCGCACCTTCCGGTACGGCTACCTTGTTACGACTTAGTCCTAATCACCGATCCCACCTTCGACGGCTCCCTCCTTGCGGTTAGGCCACCGGCTTCGGGTGTTACCGACTTTCATGACTTGACGGGCGGTGTGTACAAGGCCCGGGAACGTATTCACCGCAGCGTTGCTGATCTGCGATTACTAGCGACTCCGACTTCATGAGGTCGAGTTGCAGACCTCAATCCGAACTGAGACCGGCTTTTTGGGATTCGCTCCACCTTGCGGTTTCGCAGCCCTTTGTACCGGCCATTGTAGCATGCGTGAAGCCCAAGACATAAGGGGCATGATGATTTGACGTCATCCCCACCTTCCTCCGAGTTGACCCCGGCAGTCTCACATGAGTTCCCACCATTACGTGCTGGCAACATGCGACGAGGGTTGCGCTCGTTGCGGGACTTAACCCAACATCTCACGACACGAGCTGACGACAACCATGCACCACCTGTATACGAGTGTCCAAAGAGTTCTCTATTTCTAGAGCGTTCTCGCATATGTCAAGCCTTGGTAAGGTTCTTCGCGTTGCATCGAATTAATCCGCATGCTCCGCCGCTTGTGCGGGCCCCCGTCAATTCCTTTGAGTTTTAGCCTTGCGGCCGTACTCCCCAGGCGGGGCGCTTAATGCGTTAGCTACGACGCGGAAACCGTGGAATGGTCCCCACATCTAGCGCCCAACGTTTACGGCGTGGACTACCAGGGTATCTAATCCTGTTCGCTCCCCACGCTTTCGCTCCTCAGCGTCAGTTACGGCCCAGAGAACTGCCTTCGCCATCGGTGTTCCTCCTGATATCTGCGCATTCCACCGCTACACCAGGAATTCCGTTCTCCCCTACCGCACTCTAGTCTGCCCGTACCCACTGCAGGCCCGAGGTTGAGCCTCGGGTTTTCACAGCAGACGTGACAAACCGCCTACGAGCTCTTTACGCCCAATAATTCCGGACAACGCTCGCACCCTACGTATTACCGCGGCTGCTGGCACGTAGTTAGCCGGTGCTTTTTCTGCAGGTACCGTCACTTTCGCTTCTTCCCTACTAAAAGAGGTTTACAACCCGAAGGCCTTCGTCCCCCACGCGGCGTTGCTGCATCAGGCTTGCGCCCATTGTGCAATATTCCCCACTGCTGCCTCCCGTAGGAGTCTGGGCCGTGTCTCAGTCCCAGTGTGGCCGGTCACCCTCTCAGGCCGGCTACCCGTCGACGCCTTGGTGAGCCGTTACCTCACCAACTAGCTGATAGGCCGCGAGTCCATCCTTGACCGAAATTCTTTCCACCCCCTAGCCATGCGGCTGAGGGTCGTATCCGGTATTAGACGTCGTTTCCAACGCTTATCCCAGAGTCAAGGGCAGGTTACTCACGTGTTACTCACCCGTTCGCCACTAATCCAGGGAGCAAGCTCCCCTTCATCGTTCGACTTGCATGTGTTAAGCACGCCGCCAGCGTTCGTCCTGAGCCAGGATCAAACTCTCCATAGAAAATTTGTATCACTGGCGACAGAACAAGCCATCGCTGGCTTGTTATCCGTCAATCCAAAGGAATCCCGCCCCATTACTGGGGCTGGGGTTCATTCCCCACCTCAGAAATGAAGTGGGGGTTCAATTACTTGGCATTGAACATAGTGCACACTGTTGAGTTCTCAAGGAACGGACACTCTCGCTTCAACTCCCGACCAGCGGAAGCCTCACTCGAGGTGGTGTTCGCCTTGCTCGAAACCCTCTGCGAGTTTTTCGAGCCTGCTGCCTGAGGTCTAGTGACCAATCACGCAGCCCGTCGTACCGCTTGAGACGAGGGAGACTATTCTGCTCTCACGAGCCGACCTTCACTCCAGCCCGTCTTTGGGGCAACGAGTCTCTAGCCTACGATGCACCGGGGAGGGGTGCAAGTTACTATTGAATCCCGGGCGTGTCGCGCCATCCCACGGGTGAATTCGGGTCCCGAAGCCGCATCACCGAGCGGTCCCACGCGTCACACCACAAACAGGCCGGCAAGCGTCTTCTTGCCTCGGCGCACCACCACCATTCCGGGCTCGATTCCCGCCTCAGCGAGCGAAGCCAATTGGCCAACGACCCGAACGTTGTTGAGGAAGACACCCCCCTGCCCGATCGCGCGACGAGCGTCACTGAGGCTCGTCGCAAGTGACACATCAACGAGAATCTGGGCGACTGAGACATCCCGCGTTGCTGTGATGTGCGGCAGTTCACGGAGCGCGGCCTCAAACGCCGCAGGCTCAAGCTTGGTAGGGTCACCGTTGCCGAAGAGAGCACGGGATGCCGCGATGACGGCCGCCGTGACATCTGGTCCGTGAACGAGTTTTGTGACCTCGGCTGCGAGAACGCGCTGAGCCTCCCGCTTGAACGGTTCTGTCACGACCGCGATGGCAAGCTCCTCAATGCGGGATCGACCGAGGAACGTGAACACTTTGAGGCGCTCGATGACGTCCCGGTCGTCGGTATTGAGCCAGAACTGATACATCCGGTAAGGGCTGCACAGTGAGGCATCCAGCCAGATCGCATTACCCTCGCTCTTTCCAAACTTGGTACCGTCCGAGTTCGTGATGAGCGGGGTTCCGAACGCGTGAACGGTCGCTCCCTCGACGCGGTGGATAAGATCGGTGCCACTTGTGAGATTGCCCCACTGGTCACTGCCGCCGGTTTGTAACACGCACCCGAACGAACGGTAAAGCTCAAGGAAATCAAACCCCTGCAGGATCTGGTAACTGAACTCGGTGTAGCTAATGCCCGCGTCAGAAGCGAGGCGGGTCGCGATCGCGTCCTTCTTGAGCATCGTGCCAACGCGGTAGTGCTTTCCAATCTCGCGGAGAAAGTCAATGGCAGAGAGCCCGACAGTCCACACCAGATTGTTCACGAGACGCAGGGAGTTACCGCCACCTTTCGTAAGAAAGCGACTCATCTGTTGCTCAAGGTGCCCTGTCCATTCGGCGACAGTTTCGTGCGTGTTGAGGGCGCGCTCAGCGGCAGGACGCGGATCCCCAATGAGCCCCGTCGAGCCGCCAACCAGACCAAGCGGGTGGTGACCGGCTAACTGCAGACGGCGCATGACAATAAGCTGAACGAGATTGCCCAGATGAAGGCTCGGCGCAGTCGGGTCAAATCCGCAGTAGAACGTGATCGGGTCGCCCGCGAGGAGCTTCTTGAGCTCAGCTGGGTCGGTCGAGACCTGCACGCAGCCCCGCCAGTTCAGCTCTTCCCAGATGTCCTCAAACGTATCGTCATTGTGCTGGGCGGCGAGAACGGCGGAGTTGGGCACCCTCGCAAGAATACCAGGGACACAGGTTGCGGAGTGCTGTCGGGCACCGCAGACGCCGTAGGGCAAAGAATCGAGGCGGGTAAGCACCGGGAGAGATCGGGAGCCGCCCCTGCGGGCCGACGGAACGCCCTGTGCGCGTAGGGGCGGCAGCACATGACGGGGGTTGTCATAACCAATATGTCGGAACGCCCTGTGCGCGTAGGGGCGGCCGTTGCGCGACGTACGCACTGACCGTCGGGGCGCGGAACACCCTGTGTGCGTAGGGCCAAAGCCAACCCTGCAGATTTATTCACACAGGCGGGCAAGATGGTGGCGCACGCGCTCAGTGAGAAGCACATGCTGCGCTGCGACGCGGGCGGGGGCGGTACCGCCGGTTCCGTCGCGAGCCGCGATGGAACCGGCCACCGTCAATACGCTCCGCACCTCCGGGGTGAGGTGGGGGGATATCGAGGCAAGTGCCGCGGTATCCACCTCCTCCAATGAGAGACCGTGCCTCTCCGCATAGCGGACCAGGGAACCGGTGATCTCGTGAGCATCGCGGAACGGCACGTGCCGTTTCACGAGCCACTCCGCGACATCCGTGGCAAGTGAATAACTCGCAGGTGCCAATGCTGCCATTCGCTCGACATGAAACGTCAGTGTGGCAACCATACCGGTGAAGGCGGGCAATACAAGTTCGAGCGTCTCCACCGAGTCGAAGACCGGCTCCTTGTCCTCCTGCAGATCACGGTTATACGCAAGCGGCAGGCCCTTGAGGGTCGCGAGCAGCCCCGAGAGGTTGCCAATGAGCCGACCTGCCTTGCCCCGGGCAAGCTCTGCGATGTCGGGGTTCTTCTTCTGCGGCATGATGGATGACCCGGTCGAGTACGCGTCGTCGAGGGTGACAAAACCGAACTCACGCGTGTTCCAGAGAATGATGTCTTCGGCGATCCGAGACAGGTTGATGCCGATCACCGATGCGATGAACGCGAACTCGGCGACAACGTCGCGGCTGGCCGTGGCATCCATGGAATTTTCTGCCGCGGATCCCAATCCCAGATCACGGGCAACCAGGGCGGGGTCAAGCCCGAGGGTTGAGCCCGCAAGTGCACCCGAACCATACGGCGAGACATTCGCTCGCTGCGACCAATCCACGAGACGATCAAGATCGCGAGCAAACGCCCACCCGTATGCGAGCAGGTGGTGTGCGAGCAGCACCGGCTGAGCGTGCTGCAAATGGGTGCGCCCCGGCATGACCGCAGTCGCGTACGCTTCGGCTTGAGCTTGCAGGGCGTCAATGAGATGCCCCAGTTCTCGCCCGATCAACACCGCGTGGTCTTTAAGGTAGAGCCGGATAAGGGTTGCGATCTGGTCGTTGCGGCTGCGGCCGGCACGTAACTTGCCGCCCAGTTCGGGGCCCACGACTGTGAGAAGGGATGCCTCGAGCGCTCCGTGCACGTCTTCGTCGGTGTCGGCGGCGACCAGTTCTCCTGCCGCAACCCGCCGATCAAGCTCGTCAAGCCCGGCAATCATCGCGGCAAGCTCGGCACCGGTGAGGTATCCAGAGGCAGCAAGAGCCCGCGCGTGGGCACGGGAACCTGCTAGATCGTACGGGGCAAGCTGCCAATCGATGTGCGTGGAGCGGGAGAGGCGCACAAGCTCGGGCGAAGGGCCCTGCGCGAATCGGGCGCCCCAGAGGGCTCCCTCGTTGGTGCCGTGAGATCCGGGGGTGCTGTTATCAGTCGAGCCGCTCACGGGGTCTCACTCCGGGCTAACAGCCACGCGAGCAGCGCCTTCTGCGCGTGCAATCTGTTCTCCGCTTCATCCCACACCGCCGACTGCGGTCCGTCGATGACCTCGGCGGCGACCTCGTACCCGCGATACGCGGGCAGGCAGTGCAGGAAGATCGCGGTCGGCGCGGACGCTGCCATTGTGGCCGGTGTGACCTGATAATCACCAAATACAACCATCCGCGCAGCCTTCTGGGCTTCGTGGCCCATCGAGACCCACGTATCGGTGGCGACAACATCGGCGTTGCGCGCAGCATCCAGTGGGGCGGATGTCACGACCACCGATCCACCGGTTGTCGCCGCGATCCGCTGCGCATCGGCAACGATATCAGGACGCGGCAGGTAGCCGACAGGTGCGCCAATGCGCACGTGCATCCCGGCCGTCACGCCGGCAAGCAGGTAGGAGTGCGCCATATTGTTGGCGCCATCGCCGAGGTAACACAGTGAGCGACCGGCGAGGGGTCCACACCGTTCCCGAATAGTGAGCAGGTCTGCGAGCAACTGGCACGGATGGAAATCATCGGACAGCGCATTGATAACCGGAATGCGGGTATCTGCCGCCATCTCTTCCAGTCCGGACTGCGCGAACGTGCGCCACACAATAGCCGCCACCTGTCGTTCCAGCACCCGTGCCGTATCGGCAATCGACTCTTTGCTGCCGAGTTGACTCTCGGACGATGAGATAACGAGCGGAACCCCACCCAGGTCGGCGATTCCAACCGCGAACGACACTCGGGTGCGGGTTGATGTCTTGTCAAAAATGGCGGCGACGGTGTGGGGACCGGCCAGCGGGCGGTGTGCGAATCGCTGGGCCTTCATCTGCAGTGCGAGATCGAGCACCTCGGCCTGCTCGGCGGGGCTGAGGTCATCGTCGCGCAAAAAATGACGGGTCATACACTCTCCTTCGTTACCACCACGGTATCGGCTACGACGCTGCCTTGGATATCACCGCGAGCGACCGCGCCCATCGCTGGGCGAATTCCTCAACCTCCACATCACCGATGATGAGCGGCGGTGCAAGCCGAATGACACTGTCGCTGGCAGCGTTGACGATGAGCCCTTCCCGCAGTGCCGCCAACATGAGTTCCCGCGCGCGCGGCTGGGCGAGCACGACACCGAGCAGAAGTCCGCGCCCGCGGACCTCTTTCACGAGAGTTGATCCTTCCTCACGCACACGAGCAGCGATCTGGATGCCCCGGAGTGCCGCATTCTGTCGAAGATTCGCCCGTTCAATCTCACCAAGCACGGCGTTTGCCGCCGCCGCGGCGAGCGGATTGCCACCAAAAGTTGTCCCGTGCTGACCCGGTGTGAACAGCTCGGATGCCCGCCCGGAGGTCACAATGCCGCCGATCGGGAAACCGCCACCGATCCCCTTTGCAAACGTCACGACATCGGGAATGATCCCCTCGTGTTGATAGGCAAACCATTCGCCCGTGCGTGCGGCACCGGTCTGAATTTCGTCGATGATCAGAAGCGCCCCGTGCTTCTGGGTGAGCTCCCGCGCGGCCACGAGGTATCCGTCCGGCAGTTCAATCACACCGGCCTCACCCTGGATCGGTTCAACGAACACCGCGGCAACGCGTTCATCCAGTGCCGAGGCGAGCGCGTCCACCGTGGGCGGCAGGTGTTCCACCCCACCGGGCAACGGGCCGAACCCTTCTTGCAACTGCGGTTTGCCGGTCAGTGCGAGCGATCCCATGGTCCGCCCGTGAAAGGCGTTATTGAGCGCGAGAACACGGGGGCGGGAGCCCCCAAGAGTGTTGAGCCGGGCCAGTTTGAACGCGGCCTCGTTTGCCTCGGTGCCGGAGTTTCCAAACCACGCCCGCCCGTGTGGTTCGGCACCGGCGATCCGAATCATCCGCTCGCACAGTTCCAAAACCGGCTCGGTTGTGAAGATGTTTGAGACGTGGGCAAGACGCGCTGCCTGCGTCGACACCGCATCAACAAAAGCCGGGTGTGCGTGCCCGAGCGCGTTGACGGCAATACCGGCCAGGAAATCAAGGTACCTCGTGCCCGTGTCATCCCACACCCAGGCACCCTCACCGTGCTCTAGCTTGGCCAGTGGTACGCCGATTGACCGCACCATCCGGTTGTCGACACGCTGCTGCCACGAGGCCGCGGGGTCACGAGGAGTCGTGAGGCCAGAGGATGCCGCGGAATCAGGCAGTGCCGCGGGATCACGGAGAATCGCGGAATCACGGAGGATCGCGGGAACACGAGAGGGCACGGGACTGCTGATCACTGGCTGCTCCGCAGGTTATCGCCGTGGGTGGTATCAAGCAACTGTTCGAAGCAGGCAGGTTGCACGCCGACCGAAACCACCTCGGTTCCAATCCCCTGCGTCGTGAACACCTCCAACAGGATGGAGTGTGGCACCCGGCCGTCAACAATTGCGGCCTTCGGCACACCGCCATCAACCGCCTCCAAGCACGCCGTCACCTTCGGGATCATGCCCGATTCGATGCTCGGCAACAGTGTCCGCAGCTGAGCGCTGTCAATAACAGACACGAGCGAGTCCCGGTTGGGCCACTCACGGTACAGCCCCGCGACATCGGTGAGGATGACGAGCTTGGCGGCGCCAAGGGCAACGGCAAGGGATGCCGCGGCGGAGTCCGCATTGACGTTGAGCGACTGGCCCGGGGCATCCTGATCTGGCGCAATCGACGACACCACCGGGATGCGTCCCGCTGCGAGTTGGGCACGCACCGACGTGGGATCCACAGCGACCACATCACCGACCAGTCCCAGATCGACCTCGACACCGTCGACCACAGCACCCCGGCGACGCCCCCGGAACAGCCCGGCATCTTCACCAGAAATACCGGCCGCGAGCGGCCCGTGCTCGTTGATGAGGCTCACGATCTCGCGGTTCACCTGCCCAGAGAGCACCATCCGCACAACATCCATCGCCTCGGGCGTTGTCACCCGATAGCCGCCACGGAACTCGCTGGCAATGCCGAGTCGGTCAAGCATCGCGGTGATCTGTGGGCCACCGCCGTGCACGACCACCGGCTTAATTCCGGCATATCGCAGATACACCATGTCTTCGGCGAACGCACGCTGCAGGTCAGCGCTCACCATCGCGTTGCCACCGAACTTCACAACAATCGTCTCGCCAGAGAACCGTTTCAACCACGGCAGGGAGTCGATAAGCACTTGCGCTTTGGCGGCAGCGGATTCGGAGTGGTGGGTGTCGGTCATGGTGGTCTGGGCGTTTCGGGTCGGGGTTGTGTCGTGATTGGGCTGGAGAGTGCGGGTCAATACCGGTGGTGCTGAAGACATATCGTGGGTGTGGTGCGCGGGAAATCCGGCGGTGTATCAGCTCGCGTAGGCGCTGTTCTCGTGAACATAGTCGTGGGTGAGATCGTTGGTCCAGATCATCGCGGATGCCTCCCCCGCGTGCAACTCGATGAGCAGGTGCGTCGCCCGCGGTGTGAGATCAACCGCCTCGCGCGGAGCATCCGGAGCACCGGCATGGCACAGCCGAACACCGTTCATGCTGACATCCACCAGGTACGGGTCGAACGGGGCACGGGTTGTTCCAATCGCGGCAAGCACCCGACCCCAATTGGGGTCATTACCGAAGATCGCCGCTTTGAACAGATTGTTGCGGGCAACGGCTCGACCCACCTCCACGGCGTCGTCTTCGGTGGCGGCACCGCGCACCTCAATGGTGATATCGTGACTGGCTCCCTCGGCATCGGTCTGCAACTGTTGTGCAAGGTCACGACACGCACTGGTGAGGGCCGCGGTAAAATCTGCCGCCGCCGGGGCTATTCCCGAGGCACCGCTCGCGAGCAGCGTGACCTGATCGTTCGTTGACATGCACCCGTCGGAGTCGAGCCGGTCGAAGCTCACCCGGGTTGCGGCGCGTAGCGCCGCGTCAAGATCTGATGCGCTCACAACGGCGTCGGTGGTGAGCACCACGAGCATCGTTGCCAGCCCTGGCGCGAGCATACCCGCGCCTTTGGCCATCCCTCCGATGCGCCATCCGGTCGTCTGATCACGAGTGAAGGTGCTGGATGTCGCGGCTGCACCCGCATCCCGACTCACACGCTTACCCTCATCACGCTCACCCTTGCCCTTACGCTCGCCCCCGCTCTCATGCGCCCCTCCACCCTCAACAATGACCGTCTTCGGTGCGCTGTCGGTGGTCATGATGGCGCGCGCCGCACTGAGGCCCGCGTCAACCGTTGCTGCAAGTCGATCAACCGCTGACAAGACGCCCTCTTCCAGCACCTCCGGGTTGAGCTGTTCTCCGATGAGGCCGGTGGAGCACACGAGCACATCACCGGCCGAGATACCCAGCGCAGTTGCCGCAGCCTCCGCTGTGCGGTGCGTGACCTGGAATCCTTCGCTGCCGGTGAAACAGTTCGCACCGCCAGAATTGAGCACAATAGCGTCAACGCGACCGTCGGCAATGATCTGCTTCGACCACAGAATCGGGTTCGCCTGTGAGCGGTTGCTCGTGAAAACAGCGGCTGCGTGCGTGAGTGGGCCACGGTTGACAACAAGCGCGAGATCCAGCGCACCGGTTCTCTTGATGCCCGCGGCGACTCCCGCGGCGTCGAATCCAGCGGCTGCGGTCACGCTCACGGGGCGACTCCGTTCACACTCAGTCCGACGGTTTCCGGGATACCCAACGCAATATTGGCGGACTGGATTGCCGCGCCCGCGGTGCCTTTCCCCAGGTTGTCCACCGCTGCCACAATGACGGCCCGACCCGCACGCTCGTCGACGGCGAGTCCGAGCAGCACGGTGTTTGCACCGAGAACATCGGCGGTGCGGGGAAACTCTCCCTCGGGCAGTAGCTGCACAAAAGGCTCCGTAGCGTAGGCGGATTCCCACGCCGCACGAAGGGTTGCGGTGTCCACACCGGGGGTCATGCGGGCAGTCGTTGTCGCGAGAATACCGCGTGACATCGGCACCAGCACAGGCGTGAGTGAAATCGTTGGCGCGCTCGCACCAGCCCACCGCGCAGCCTGCAGGATCTCCGGGACGTGGCGGTGTATGCCGCCTACGGCATATGGACTCGAGGATCCGAGAATTTCGGCGGCAAGTAGGTGCGGTTTCAGCGCTTTACCCGCACCGGATGGCCCGACCGCGAGCACGCTCACAACATCGGCACCGTCAATGACGCCCGCCGCGATTCCGGGCGCGAGAGAGAGCGCAACGGTGGAGGCGTTGCATCCGGGTGCCGCGATTCGACGGGCACCGCGGAGGTGATCACGCTGCATCGTGAACGGTATCAGGGTTGATGATTCCCTCGTCGACGCGGCTGCGCTCGCCTCCGCGCAGACAGGCAGTTCGGGCACCCCGTATGCCCAGGCTCCAAAATAGTCACCACCGTAGTACCTCGCCCAGTCCGCCGAGCTCTGCAATCGATGATCGGCCCCACAATCTACAACAAGCGAATCCTCGGGCAGGGTTGCCGCAAGCTCCCCCGAGGCACCGTGCGGAAGGCAGAGAAAAATAACGTCGTGCCGTGCGAGCGCTGCTGGGCTCGTCTCGACAAGGGTGTGTCCGATATACGAGCGCAGGTGTGGCTGCACCGCGACCAGCGACTGCCCGGCATTGCGGTGTGCAGTGACGGTGCGCACCTCAAACTCGGGATGCCCCGCAAGCAGCCGCAAAATCTCGCCCCCGGAATAGCCAGAGGCACCCGCGACGGCAACCGAATACGTCATGAGTCAACCTTAGGTGTTGTTCCCACGGAGGTTGTGAGTGCGCTGGGCGGGTGTTTTGCCTCCGACTCCCGTGTTCGAGGTGGAAGCGTGGCAGCTAAAACTCCCAGCTGATCACCCGCTCTCCGACTCCCGTGTTCGAGGTGGAAGCGCAACACCCGGTGTTGTTCGTGTTTGTGGGAACAACACCTATGCAGCATGGCAACACAGTTACGAACGAGCACCACACCACCGCAGCGGTGCACTTCACACGTGAATGTGAGAACACAGATTGTCCTGATCGGTATTGCTAGACCGCTCACCAGTCATTGTCTGGCTCGGCAAGTAGCGTCGGACAGGCATACCGGGTCGGTGTGTAGTCGAGAACTGACGTGGAAGTCAGGAGAAATCAATGACACCCCAGAACGAGGCGGAGTTGATGGTACTCGGCACGATTCAAGATGGTGGGTGTGCGCGAGCATCGCGGAAGCACATCGCAGGCCACGGTGAGGCAGGGGGAGCGAAAAAATGCGAACGCGGCTGGTGACGCTGCTGAGTGGAACCGGTCTGGTTGTCGCGGGACCGATCGGAATTGACAGTATCTCGATGGTGACTCCGGCAGAAGCAGCATCTTCGAAATAAAGTGGCGATGAAATTTCCGGCTCCACGTGAGCCGGTGTGCCAATCCATATACAGATCCTGCGCGCGGAGAAACGATATTCCGGGAGCGCCATGCTGACCCGCTGGAACGCTTCAAGTAGTGCTGTGTACGGGTGAAAAGATTACAGCGTGGAACTGCCAGCGTTGCCGGTTTGTGTGGCAGGCCCACTGGTAGATCGTTTCATAACCGACCCAGCCCGCTTTCGGCATCGGTGTTCCACTCGGGACAGTGTCGGGGATACGGTCAATTTTTTGACATCTATATGCGCCAGTTCACCAGAGCGTGTCGCGTTCGCGGCGGACCGTGGTCTTCCTTATGAGGCTCAGAGCAGTTGTCCGGTCATCGAATCCAAGTTCCATCAGCGACCAACCGCCTACCATGAACACTCAGACGAGCATTACGGCCAGACATGAGAACCTCCGAGCGGTAGCTGGATCTAGGTTAAACCACACTCCCCGGAGGCTCTCCTCTCGTCAACCCCAAACCACCACCAACCTCATGGCCGAGCACACCTAGATTCGAACTTCTCCTTCACTCAGGAGGGTCGGTCTCAGGAGAGGCAAGCTTGGATGGGTCAGGTTTTGGCTTAAACCGAGCCTTTACGAACGGGATTGTGAAATATGCGATGATGGCAACGGTAGCAGCTAACACCAATCCTTGCGTTAAAAAGGCAACAAACAAACCAAAGGTAGCCACTTCGATTAGAATCCAAAGATTCGCCCGCACGAAAATGGCTCTCGATGTGGGCTTGTGCGTTCCGCCTGTCGCACCCATTACACCCGGTACCCTCTGTCCGCCATAAACTTGGTAACAAGGTTCTTTATTGTGATCGCAAGCCTCCCGAAAGAACCGTGGAGGAGGCAAGACCATGCCGTGCCCCAGAAGTTTTGGCCGTCCCACATTGCGTTCATTCCTCCAATAACGCAACCAGCGATCGCAGCACCCCAACCGGGAACCTTGAGGAGAATAGCTACCGCCGTGCCAACAGCAGTACCTACAGTTACCGAAATGGCAACCTGCCACCACTGAGGGTCCGCAACGACAGGGAATGCAGTATCAGGCGTGAAATCCACGACTTGAACGACAGTACTAGCGTCAATCTCGTAGTGCGTTGAGATCGATTTTCCATTAGCATCTGTTGCCCAAGGAGAAGCAAACTTTCCGACAAGAAATTCTCCACTCTTAAGCACGCCATCAATATCTTTAACGCTCAGAGTCTGATAAATATCTATTCCGCCGTCGTCTCGTAGTCGTGGGGTTCCACCTGAAATTGAATACCGATACTCGCGCGACGCATGGCTGTCTGGAATGACCGTAAAAATTGAAGTGACGTGACCTTCCTCGGTAGAGGTAGATGTGATAACGAGGTCGCTGTTGTCGGCAGCACCTTCAAACACTACGGTACTGTCGTATCCAAGACTAGGGACGCTGCTTTGCCCCACCTCGGGCAAACCCACACTAACGCCACTTCCCGGGCTGGTCACAGCATCCGCATTTAGAATTATCCCCTGTGCCTCACCCGGAGTGTCCCCTTCAGTTACGAAAACCACGGTGCCGTCTGAATTAATCTGTGGTGTCTGGAGATCAGACTGCTTAAGTTGTTTTTCTGCCGGTGCTGAACTTGCAACCAAAGATGCAGCATCGGTAGCAATTTTGCCAGCTGGAGGCGGCACCAACAATTCTTTGGAAAAACCGGGTTCAGTCTCTTGCGCGGAAGCAGGACTCGCGAACACGAGCACCGAACAAACCAGGCCAAGAATGCTTGTTGCTACGATCGACTGTCTCAATCTTGAAGCCATTGAATTTCCTTAAGTACGGGTAAAGAACGGGCTCCAAGGAACGGGCTCCAAGGAACGGGCTCCAAGTTGGGGTTCCAAGTTGGGGCTAATGTGTAGGCTACACGTACCTTTTCTCCCAGTCAATACTGGAGGACAAATTCGTGACGACTGAACATTTCCGAGCCGTTGTCAGCGGAATCGACAAGCCCACGCATTCATCGGAAAGTCACAAATTGTTGCTCCGGTCGATAATCTCGCGACACATCGCGACCTCTTGACAGGGCAAGCGGGCGCAAACGGGGCAAGCAGGACGAGCCGACGCTGCCGGGGCACCCCGGATCCACACTCGGTCAGCACTCCGAGATCACTCCCGGTTCTCAGATCGCCCGTGCAGTTCACACAATACCGTCTGCCCACTCGGTTCGGATCCCGAATCGATGGTTTGTCAACGACACCGACTGTTCGCGCAGGAACGGCAGGAGCTCGACCCGGCCCGCGTGCGTGACCGGGTGCGACCACACCGCAATATCCACCGATCCATTCAGTGCACCGGCGAGATCACGAGCACTACCACCCACCAACCTCACCCGCTCTACGTCAAGTCCGGTGCGAGAGAGCGTCAATAACCACTCCGGGTCAGGCTCTACCCCCAGATCAACACCGCCGGAGCTCAGCACACGCACGACGGCATCGGGCAACGGCGTATCCAGCGATACCCTCCTCAGCGATCCGGCACGCACACCCGCGGCAATGACACGCACCGCATCCGCGATAGACGCATCTGCAGCCACACGCACGAGGGTTGGCGCCGGTCGGTAACGCAGTAAATTGCGCTCAAACCCGAGCGCAGAAGCATCCCGGCTCTGTGAGAACTCATCCCTCCACGCCTGTTCGTCAGACCGGACCGACTGCCACAGCAACCGGACCTGGTCTGAACTCAGACTCCCCACTGATGCCTCGACGAGGGCACGAACGCGAGGCTCCAGCGAGACATCCGACGATGCATCCGGCGGGTTCTCTAGCGCCGCGGCCTCCCACTCACCGAGGGCACACAGGTAGTTCGGTCCACCCGCCTTAGCACCTGCCCCCACGCCCGAGCGCTTCCAACCACCGAACGGCTGTCGTTGCACAATGGCTCCTGTGATACCCCGGTTGACATAGAGGTTTCCCGCCTCAACCCGATCCAGCCACATCTGCAACTCCTGCGGATCGAGGGTGTGCAACCCCGCTGTAAGCCCGTACGCAACAGCGTTTTGCATCATGATTGCCTCATCGAACGTTGCCGCGTGCATGATACTGAGCACCGGCCCAAAAAACTCGGTGAGGTGCGAGTACGAGCCGACCGCAACACCGGTCTTGATTCCCGGCGACCAGAGTCGACCGCTGTCATCGAGTTGCCGCGGCTGTAGCAGCCACTGTTCACCGGGTTCCAGGTGAGTGAGGGCGCGCAACAGCTTGCCCCGGGCCGGTTCGATAAGCGGCCCCATCTCGGTGAGCAGATCCGTGGGGTATCCAACGTGCAGAGAGGTTGCAGCATCCACAATCTGTCGGTGGAGTCGCTCTGATGTCGCGAGCGGGCCAACAAGAATGAGAAGGGATGCCGCTGAGCACTTCTGCCCCGCGTGCCCGAACGCGCTCTTCACGACATCGGCTGCCGCGATCTCCAGGTCTGCGGAGGGGGTCACAATGATGGCGTTCTTCCCACTCGTTTCGGCGAGCAGCGGCAGATCCCGCCGGAACGAACGGAATAGTTCCGCAGTTTCATACGAGCCGGTCAAGATAACCCGGTCTACCCGTTCGTCAGCAACCAGAGTTTCACCGAGCGACCGGTCGGCAAGGGTCACAAACGCAAGCACCTCGCGCGGAACACCCGCCGCCCACAACGCCTCCACCATAACGGCACTGCACCGTTGCGCGAGAGAGGCGGGCTTGATGACAACCCCCGACCCGGCAGCGAGTGCTGCGAGCACTCCACCCGCCGGAATCGCAACGGGAAAGTTCCACGGTGGAATAACGACGGTCAGACAAGCGGGCACAAACCGTGCCCCGGCGACCTGGGTGAGCTCCCGAGCACGCTCGGCGTAATAGTGCGCAAAATCAATAGCCTCGCTGACCTCAGCATCGGCCTCGGCAATCGTCTTGCCCGCTTCGGCGGCCATCACCTCAATGAGCGCGCCCCTGTGTGTCGCAAGCATGTCACCCGCGCGGTGAAGAATCTCTGCTCGTTCGCTGACCGGACGTGCCGCCCACGCGTGCGCGTGTGTCCTGACAGCACCGAGCAGTTGATCGAGGGACGCTCTGTCAGCTATGGTCGAGGCCGAGGTCGTCGCAACGCCCAACCGAGACCCAGCGGAACGTTCGATAATTGCCCGCCCCCACTCGCGGTTTGCAGCGCGAGCGGTGTCAGTGTCCGGTTCATTCTGAAAGCCCGGCGTGATGCCACTGGGCAGTCGCCGGTCACGGTCAGTGTTCGGGATGCCCCGGGCTCCGCCATCCACTCCACATTCTGCGCCGGCGGGGGAACCGGTGCTCGAACCAGAGCCACGCGCCATCCCCCTCGATACCGTTGCCTCTGCTGCCTCCGCTGTCCGGTTTTGTGTCCGGTTCGGCACCGGTTCCTCGCCGACCTGCAGGATCTTAAGCGCGGCGAGGTAGCGATCACGTTCGCGCTCAAACACGGTGTCGTCGTCGGCTAGATCGGCTGCAGCCGACATAAAGTTATCAGGGCTTGCGAGTTCATCGATTCGGCGAATGAGGTACGCGATGGCGACGTCAAACTCAGCCGGGTTAACGACGGGTGTGTAGAGCAGAAGATGCCCGACCGTGTTCCGGACAGCGGCGGCGACATTCGGACTCATCCCCTGCAGCATCTCGAACTCAACCCGCTCCAGCACGCCGCGCTGTTGCGCGGTAAGGTAGGCGTGAGCAATGTCGAAGAGGTTGTGCCCGGCAATACCCAGCCGCACGGCGTCGGTGCGTTCGGGGGTGAGTGCCCAGTGCAGCACGCGCTTGTAGTTGGCATCGGTGTCGGCTTTACTGGTGTAGGTCGCAAGCGGCCAGCCGCGCAGCGCGGACTCCACGCGTTCCATCGGAATGTTTGCGCCCTTGACGAGGCGCACCTTCACGGGCGCTCCACCCGCCGCGCGCCGGGCCGTCGCCCAGCCGTTGAGTCGTTGCATTGCTCCCAGCGCGTCGGGCAGGTATGCCTGCAGCACGATCCCCGCTTCCAGCTGCTCAAACTGCGGTTGATCAAGAATACGGGTAAACACCTCGATCGTGAGGTCAAGATCCCGATACTCCTCCATGTCAAGGTTGATAAAAGAGGGATGGCGCTCGCCCGCGTTTCTCGCCGCGATCTCGTAAAGCGGGGTGAGCCTGGTGACCAGCTGCTCCACGGCCTCGTCGAACGCCCACATTGAGAGGTGACTCACAACGCTGGATACCTTGAGCGAAACATAGTCAACATCGTCACGCCGGAGCAGGTCGCACGCCCCGTTGTATCGGCGCTGTGCTTCTTGCTCGCCAAGCACGGCCTCACCGAGCAGGTTGATGTTAAGACGGTCCCGCGGGTCGCGCAGGCGGGCGAGTCTCGGTCCCAGCTTCGCCGGGCTAGCGTCGAGAACGAGGTCGCCGACCATTCCTCGAAACACGCGGCGAGCAACGGGAATACCAATCCACGGCACAGTGTGTGACACGGCACTACCCACGCGCACGCCAACTCGGAGGTACCACGGTAGAAAAGCCGGGATAATCTTGGCAACCTCCCGAAGATTGTGGGCGGCCACGGTGACGGATTCGGGACGGACCACTCCGTCAACAAAACCAACGGTGAAGGCACGGCCGTGTCGGTCTTTTAGGACCCCGTTGAGCATTCGTGCTGCTTTCGGGAGTGGGCGGGCAGAGGCCTCAGAAATCCACTGGCGAACCTGCGCGATGACAGCATCGGTGGATGGCATATCTCCGAGCACTCCGGTGGCGTCGGCACCGTGACCCTCGGTGCCGTGAACGTCGGCACCGTGACCCTCGGTGCCGTGAACGTCGGCACCGTGACCCTCGGTGCCGTGAACGTCGGCACCGTGAACGTCGGCACCGTGAACGTCGGTGGTCAGCGAACGAACGGTGTTTGCGGGAGGTTGGCTACTGGTCACGGCGGCTCTCAGATCGGTCGGCCCACGACGTGGGTGTTGTGTGCGCGCTGAGACCAGTGTGACCCTTCCCAATCGTTCAGTAAAGCGAATGATTCTTACGAATACCATGTATATTTACTTACTATATGGATGCCTGGCTGACGCGTGCACCAAACTCCGCCACCGTTACCACACCTCTGTTCCGTGTCCCTCTCCCCCTCCCGCACCCAAAGAATCATGGAATCGCCGTTGTTCCGCCGCTTATCCTGACCTCTCCCCCTCCCGCACCCAAAGAATCACTGACCCACCCGGCGGGCCGTGATCAGAGGGGTCAGCCTGATCAACTCGCACCCAAAGAATCACTGACCCACCTGCCCACCGTTCTCGACACATTCCTCATCCCCCTCTTATCCCCGGAGAATCATATGTTCGACGCCCGCCGACTGCGTCTTCTCGTGGAACTCAAGCAGCGTGGCACCCTCGCTGCCGTTGCACAGGCCCTCGCCTACAGTCCCTCCGCCGTCTCGCAGCAATTGAGCCAACTCGAACGCGAGGTCGGTGTTCCGCTGCTCGAGGCGGCAGGGCGGCGGGTCCAACTCACTCCCCAGGGCGATGCGCTCGTACATCACGGTCGTACCATCCTCGACCGGCTCGAAGAGGCAGAGGCCGCCGTGGCCCAGACCCTCACCACGGTCAACGGAACCGTCGGCATCGCCGTGTTCCAGTCGGCCGCCCACGCCATCATTCCGCAGGCACTCGGAATACTGCGGGCGGAGCATCCCGATCTTCGGGTCGAGGTTACCGAGCGCGAGCCTGATGCCGGATTGTTTGAGGTGTCGGCCCGTGACTACGATCTCGTCGTTGCGGAACAGTACCCCGGTCACACCCGGGCGCATCGCGCCGACCTTGATCGAGTGGTTCTCATCACCGATCACATTCGGCTCGCTCTCGCACCGGATGCCCCGGCCGAAGCCCGCCCGCTGTCCGCGCACGCCGACCGAGCGTGGGTGATGGAACCCGTGGGCACCGCATCCCGCCAGTGGGCAGAGCAACTCTGCCGTGCCGCCGGGTTTGAACCGGATGTCCGTTATGAGACCGCCGACCTCATGGCTCATATCCGACTCGTCCGCTCGGGTCTGGCCGTTGGACTGCTGCCCGATCTCGTGTGGGCCGGTGACGCTCCGACCGTGACGCTGTTCCCTCTTCCAGAGAAGCCGGAGCGCGAGGTGTTCACCTCCGCCCGGCGTGCTGCGGCATCCCGACCGGCTGTCGTCGCCTGTCGGGATGCCCTGACCCGCGCTGCTCGGGGCATCCATCCCGTGCAAGGCATGCCGTGATGTACTCTGCCCTGTGCATCTCTCACACGGCGGGCACCATGAGAACGGTACCTCTTCGCTAACATGCCGTCGGGGCGCATCCCTCACACGGCGGGCACCATGCAATGTGAACCCTCCTGCCTCGTCTGCTGCCCACGCGCATCCTTCACACGGCGGGCACCATGGCCCTATGCTTTCCTCATACCGATTCAGCCTCCCGTCAAACTGCCCTGCCTCCTCCTCACCCTCACCCACTGCCGATGCCGCTGGCCCACCTGGAGAAACCGTGACCACCATCCCCTATGCCACCCTTGCCGACGCATCGGACGATGCCCTCCGCCGACTTCCCCTCATTCTCTTTACGGTCACCGTTCATCTACCCGGCGACACCGAGGTAGAACGGGTCTATTCGACCCATCCCGAGATCTATCCGGTTGGCGGCCGTAAGAAGCTTGACCCGTCGCAGTCGTCGCCGATCTGGAACGAACAGGTCGTTGTGGGACAACGCGGTTATGTCGGCTCTGACCGGGCTGCCGTGCGTGAATTCTTCTTCGACTGGGCAACCATCGAGTCGCTGGGCTGTGATTCCATCATCAACACCCCGGTCGTGGTCGAGGGTAAAACCATCGGTACCATCAATTTTCTCGGTGCACAGTACGCGTTGACCGAAGCTGACCTTCCCGTTGCCCTGGAGATTACGGAAGCCGCAACAAGCGCTATTGAACGGGCGTGGCGGCAGGCCGGTTAACCTCGTACCTCAGGCCGGGGTGGCCTCACCTCAGACACCTGTCTCCACCGGGATTGATGCGGATGTCAGGGAACAGCAGGTGGTTGCCCAAGTCGTTGAGCAAGCTCGATGATTAGTCGCACACCATACCCGGTACCACCGCTGGTGCCCCATCTTGAGACATGATCACGCCAACTGGGGCCGCACATATCCACATGCCCCCACTGCGTACCAGCCGGGACAAATTGGCTGAGCAGGAGCGCTGCGCTCGACACGCGCGCGGACCTCGAGCCCGGGAAGTTCGAAAAGTCAGCGATATCCGACGCAATCTGAAAAGCTAGGTCAGGCTGAAGCGGCATTCGCCACACACCATCACCTGAAGCCGCCGCCGCCGCTTCAATGAGGCTGCTGAAGGCGTCATCGTTGGTCACAAGAGCCGCCAGATTATCACCGAGTGCGTGCGTTGCAGCGTAGGTCAGTGAGGCCATGTCTAGGATGGCCCGGGGGAAGAACTCGGCGGCACGAGTAAGCGCGTCCGCAAGGATCACACGTCCTTCAAAATCGGTATTGAGGATCTCAATGGTGTGTCCGGAACGCAGTTCAACGACATCTCCCGGTCGGATGGCCCTTGCACCGGGCATATTTTCGACGAGCGGGATAATTCCCACAAACGACCGGTCGGGGGCAACAGTCGGGAGGATACTGAACGCCGCACAGACCGCGGCTGCCCCGCTCATGTCACTTTTCATGGTCATGAGCGCATCCGGCTGCTTAAGGGAAAGGCCACCAGAGTCAAAAGTGACTCCTTTGCCCACCATAGCGAGGTCCGGGTTCCCGTTCCCATACCGAAGTTCAAGCAGTTTTGGAGCGTAGTGACTTCCCCTCCCTACGGCGAGAATTCCTCCGAATCCTTCTGCAGTAAGCTCATCCTCATCGCGGACACGAACCTGTATGGCGGAGCCTGTCACGAGACTGATCATTCGCTGAGCAAAAGCTTCCGGGGTGAGCAACGACGGCGGCATGTTCACCAGGCTCCGCGCAGTGTTTACCGCAGAACCAACGAGCAGTCCAGTATTCCATGCGGTTAGGTCATGACCTGTCACTCGATCATCCACGGTGTACGTCGGTGTCAGTGAGGACTGTTCCAGGTCTGGAAGTAGTCGGAATCGGTATCCACCATAGCTAAGTCCCTCGGCTACAGCCGATAGCACAGTTGGTGTCGGCAATTGCTCGGTGTGAAACGAGCTAGTTGCCACGACTGGTTTCACGAGTGAATCCGCCCTGATCACGCGGGGTAACGACTCGACCAGTTTCCGTCCTGCTGCCATTCCCGCTCGACGAATTGCGCCGAGCGACGGTTCCATTGCGGATCCGAGTCCTACGTACAGAATCGAACCGTCTGTACCGGCCTCGACGCGTGTTTCTCCAATCCGCGCTCCAAACCCGTCGACGAACCAGGCATCAGACGGGAAACTATCCAAGCTCTCTTGCCAGACACCGACGATGGTTACTCGGATCGGTTTATCCATGTGCTGCGTTCCATCTCCTATTCCCCTCAAAAAAGAACTCGGTGTGGCGCTACCCGAAGGTAGCGCCACACCGAGTTTGAGTGGTTTCCTAATTTCCTATGGACTCAGCCGTTCGCAGCCTGGCGGCGACGTGCGATGAGCAGAACCATGCCACCGAGAAGCACCAGCACCCCGGCGCCACCGAACGGGACAAGCGGGTCGATCCCGGCTTGTGCTAGCCCATTCTTCGTCTTCGCTGCGACAACCTTGACAGTTCCGCTGGACGGTGATTCTGTTACGGTGCGTGATGGTACGACGCCGTCGGCCGGGGTTGATGCCTGGCCCGATACCGTTGTGGTGCTCGTGATGCTGCCGTGCTTGATATCAGCCTGCGTCACCACATACTGACCAGCCGTGCATGTCAACGTGCCCTCCGGAGCCAGCGACTGCGTTGGGCAAGTAACAGTCAACCCAGGCCCTGCCGGAGCAGACAACACATCCTGAACCCG
>NAEP01000022.1 GCA_002529645.1 Candidatus Lumbricidiphila eiseniae | reverse complement strand
CCACGGGTGGGAAGCCCAAATATCAAGCGTGGCAAAGACTCTTTTCATGCTACAGGTGCGTGGTTCCAGCCGAAAATTATTCGTTCAGGCGAGATTCGTATCCTTACGAAGCACACTAAAGGCAATCATGATGGTGCTTTTGGATTGCAAGTCAAGGTAAGCGGCGAAGTCAACAACTATCCTGGTTTTCATACATGGATTGTCAAACACAGGAACCTGAAGCACTCGGCATTCGAGAGAGGAAAGTAGAGGAGATGGATGTTGAGTGAGGTGGGTGTTCGGTGAGCGGTTGGTCTTTTGGGCGGATTCGTAATGCGATGGCGGAAGATATTTTGGCCGGTAAGATTGTGCCGGTTGGGTGTTTGGCTCAGTTTCAGGCTCTGGGGCCTAAGGCTGACTGGCTCCCCTTTCAGACGTTGCAGTTCGGGTACAGGCTAGGGTTGGTGGGTGCGCGAGCTGTTGTGGAGCTCATGGTTGATCGTGAGCAACGAGGTCTTCTTCTCACCAAAACCGAGTTGCGCCTCGCATCGCTGCGCGAAGACGAGCTTGAGGATCAGTCAAGTTTCAGGCCTGGGGGCCTGAAACTGATGGTCTCTCTCTTGATACACTGCAGTTCGGATACCGAATAGGACTGATCGATGCCCGGTCTGTTGTGAAGCTTATGGCCGATCGTAAGCAACGGAACCTTCCCCTCACCGAAACTGAGCTACGCCTCGCGTCCCTGCCTGACAACGAGCTCTATGAGATACCTCTCATATTCAATGATCCGGAAACCGAACTCCGCACAAACAGCGCCGCCCGCACCTTCTGGCGCTGGTGGATACTGAGTTTGCTGTTCGACAGTTGGAAATCTGGACCCTCGGATCCCCTTATGGATCTCGGAGAGCTTGAAATAGCATGGGACTATGATCGACACACAGAAGGAATAGAGAGGAACGCACCCATCAGCGGACTCCGGGGGCACTGCCAACCAGGAGGACGCGACCCTGGTTCTCTCAAATCACGAGCTCGCGAACAATTCTTCGAAAAATTTGAACAATGGCTCAACGACAACCAACCCACAATCTGACCACACAAAACTCAACACCCACACATCACGCGCTACAACCGACACCCGGGCGTGTGAGAACGGTGACACCCCACCTCACGGAAATAACAGGGAACTGTTGTTGAATCAGGTCACTCGCTGAAAATCATCCGGTTAGGTGAGGTCTGTAACCTTGCGAAGGTCAGTCAAGACAATGGTGTTCGCGGGTTGGGTGTCAAGGTGAGCGGGCAGGTCATTGGAAAGAAGTCTAGTAATATTTATGCTGATAGCCAGGAACGGATTGCCAAACGTGGGAGACTGGTGTATTTATTTACAAGGAAAAAGTCAGATAGGAGAGAATATGTTGGATGAGATGGATGTGGTGTACGGTTGGTTCGAGCGGACCCGCAATACACTGGAGGATAATATTCTGGCGGGTAAGATCGTGCCGATTGGGTGTTTGGTTCAGTTTCAGGCTCTCGGTTCTATAGCTGATTATCTTTCTGTGCATACGCTACAGTTCGGGTACAAGCTGGGACTGGTGGATGCGCGAGCTGTCGTGGAACTCATGACCGATCGTGAACAACGAGGAATTGTTCTCAGCAAAACGGAGCTACGCCTCGCGTCGCTGCGTGAGACTGAGCTTGACGAGGTGTCCCTGCTGTTCACCGATTCCGAGCCTGAACTCCGCGCAAACAGGGTAGCGAATGCGTTCTGGCGATGGTGGATGCTACGCTCCCTCGTCGACTACCGGAAGAGCAGGAAAGAAGACCCCACCGTCGACATGTTCGAGTTTCAAATAATGTGGGGTTCAGGCCCCAACGAGTTTTGGCAACGCTATTATCAACCACCAAGCTCTTTTAGCACCCGGCATTCCGAGGTGCGAAATCTCGAACGATTCGCTGAGAGAACTGTACGAGGGCTCGAGACAGAGCTGTGGGGTGCGATAGGGGTAACGAAAGACTGGTTCGACGCGGTCCGTGACACGATAGCGGATATGCTGACAAGTTGGACAGGGGAACGGGTGCCCATTTCGCAATCAGCCAAGTTTCAGACTTTTGGGCCTGAAACCGACGACCTCTCCCTTGATACGCTGCAGTTTGGGTACAGAATAGGACTCATCGACGCGCGATTTATCGTGAGACTTATGGCTGATCGTAAACAACGGCACCTCCCTCTCACTGAAATCGAACTACGTCTCGCGTCACTACCTGACAACGAGCTCTACGAAATACCTCTCATATTCAACGACCCGGACACTGAGCTCCGCACCAACAGTGCCGCACGTGCTTTTTGGCGGTGGTACATACTACGCCTGCTGTTCAACAAGTTCAAACCAGGACTTTTCAACCCCTACATAGACCTCGCAGAGCTTGAAATAGCATGGGACCATGGCAAATACATAGATGATGAAATAGAAGGAGGATCTCCCATCGGTGGTCTCTGGGAACACTTCCACCCCCGAGGACGCGACACCCTGTTTTTCGGAAAACGAGCCCGCACACAATTCTTCGAAAAATTTGAACAATGGCTCACCGACAACCAACCCACAACCTGACTATGCACACAACTCAACACCAACCCCTCGCCCACACGCATCGCGCGCCACAACCGATACCCCAGCCCCTCGCCCACACGCATCGCGCGCCACAACCGATACCCCAGCCCCTCGCCCACACGCATCGTACGCCACAACCGATACCCCAGCCCACACCCGGGCGCGTGAGGTTTGCGGTGCTCCGCCCCGCAAAAACAGCAAGAGGTTGTTATCGAATCAGATAACTCGCCAAAAGTCACCCGGTCGGATGAGGTTTGTATCCTTGCGAAGGTCAGTCAAGACAATGGTGTTCGCAGACTGAGCATCAAAGTGAAGGTCAGGCAGTCAGCAAGAAGTTTGGTAATACTTATACTGATAGTTAGGAATGGGTTACTAAACGTAGAGGCCTGGTATATTTGTTTTGCAGAGAAAAAGTCAGATAGGAGAGAATATGTTGGATGAGCTGGATGTGGTGTACGGTTGGTTCGAACGAGCCCGCAATACGCTGGCAGATAATATTCTGGCGGGTAGCATCGTGCCGATTGGTTGCTTGGCTCAGTTTCAGACTCTCGGTTCTGTAGCTGATTATCTTTCTGTGCATACGTTGCAGTTTGGGTACAGGTTAGGGCTGGTGGATGCGCGAGCTGTTGTGGAACTTATGGCCGATCGTGAACAACGAGGCATTGTTCTCAGTAAAACCGAGTTACGCCTCGCCTCACTGCGTGAAAATGAGCTCGATGAGGTATCCTTGCTGTTCACCGATTCTGAGCCTGAACTCCGCGCAAACAGGGTAGCGAATGCGTTCTGGCGCTGGTGGATACTGCGCTCTCTCATCGACTACCGGAAGAGCAGAAAAGAAAACCCCACCATCGACATGAGATGGTTTCAACTCATGTGGGGCGCAGACTCCAACGAGTTCTGGCGACGCTATTCGGAATCGGGAACTCCTTACAGCACCCGGCCTTCCGAGATACGAGCTCTCGGACGATTCACCAAGAAAGTCGTACGAGAACTCGAGGAAGAGCTGTGGAGTGCGATAGCAGCGACGAAAGACTGGTTTGACGGACTCCGCGACACAATAGCGCATGCGCTGGCGGGTTGTCCAATGGATGTGGTGCCGATCCCACAATCAGCCAAGCTTCAGATCTTCGGGTCTGAAACTGATGGTCTTTCCTTTCACACACTGCAGTTTGGATACAGACTGGGACTGGTCGATGCCCGGTTTATTGTGAAACTCATGGCCGATCGTAAACAACGGAACCTTCCCCTCACTGAATCCGAACTGCGTCTCGCGTCACTGTCTGATAACGAGCTCTACGAGATACCTCTCGTATTCAACGATCCGGACACTGAACTCCGCACAAACAGTGCCGCACGTGCCTTCTGGCGGTGGTACATACTACACCTGCTGTTCAACGAGTTTAAACCCGAACTCTTCGACTTTCGCACAGACTTCGCAGAGCTTGAAATAGCGTGGGACTATGGCCAATACATAGATGATGAAATAGAAGGAGGGTCACCCATCAGTGGCCTCTTGGAACACTTCCAGCCCTCAGGACGCGACGCCCTGTTTTTCAGAAGAAAAGCCCGTGTACAATTCTTCGAAAAATTTGAACAATGGCTCAGCGACAACCAACCCACAAACTAAACACACACACAAAACTCAAGGCCAACCCCGCCCCACACATTACGCGTCATAACCGATACCCACACCCGAACGCCCGAGGCCGGTCATCACCCCCTGCGAGGGACAGCGGAGAGTAGCGTCATGATCTGCTTGACCTGTTGTGCTATCGGTGTCTTGGTAGGCATCCAACGGATGCCTACAGCAGCGGTCAATCATTCCCGCCACACCCTCAATGCGAAATCATGTGGCCAAACCTACGTGCCGTTACCGGCGAGACCATGAACATCTTTGCCGTGACTGTAACCGTGTGTGCGGGTTCCCCTCGGCGTGACTTGTGCGTGCTGGAGATCGTCGGGGAAGTGCTGCACGAGTGGTTGCGAGGAACACTGACACGCTCTGGTGACACCGCCGCCGAGAAGATCGGTAACTCGGTGATGGGTTGACACTGCATCTGCAGCCTTGCTAGTGTTCGCACTGGTGGGGTTCCCATCCTCATACATGAATTGGGGTTGCAATGAGGCGATCGCGCAAATTGTTAGCCGTCCTGAGCACGTTTGCTGCGGTTGCAGCGTTCTCGGCCTGCTCGAGCCAGGGTGGAGGTGACAGTGTTCTCACCGTGTGGACTTTCAAACAGTCTGAAATCAAGGCGCTTGAGGCGGCGGGAGCTGACTGGGGTAAGCAGAACAATATGACGGTGAAGGTGAGTGTATACACTCCCGATGATGCTTATCGGACGAAGATCCAGGCGGCGGCGAAGTCGAAGACGCTACCGGACATCATCTCGATTCACAGCCAGGGCGGTGACTGGAAGCTCGCGCAAGCAGGTATCGTGCAAGACATCACCGACGATTTTACGTCATCATGGCAGGATCAACTTCTCCCGGGCGTCATCAAGGGGGCCACTCTCACTGAGGAGACCATCAAAAACTCAGGTAGTGATCCCACAACAACTCTCAATAATCTCAAGGCGGGTCACTTCTACGGGGTACCCTACATGGCGGGAACCCCCGGTGTCATTTACGCCAACAAGACACTTCTCACCGCCGCAGGTGTAGATCCGTCCACTACTCCCGCCTCATGGCAGGAGTGGGTTGCAGCGATTCAGAAAACCCAGGCTCACGATAGTTCGACGGGTGGACTCGCCACCGGACTGCAGGTGCCTGAAACTGGCTATTACTGGCTGTATCGACCGATGGCGTACGCGTACCTCGGTGCTGATGCTTTCTATGGGAGGCAGGGTCGTTCTCAAAACCCGTCGTGGGCTTCCGAAGCGAGCATCAAGACGCTCGAATTGTATAACCAGCTAACCCCGCTGTGGGTACCGGGTGTGCTCGGTCTCGGGATCGATCAGGCCGACCAGGCTTTCGCATCGGGCAAAGCCGCGTGGGTTGTCGGTGGCACCTTCACCCTGTCGTCGCTGAGTACTTTCGGACTCAGCCCAGACCAAGTTACAATATTCCCAGTACCGGCGGCTTCCGGAGGTGTCAGCAGTCGGATAAGTTATCAAGCAAGTCCACTGATTTCTGGAGCAGTCTCGTCCACCTCTAAGCACCGCGCACAAGCGATAAGCTTTCTAAAATACTTGACCAGCGTCAAGGGAGCGACCGCTTTTGCCGAGAATACGCTTGATCTGCCCGCTGCGACGATTCCAGTCGACTCTTTGAGTTCTCCGCTGCTTAAACAACTTGTAGCGTTGGTGACTTCCCCGGCAGCAGGGCAAACTGCCTTTGCCGCCAACGACTTTTCTGCTGACCCTGGTGGGACTGTTGCGCACGACACGGCGGTTCAACTGGCGAAATTTCCGGCAAAGTCGGCATCTATCCCTGACATTGCAAACACTATTTCGCAGCTGTACACATCAGCTTGGAAGGCTGTAAATTAGATGTTCGCGCCGTATAGGCGCTGGGCCGCGCCCCGGCACCTCCGGCGAGGTCAGTGGGTAGGTCTACTTTTTGTTGCTCCCGCGGTGATTCTGTTTGCCGTCTTTGGTGTGTACGTGGTGGTGTACGGGTTCTTGCTCAGTTTTGCCCGATGGAATGGTTTCTCACCCGACTGGACCTGGGTCGGTGTGGAAAACTACATCGCGCTGTTGGGAGGAAACCCCGCCGTGTCTCCCAAGGTTGCTCAGGCCACGGTCAATACCCTGGTGGGAATGCTGGTCCTTCCGATTGTCGTGCTCGTGCTTGGGCTCGCGCTGGCGCTGCTTGTCAACTCGGTTCGACGGTTACGCGGACTGATAAGAACGGTGTACTTCATCCCATTTGTGACGACGGGAATTGCTGTCTATTACGCGTGGCGGTTTATGTACCAGCCGGATGGGGCAGTGAATGCTGTTCTCCGTGCGCTTGGGCTGCATTCCCTTGCCCCGGTGGATGGATTTCTCGGCAACACGACGACTGCCCTCGCTGCGGTTATTGCGGTGCAGGTTTGGTCAAATGTGCCGATCGCTATGCTGCTTTTTCTGACCGGATTGCAAACTATTCCCGACGGTGTTATCGAGGCCGCACGAGTGGATGGAGCCTCAACGGTACGCACGATCTGGACAATCATTGTCCCACTATTGAATCCAGTCACTGCGCTCGTTGTGGTCATAATGCTTCGCGAGGCTCTCCAGAACTATCAATTATATCTACTTATGACCAATGGTGGCCCGGTCAATGCCTCGAACACCCTTGGCTTACAGTCGTATTCGTTTGCCTTTGGCAGTATTACCGACCTGGGTTTTTCGAGCGCACTCGGTTGGCTGCTCGCTGCGGTGGCGATCATCCTGGCCATCGTTAATCTTCGAGTACTAAGGAGCCGCCAATGACGACAACGCAGCTTCCACACTCTATTCGATCAGGGAAGCCGAGCACTGCCGAGAGAAACGCCGTAAAACGGGCCAGCCTCCGAGTCATCATTATTGTTTTGCTCCTGATCTATGCGGTAGTTTCCGTTTTTCCGTTCTTCATCATGCTCGGTGGGGCTTTGAAGACCAATCAGCAGGTTTTGACCAATCCTTTTCCGTTCTCTTCACCACCAACCATACAGACACTCATTGACACGTTTGAGGCGCTCAACGTGCCGCTGCTTCTATTCAACAGTGCCGTGATTGCCGTTGGGTCGTGCCTGGTGATCTTGATTGTGTTCCCTCTGGCCGGATACGCATTTGCCCTCCTGCAATTTCCACTAAAGCGTACTCTCTTTGCCATTCTTGTGGGTGCTCTCTTCGTCCCGGGTGTCACGGTTCTATTGCCGCTTGTGATCCTCGATCAGGAACTCGGGCTGAACGGAACACCGCTGGCCGTGATTTTTCCGGTGGCCTGTGGCGCTGGGCCCATTGCCATCGTGTTGATGCGTTCGTACTACGCCTCCGTCCCCTATGAGGTACATGAAGCAGCGGTGCTGGACGGCTGTTCCGAAATTGGCATATTCTGGCGTGTCTACTTCCCACTGTCCCGTGCGGCACTTGTCACTATCACCATTCTCAACTTCGTAGCAGCCTGGAATGAGTATGTACTCCCAACGCTGACGAACGACGACCCGACGAAATTTCCACTTCCGGTAGGACTGCAGAGCTTGCTTTCATCAAATGTCGTGCAATGGAATCAGGTCATGGCGGCCGCACTAATTATTGTGATTCCCATCACTGTTCTTTTCATCGGGTTACAACGGTTTTTCATCAACGGACTGCAAGGATCAGTGAAAGGGTAATTTTCCCAATGCGCGACACTCGGTCGACTTTTTGCGGTCGGGAACTATGCGTTCGCAGGCGACATGCTTAACCCGAACAATGAGCCGGGTCGGGGAGTCTCATACGATGAGACCTTCGGTTCGAGGCATCCGTACATCTCGAACTATCCACCCGTCAATCGACTACAGCTCGACGGATCGATGCATGACAGGTGAGTCGGCGGCTTCCCAGCCCGTGGTGCTGGGATACAGACCGGTTGTGTTCGTTCGCCTCGTGGCTGTGGGTGCTCGGCCTACCCGCACACGATTCTTGACGGAATAACGTCGTTCGCCTCGTGGCTGCGGGTGCTCGGTGGCCGCCTCGGTGGTCGACCGTCGGCTTCACGGTTCGGATCTGCCCGACCAAATCTCCCCGTTCGGGTGTCACTGATCGGCGACCGCCCGGTGGAACCGGCGCGCGCACCGATCAGTGACGCATCGGTGCGCGGTGTCCGACTCCCCCCAGGAGGCATCCCCACACAGTGCATGCGTATACACATGTAGGAAATATTAGTAGGAAATTATGGAAGTAAGGCTTCCCTAAGGCGGATACATGCGTATACGCTCACCTCATGTCAATCACAAAGAACCGAGCCTTTGCTCTCACCGCCGCCATCGCTGTCGGCGGGCTCATCCTGACCGGTTGCGGCGCGGGAGGCCGAACCGCAAGCAAGAATGCAACCGCCGTTAGCTGCGACTACACCGCACCAGACAGCGCGACGACAGTCAACGTCCTCGCGTACAACTCCTCTGCCGTCGACCCGTTCACCAACACGATGGTCTCCAGTTGCACCAAGGGCAAGGTCGCGGTCAAACACGACCCGATCGACTTCGGTGGTCAGGTCACGAAAACCACCGCCACACTGTCCGGCAGCACCGGTAGCTACGACATCATCGAAACCTACAGCTTCGTTATCCCCGGGCTCGCCCGCGATAAAAAGCTCCGCCCCCTCAATGACCTCTTCGAGAAGTACGCAGACAAGTACGGCCTGAACGACATCAACAAGTCGATGCGCGCGGGAATGTCCTACGAGGGAAACCTCTACGCTCTGCCGATGCAGGCACAGATGTTCGTGATGGCGTATCGCGCCGACGTCTTCGATAACCTCGGCATCAAGGTGCCCACAACCTTCGACGAGATGATCGCAGCCGCGAAGGCCATTAAAGCGGCGGGCGTGATGGATTACCCGATCGCACTTCCCTGGCTCGCGACATCCGATATCGGAACGAGTTTCCAAGCGGCCATGAACTCGCTTGATGCCGACTTTGTGTCAAAGGATGGCACCGTGACACTCGATACGCCCGAGGCCAAACAGGCGCTGCAGTCGATGCTTTCCCTGAAGCCGTACATGGATCCTCAGGTGACCACTTTCGATCAGCCAAAGGTTCAACAGCAGATGTTTAACGGAACCGCCGCAATGTCGATCATGTTCTCCGGACGGATGAATGACCTCACTCTCACATCGAACAGCAAACTGTCTGATTCGTTCAAATTCGCCGCTCCGCCGAAGGTCAACGCCGCTGCGAAGTACTCCTATGACCGGCTTTCCATCGACGGCTGGTCGATCCCGTTCAACACAAAGCTCGACCCGGATATGCTCTTCGTGATGATGGCATCCGCGGTGAGCGAAGACGCCTCCAAAGCCTCGATCCCCGCTGCGTATCCGGCCCGCAACGGCATGGTCACGGCGGATAACTCACCATACGGTAAGGCCGCAACCGACTCCATCGCGAGCGCAATGCCACCCATCGCGTCACCTGTGCTCGCCTCCGTCACGACCGAAATCCGCCCGATTCTCGTGCAGATTTTGGCCGGAAATCTCACCATTAACGACGGCGCAGCGCAGATGCAGGCCGTCGCACAGAAGATCGTCGGCTGAGGCGGCGCACCCCACTACAACCAATGAATCGACGACTGCGGACAGAGGGCAGCTTCTGACCGCAGTCGTCGAAGGAGGACCCGCCGATGAAGGCACGTGAGTTTTGGCTGCTCTTTGCACCGAGCCTGCTGGTGATGGGAGGACTTCTGGTCATCCCTCTCGTTCGCACTGTCCAGTGGAGTTTCGAGAGCGTTCACTATGGTTCCCCGGGGAGCTTTGTTGGCCTGGAGAACTTCGCCACAGCTCTTACCGATCCACGTTTCGGTAGAGCGGTGCTTTTCACTCTCGCTGTTACGGCAGCTACCGTTGTTATTCTGCTGGTTCTGGGTTACCTGATCGCGACGGCCATTAACCGGATCACCAGATCACGCCCGATAGTGCTCGGCATCATGCTGGTCTCCTACGTGCTGCCCAACCTGGTCGGTGCCGTGGCATTCTCCTGGCTTTTCGACGATAACTTCGGTGGTGTTATCAACCGCATGATCGAATTTTTCGGCGGAAACCAGGTGCTGTGGTTCACCGACCAGGTACCGAACGGCATCCTGGTCATCGTCAATACCGTGTGGCATATGTTGCCATTCGCGATGTTGATCATTCTCGCCGGCCTGCAGGGAGTCCCCACAGAACTTCGGGAAGCGGGCATCATCGACGGTGCACGTGCCGTTCAATCCCATCTCCACATCATCATTCCCACCATCCGGGGTGTTCTCGGTTTTGTCACGCTGATTTCGATCATGGATGTGCTGCGAATGTTTGACAATCTGATCGCTCTCTCACCCCAGGCCGCATCAATCGGCAATGAGTCGATCATGTTGTACGTCTACTCGGTTGCTTTTGCGGATGGCGCGCAGCGACTCGGGCTCGGCAGTGCCATCAATGTCCTCACCATCATCCTCATTCTGACGTTGCTCATTCCCTTCATCAGAGGGATATTTAAGGAAGCGAAGGCCGCCAGATGACCTATAACGACGACCTCACGACGCGGGCCATCACGATTCGTGACATGCCCACGACCACGAGGAAACCGCGCCTGCGCAAACGCCCGCCCGCCTGGGTGAGCGCACTCCTTGCACTGCTCTGCCTTCTGATGCTCAGCCCGTTCATCTGGATGATGCTCTCGGTCACAAAGCCCACCGATGTAGCATTCTCCAATCCGCCGGTGCTCTGGGGATATCAGCTGACCTTCACTGCGTTCGTTGACCTGTGGCAAACCACCTATTTCGCCGACTATCTGGTGAATACACTCGTTGTGGCCGTAGTTTCCACCCTGATCGCGCTCGTGATCGGAATCCCGGCAGCGTATGCGCTCTCTCGTTTCCCCAGCTACATTTCCGCACTTCTTCTTGTGCTGGCGCTGGTCTTTCGCGCCCTTCCCCGGTTCGCGGTCGCACTCCCGATGTACGACATCAGCCGTGCCCTCGGCATCTACGACACGACTTTTGCGCTGGCGATCGCACTCGTGGCCATCAACCAACCATTCACAATCTGGTTGTTGCGCAACTTCTTTGCCGAGATCCCGCGGGAACTTGATGAAGCCGCGATGATTGACGGCTGCACGAGAATTGGGATGCTCAGGCGTGTGATGATCCCGCTGATGGGTCCAGGCATCCTGACCGCAGGAATCTTCGTGTTCCTGTTCGCGTTCCAGGAATATCTGACGGCGCTGGTGCTGACAGACACCTCGTCGAAGACGGTTCCCGTGTTCATCGCGACCCAGCTAGGACAGACCTTGCCGATGCTTCAACAGGCTGGTGCGGCATCGATGCTGCTCACGATCCCGGTTGTTGCTATTGCCTTCATCGCGCAGAAGTACCTCGTTGCCGGGCTGAGTGACGGCGCGGTCAAGGGCTGAGGTGTTGCCACATGACAGTGAGCTGCTGACATCGTGCGGGGTGCGGGGTGGGATGCCATACGTGTTGCCACATGGCAGTGAGCCGCTAGTGCTGCTCGCGGGAATGAACTGCACCTCCGATCTCTGGTCCGGCTGCGGATTCGGCCACGCACTGACCCCCGAACTCGTGGAGAACTCCATTGATGCTCAGGTCGATCGGTTGTTGGATGAGCTGCCGCCACGATTCATCCTCTGCGGGCTGTCTCTGGGGGGCATCGTGGGGATGGCGATGATCACCAGGGCACCGGAACGGATCGTTGGGCTGTGTCTGGTGTCCACCAGTGCAAAGGCCCCGACGGCTGCTCAGGGTGAGTCGTGGCGCAGGTGGATTGAACGTATCGACGGCGGAGCATCTTCGCGAGAGCTCCAAGCGGAGATCATCGATGCTCTGCTCTCGCCACAGCTGGTGCAACACAGACCGGATGTTGTTGAGCGTGTGCTGGCGATGGGAGAGGCAACCGGAGCAGCGACGCTGCGGTCACAATTGCTGATGCAGACCACCCGCACCGACCTCCGGCCGGGCATCAGGTCGGTTCGAGTGCCGACACTCATCGTCTCTGGCACAGCAGATGTGATGTGCACACCACAGTTCCACACCGAGATCGCTGAGCAGATCGGGTGCGCCGATCTGCTCAGCCTCGACAGTGGGCACCTGTTGCCGATCGAGAAACCCGAGGCGTTTGGTTCAGCGTTTCGTGCCTGGCGAACTCGTTGGTGACGAGTCGTCAACTGCACAGGAGGGTCATGCCGGGGGTGCGGGGAAATCCCGACAACTTCGAAAAAATTCTCGCCGACCCGGTTGGTCATGCCGGGGGTGCGGGGAAATCCCGGCATCACGGAACGACACAAACCGCCCCTGGTCGCGGCCGTGCCGTCTAGGGGCGCGGGATGATTCCACGACGCAGGTGCTCCATCAGCACGTGCGTAAGGTTGTAGACGACCAGGTGCGCGCCGTCGGCGAATGCGGCCGAGGCCGCGGCCTCCGTATTGACGATGTCCATTCGGAGCCGTCCAGCTTCCACCAGCTGTGCATTGACCTGGGCCGCAGCAACCTGAACCGGGAGCTCGTGTGCTGAGGAACTCGCCGCGAGGTCGGCTGGACCAATCATGATCCCGTCGATCCCCGGTGTCCGGATAATGTCGGCGGCGGCGGCCACTCCGCGCGGCGATTCGATCATGCCGATCAGTAGTGTGTTGGCTAGAAACCACTCCCGGTGGTCAGAGGGGTCGATCTCACCGAAGCGGCCGACTCTGGAGTAGGTGGCGAACCCACGCTGACCCAGTGGGGGATAGTGGGTTGCTGCTACGAGGGCTGCAGCATCGGACGCGGAGTCGAGATGGGGCGCAACGATTCCCTGAGCGCCCTGATCGAGTGCCCGCAGGACCATACCGTGATCGCCCTCGCCGATCCGAACAATCACCGGAACACTGTGGAACTGCGCTACTGCGATGTGTTGCCGCAGGGCGATGAGATCTGCCGGACCGTGTTCGCAGTCAACGAGCACAAAATCGTAACCGGCGATGGCGACCATTTCGACGAGTTCTTCGCCCGGCATCCTCAGGAGTACCCCGATCAGCCGATCACCGGATTCGGCACGGGCACGCAGTGAGGTTGACGCGCACCGGGTCACGCGATCATCCCGCCAGACAGATCAATGTCCGCGCCACAGAGTCCCGACATTCCGAGCATGGCGATGACGGCGGAGCCGACTTCCGTCTCCGTGATCATCCGTCCGAGCGCAGCCCTGGAGACGAACGCCAGTTCCGCGTCGGCGATACTTCCGCCCGAGCGTTCAGCTTCCAGTCGGAAGTTTCGTTCCATTCGCGGTCCCGACACGGGACCCGGGGAGAGGGTGTTGACGCAGACTCCTGCCCGGCCGACTTCGAAGGCGAGGGTCGATGTGAGCCCGATCACGGCCATCTTCGACGCACAGTACGGAGTGCGATGGGCGAGCGGGCGCTTGCCCGACACTGACGCGATATTGATAATGTCTCCTGCCCCTCTCTCAATCATTCCGGGGAGAAATTCTCGACACATCAGGAACGTGCCGCGCACGTTAACGTCGAAGACCTGGTCCCATTCCTCGAGTGAGATATCGGTCAGTGCGGCCACCGGTCCGGGCACGCCGGCACTGTTCACGAGGATTGACACCTCCGTGCCGCTGAGCGCAGTCGCCAGCGCGGCGACGGATTCCTGATCGGTCACGTCGCAGATCTCCCACCTGGCACGATCACCGAGGCTCGCTGTGGCTGCGGACAGCTTTGCGCTCTCGCGTCCGACCAGCACAACCTCGGCACCGGCTTCGTGCAGTGCGTGACCGATCGCCATTCCAAGACCGCTGCCCCCACCCGTCACGATGGCCGTGCGCGACGTGAGGTTCGTCACGTGGCGCCTGCTTCCGTCGCACGGACGGTATCGATCCAGTCGAAGGGTCGCCCGGTGTGCAGCCAGGCACGGACATCCCCCGATCTGGCATGGCCCTCGAAGAGCTCGACCCTGGCCGCGCGGCCACAGATCTCACCGAGAAGTGCGGATGAGTCCGGGTTGATGATTTCCTGGTAGGTCACTGTCTTCAGGTACTTGCCGACCCAGAGGCCACCGGTGTATCTGGCGGCACCGAGGGTGGGCAGGACATGGTTGGTGCCGATCACCTTGTCACCGTAGGAGACACAGGTGTTCTCTCCCAGGAAGAGCGCGCCGTAGTCGTGCATCGAGGTCAGGGCTTCTCTCGGCTGTGCGGTGAAAACCTGCACGTGTTCGAAGGCGAATTCATCGGCGAGGGAGTACGCCTCGTCAAGGTCGGCCACAACGATCACCTGTCCCCACTCACGCCAGGCGGGCTCGGCATAGTCTTTCGTCGACATCCCCGGCAGCAGTTGTTCGATATACCGGAGCACCTCCTCTCCGAGCGAGCGGGATGTTGTGATAAGAACTGCGGGGGACTCCGGTCCGTGTTCTGCTTGGGACAGCAGGTCAACGGCGGTGAGAAACGGATCAGCCTCGTTGTCCGCAATGATGAGGATCTCGGTTGGTCCGGCAAAAAGATCGATGCCCACCTCGCCGAATAACTGCCTCTTCGCCTCGGCGACGTAGGCGTTGCCGGGGCCGGCGATCATGTTTACTCGCTCGATCGTCTCGGTTCCGACGGCCATCGCGGTGATGGCTTGGATGCCCCCGAGGATGTAGATCTCGTCTGCTCCTGCGAGTTTCATGGCCGCGACGGTCGCCGCGGGGATTTCGCCGCGGATCGGAGGAGTACAGGCGACGACCCGCTTGACGCCAGCGACCTTGGCCGTAATGATCGTCATGTGAGCCGAAGCGGTCAACGGGTATTTACCACCCGGAATATACGCTCCTGCCGCACGAACGGGCACGTGCTTCTGTCCCAGCAGAACGCCGGGCAGCGTTTCGACCTCAGTGTCGACGAGCGAGTCTCGCTGGGCCTGGGCAAACGATCGAACCTGTTGCTGAACGAACACGATGTCGTCGATGACCCGGGGCTCTAGCGTGGACATGATCTCGGCGATCGCTGTGTCATCGAGCCGGAACGAACCAGACTCGGTCGACCAGTTGTCAAACTTCTGAGCGTAGCGGGCGACAGCCTCGTCGCCATTGTCTCGGATGTCGGCAATGATGGTGCGAACACTCTCGGCGACGTCGCTCTGTGCTGTGTCGGCGAACGATTTTGTGGGCGCTTTCTTCAGGTACAAAGGCACGGGCACTTCCTTTCATGCATGCGTATGTCAGAAGTATGACTTCGTATGCACGCCAGGTCAAGGGTCAGTTAGACTTTCGTCAGGTTCCACGGAAGAGGGCATGCATGGCGGTCACCAGTCGCGACGTGGCGCGCCTTGCGGGTGTTTCTCAGCCGACCGTTTCCCGGGCGTTGCGCGATGATCCCCGGGTGTCAGAGGATACGAAGCGACGAGTGCGCGAGTCCGCTGCACTCATCGGTTATGTGCCGAGTGAGGCGGGGCGTGCACTCTCGTCGGGTCACACCCGTCGTATCGGCCTGCTTGTCACCGACCTCGACAATCAGTTCTACGCCCACATCATCGCGCCGGTGCACCAGGAACTTGAGCGTCTCGGCTACCAGTTGATGCTGCACACGGAATCAGTCGACAATGAGACCGTCGCAGAGCGCTTGATTTCCAACGGCCTTGACGGCGTGATACTCGCGACGACAACGGTTGATTCTGTTGCGCCATTACGTCTGCGTGACCGTGGGCTCCCGTTTATCTACTTCAACCGAACCGCATCGTTTGTTCCTGCTGACGCCACAACCGCAGCCCCGACTGCGGGTTTTGTGGCCGCCGCCACTGCCGTGCGTGATCTTGGACACACCCGCATCGGTGCCGTGCTGGGCCCGAGCAACACAAGCACCGCTCAGGCTCGCGAAATCGCGCTCAGGGCCGCGCTCGCCGACTGCGGTCTGAGACTCGAGCAGGATTACGTGCGAAGGGGGCCGTTCAACACGGTATCCGGCGATGAAGCAACCACCTCACTCTTGAACCTGCAGCGACCTCCCACCGTGATTTTCTGCGGAAATGACGTCGTCGCATACGGTGCGTTGAACGCGGCGCGGCGCGGCGGTGTGATCGTTCCCGACGATCTCTCCGTGATCGGGTTCGACAATCTGCCCGCGGCCGACTGGCCGATCATCGAACTCAGCACCATCGCGTACGATCTTGTCGGCATGGCCAGAGCGGCGGCCGGTTTGATTGTCGGCAGGATTGAGAATCCCGGCTCAGAGGTGTCCCACGTCGAATTCGAGACCGCTTTTATCCAGCGCGGCACCCTCGCTGCTCCGATGTCTCGGTGATCATTGGGCTCCATTCGCCCTTGCCGCGGTACTGCTTGAACAAATTTCCCTCTTGCATTTCGCTTGTGCATACGCATACACTACGAAGACACAACAGAGTGCCGAATGCAGACGATCTGCATCCGATCATCCAACGAAGGAGTGTGGAACGTGCCTCTTGACCCGATTGCCTACCGACCGTACACAGACCCCGACGATTTCATCCGGGAGGTCACCGACCTCATCTGGGTCGACAGGTCCATTTCGTACATTCGCGAGAACTACGAGCCAGACTCGATCGTGCACGGAGCGTACGGCACATCAACCACACGAGACGAGGTCATTGAGGGAACCCTGATGCGGATCTCAGCCACCCCCGATCGCACAGGACAGGCAGAGGATGTCATTTGGGAAGCGCGCGGCGATGACGCATTTTTGAGCTCGCACCTTGTACTCTCCGGTCACCTGCTCACCTCGTCGCACAGCCGTACCATTGCAAACTGCCTGTACCGCCGCGGACGTATGGTCGAAGAGTGGGTCGTTCGCGATTCGCTTGCCGACGCCATTGGGCAGGGTGAGGATCTCGACGAGCTGGCCAGAGCCAAGGCGTTTCGTGGATACACCGGCTCCTGGACAGAGCCAGCTCCGACCGACCCGATCACGCGGGGAGACTCAGGGCCGCGTGCCGATGAATACCGTTCAGAAGTGGAATCCGTCTTAGAGCTTATCCAGAGCGTCTGGAACGAGCGCGACCTTCAGCGCGTGGAGAAATTCTTCCACCGCGATCTGGTTTTGCTGACCGCGGGAAACCGTGTCATCATTCGTCCGGAAGGCTACCGGCGGGCTCTCCTGCGTTTCCTGGAGTCATTCCCCGCGGGTCACTTCGAGGTGAGGGACATCCAGACAAACTATGACGTGCGCTACGCCGGTCTCCGCGTCGCCATCACCTGGAAATTCGTGGGTGACTACTCCGGTGTCGCGAACTACGGCCCCCTGACCGGAAAACCGGTTGATGTTCTCGGAATATCCCAGTTCACCTTCCACAAGAATGCCCTCGTCAAAGAGGTGCGACTGTGGGATGACATTGCTCTGCGTTCTCAGATCGCGAGCGCGCGCGGCGACGTGTCTGCCGGCCCGAGCAATATCTACTGACCGTGGTCACCGCAAACCAAACCCACTCCATCACCACACAGAAAGAAGTCAACACAATGACAGACATAATCGTGGATCCGTCCGAACTGAAACGTCGGACGATCCGCAAAACGGACTGGGTGGCCTGTAACGCCGCGTTCATCGACTGCCGCACACCGGGTTCAGACAAGAAGGAGAACTACGCTTTCATCGGTGCGGGTGTGTCGCAGAACCCCAGACAGGTTGTCAATCTCACCGAGAATCACGGATTCAACACCGGTGCGGCGGGAATGCCCAACGGTATCTCGAACAATCTGCACCTGCATTTCACCGCTGAAGTGTTCGTCAATCTTGGCGGTGAGTTCCGACTGCGCTGGGGTGTTGATGGAAAACAGGGTGAGTATGTGAGCACAGATGGTGACATCATCACCGTGCCAACCTGGATCTTCCGCGGTTTCACCAACGAAGGCCCTGATGACGGCATCCTGTACACGGTGCTCGGGCGTGATGTGACCGGCGGGATCATCTGGAGCCCCTCCGTGCTCAAAGAGGCCGAGTCTTTCGGGCTGCATTTGACGGCGGACAACCGGCTGATCGACACGGTTGCGGGTGATCTTGTGCCCGAGAATGTTGCTCTCATCAAACCCATGCAGCAGCGTTACATCGACGCTCTGACCGATTACTCCGTCGAGCAGCTACGAGAGCGTGTGATCCAGCCCGGCGACCGTGTGTACAGCAGCAACGCACTGCTGTGTGCGTGCCTGCCGGGTGGCGCTGCCGACATCGCCCTGGCGATCGGTTATGGAATGACAGAGGACCGCCGCCAGGTGCCCAGAGTGCACGAGCCACACTCGTTTAGCTTGGCCTGGGTGCGTGCGGCTGCACACAATGGGATGCTCCGTCACCGCCACGACCGTGCGCAGGCGATTCTCGTGAAGACCGGGCGGTGGGAGATCACCCTCAACGGCGACCCCTCGACCGCGATCGATCTAGGTCCGGGTGATTCCTTCTCCGTGCCGGAGGGTGCTTGGCGTGCGTTCAGGTGCATTGATTCAGGACACAGCGACAAGGGCGAAATTCTGGTGATCAACGCCGGGGATGACCGGGTCTACCTGGACTGGGCACCCGAGGTCGTTGACGCGGCTCGAGAAGCCGACTGGATGATCGATCCCAATGGTTACCTGGCACCGGTCGGTGTGATGCTGGCCGCAACAGAAGACGACTGATCACACCGTGCGCGGCGCTGGAACGGAGCGGGGCACACGCACGCTGCGTGTTGCGACGGTGTCTCCCGAGATAGTTCTGGGGGATGTCGCGGGCAACATCGAACGGATCCGGATCGCGCTGCGGACGGCCGCCGCGAAAGGGGCCAGCCTCATCGTGCTGCCGGAACTGGCCACAAGCGGTTATGTGTTCACCGACAGGGATGAAGCCGTGCGTGCGGGTCTCACCCGTTCTGATCGGGTGTGGGCGGGGCTGGCAGCAGAAATCCCAGAGGGGGTTGTGGCCGTTGTGGGTTACGCTGAACTTGTCCCCACTCCCACCGCAGCCGGTCGTGACGACGTGGCGCTGTACAACTCGGCCGCTGTCTTCTCTGCCAGGGAACGCATAGGTGACTATCGCAAGGCACACCTGTGGGGCAGGGAAAGCGCACTGTTCTCGGCCGGAGAGACCGCTGGTGCCGTGTTTCAGACCGAGCTTGGGCGGGTCGGAATAGCGATCTGCTACGACAGCGAGTTCCCGGAGGTTCCGCGCGGACTCGCGCTTGCCGGTGCAGACCTCCTTGTGCTTCCGGTCAACTGGCCGCTTGTGCACCGCCCAGAATCGGAGCATCCACCTGAGCTGATTCAGGCCATGGCGGCGGCGAGGTCGTCTCGTATAGCGACCATCATCGCTGATCGACACGGTGAGGAGCGCGGGGTCAGTTGGACCGGTGGCAGTGCAGTGATCGACGAGGACGGCTGGATAGTGGCGACTTCGGATGACTCCGGAATCTCCGTTGTCACCCTCGTGTTACGCGCCTCCGGTGACAAATCGTTCCCCCCGCACAATGATCTTTTCGCCGATCGCCGTCCGGATCTCTATCACTGCGGTCCGGGTTGCGCGTTACACAGCGCGGCTGCGCCCGGCATGATCATCGACTCTGGCCAACAGGGTGCGTTCGGCGAGTTCGGCGATGCGAGCGGTGGCCGGTGACAGATCGGTGTTCTCCCGTTGTGCCAGGGCGATGGTGTCGAAGAGCGGATCGTCGAACGGTGTGAGGTTGATACCGGGTGGGAACGACGTGGATTCGGCAATGGTGCGTGACACGATCGTGTCTGCTGCGCCCGTTGCTACGAGGCTGAGCGCGGTCTCCACGTGCTCGACCTCAATGGCGGGGTCTATCCTCAGCCCTTTCAGCCGAGCCCGTTCGAGGAGTTGACGCCGGGTGGGATCTTTCCAGCCGGCGTACGCGTCGTAGAGTACGAGCTTGGCACGCGAGAGTTCCTCGACCGAGAGCGATCCTGTTTGTGGTGACCGTCTCGCTGACGCATAGAGCACCTCGTCTCGGAAAAGGGGTCGGATTCGCAGTCCTGACTCGTCTACGGGAAGAACAACAAGACCCGCCTCGATCTCGCCGGCGGCGATCGATTCGGCCACAAGCGACGAGTTCAGTCCTACCAACCGGACAATCACACCGGGGTATCGCCGGTGAAAGCGCTGGACGAGATCAGACAGGTTGTAGTACGCGGCGTTCCGGAGCACCCCGAACGTGCAGGTGCCGCTCTCCAGTGCATTGTTCGCTCGCACGGCATCCACGCCACTTGCGATCGCGTTTACCGCGCGCTCAGCGTGCTCTCGCAGCGTGACCGCCGCATCTGTCGGCACAAGGCGGCGACCACCACGGATGAACAACGCCGCATTGAGTTCACGCTCCAGGCGGGCGATCAGTTCGGAAACCGAGGCTTGGGTGGTGTCAAGCTCCATCGCCGCCGCCGTGAAAGAGCCGTGCTCGAGTGCGGCTAAAAAGGCTGTGAGCTGCACGATTGTCATAACTATAGGGTAACCTTGTGATACACATCGGATTCAATGGCCTTGTGGGGGGGCTGGTGTTCGGCTTACTCTGCAGACATGAAATTCACTCCCTCTCTTCTGCGCACTCTTGACGGTGCATTCCGGCATCTCAAGACCCCACTCATCAATGCTCCGGCCGCCCAGCGCGACCCTGCTGTTATCGCGACGGTCTCAGCAATGTTGCTGGACATTCAGAGGCGGGGGATTGATGCGGTGCTCGACTACGCACGCCAACTCGACAACCAGCAGGGTTCGGAGCTCGAGCTCAGTTCTGCCCGGATTGCTTCGAGTGGGAGCCGGTTGCCCCACGATTTGCGCGAGGCGATCGAACTGGGTTCTGAGCGCACGTCGCTGTTCGCAACGACACAGCGTTCGCATCTGGTTGACTTCGAGACAGAGCTCATCCCCGGTCTGGTCACCGGTGTCCGTTACATTCCCGTTGCACGGGTGGGTGCCTATCTGCCAGCCGGGCGTTTTCCACTCACAGCGAGTGCGTTTATGTCTGTGGGCGTTGCGAAAGCCGCCGGTGTTCCGACCGTTATCGCGTGCACACCGCCGCAACCGAAGGGTGGAGCGAATGACGCCGTCATCTACGCGGCCCATCTGTCGGGTGTTGATCGGGTCTTTGTGCTCGGCGGAGTTCAGGCGCTCGCGGCAATGGCCTACGGACTTCTTGGCGATCTACCCGTCGACATGGTGGTTGGTGCCGGTAATGCGTTCGTTGCCGAAGCGAAGCGCCAGTTGTTTGGTGCCGTGGCGATCGATCTTCTCGCGGGACCGTCTGAAGTCGCCGTGCTCTCTGACGAGACGGCGGATCCTGACCTGGTCGCCGCCGACCTGCTTGGACAGGCCGAGCACGGACCCAATTCCCCTGCCGCCCTCATCACAACATCCGAGTCGCACGGACGCGCGGTGATCGAGGCCGTCGAGCGCCAACTGGGCGGGCTTGCCACCGAACCGATCGCGGGCCCGGCGTGGCGAGACTACGGTGTGGTCACGGTTGCCGATGATCGCGAAACGGCCGTTACTCTGATGGACGATCTCGCGCCAGAACACCTTGAGGTCATCACCGCCGACGATGCGTGGTACCACGATCACCTCCGCAATTACGGCTCGATCTTCCTCGGACCGTGGAGCACTGTCGCCTATTCTGACAAGGGTATGGCGGGAACAAACCACGTGCTGCCCACGGCGGGGGGTGCAAAACACAGCGCGGGCTTGTCGGTGTCCCGCTTCCTGAAGCCACTCACCTATCAGCGCATTTCTCGGGAGGCGACGCCAGAATTGGCGAAGGCTGTCCAGGTAATCTCTGACTCCGAGGGTATGGCGGCCCACAGCGCCACGGCAACCATGAGGTTGTCGGCCTACAGGAGGTAACCTCTGAACGCACCGAGAGTCCAACAGATCGCCCGGCGAAGGCGGTGGGATAGCCAGGTAACCCCTGAACGCACCGAGAGTCCTGATTGAGCCTGTCATTCAGGAAAAGCGTCACCATTCCGAGCAGGAACTCAGTGCCGATGGTCAGGAACCCCAGGGTTCCCGAGATGCGGAGGGCGCTGAGCATTTTAGGTATCCCCACCACACATGCTGGCTTTGCGGATGGGTGCCGATCCAGTGCGTTCTTAGAGCACGCCCGACCGCGTACACGCCGAGGCAGAACGGTATGAGCGAGATTGACGTGTCCAGCAGAGTGTCCACGTCATAGCGGTGCCGATTTCACGTGCCCACAAGCGCACCGTTATCCGCGCGACGGTGAACGCTGCGGTGGCGGAGCTCACGCTAGCGGCGAGCCAGTGCCGCGTCTACAGTTTTGGTGAACGCTGCGGCGGCGGAGCTCACCGTGGTGACACCCGTGGTGCGCGCTTCCGGAAGCCCCGTAGTGAACCGAAGATGGAGAGAACAGCGATGGCAAGGAAAACAACGAGCATCCCGATTTCGTTGAATTCGAAGTTGAGAGCGGGCAGGTCGTTTTCGGTCGTGAAGAATGCCCTGAATACCCCGGGGATGGTCACTTCATCTTTCGACACCCAGGCGTATCCAATGCATGCAACAAGTGCGATGACAAGTATGGATGCGTCAACGAGCACGCCTGCGATCACTGCTTTCGCGAAGTTAGACACGGGTTCACCTCTCAAACAGGGTTTCGACTGGCTCGCTCCGGATCTTGCTGTCTCGCAAGAGTCCCGTCACGTCCAGAAAAAAATCTTCCAGGGTTTTTGTGCCGGGGCAGCCGGCAATCAAGTCGGCGGGATTGCCCGATGCGACCGTGACTCCGCCATTCATAACCGTGACCTCGCTGCTCTACAGCCTCACTTGCCACTAGCTCTGACCGGACGCGATATTCGCCAGGACGGCGTCATAGATCGCGTTGTCAATGAGGTCATCATCAAGTGCCTGCACTACGTCATCGAACGATCCCCGTACCGAGAATCGCAGATCGTCAAAGTAGTCACGCTCCCCCACCGGCTCGGTCACGTAGTCCCACCGTGAAAGCTCGTCTACCAGGCTCTCACGGCTCAGCTCGCCCACGGCGTACCGCTGGCACAGCTCATACGGATCCGCACCGGAGAATCCCTCTCGTGGCTGCGGAATCTTGGCCGCCGTTTTTAGTGCCGATGACAGGCTGGGCTGGCTGATCCCGAGTGCCCTGGAAAGCTGCACCTGGCTTGCACCGAGCGCAGTCAGGCGCAACAGCTCGCGCCGGTAGTCGAGTTGATCCAAGCTTGCCCGCTGCCTGAACTTCCGGGCGGTCGCGATCTCCACCGCAAAGTCAATCGTGGTCATGCATACCACCTCCTATAGAACATTCTATAGGCTTGGGGCTGAGTGGTCTAGATGTACCCGGCCACTACGTTGGTGTCAGTCGGCTGGTGGGTGGTTTGGTTCCGAGTGGGGTGTGGCGTTGTTCATTAGTGTGGCTTGATGAATATCTGTGTCGTATCCAGTTCTGCGATCACGGTTGTGAGATTGTGTCTATAAGCCCACACAGTCAGACGGGCATTACGGCCAGACACAAGAACCTCCGAGGAAATAGCGGGATATTTAGACACACCACAACCTCCCCAGAGACTCTTCCCTTCCTCAACCCACAACCGCCACCAACCTCATGACCGGGTTACATCTAGGACGACGATCCGGTCACGGGAGGCGTGGTCGAACGGGAACCTGCGAACTCGAAAATTGCGGCCTAACGATCCGGTCGTGGGAGGCGTGGTCCTCACCTGCTCGACCCCTCGGTGTTTGTTGACTCGCGCCGCACCAGGCGGTAGGGGGCGATAACGGTCTTCGGTTCGGCGGAGGGGTTATCAAGACGGCGCAGCATGGCCACGATTGCCAGCCGGGCGATCTCGTTCAGGTCGGGGGAGATCGTCGTGAGCGAGGGGGCCGAGAATGCTGCCTCGGACGTGTTGTCCCAGCCGACCACCGCGACGTCGTCCGGAACGGAGATCCCGGCCTCGCGGAACGCGCGGAGAGCACCGATGGCGAGCAGGTCGTTCGCACAGACGAGCCCGTCGAGCCCGCCAAGACTGTTCGGGCGGGCGATCAGCTCGCGGATGCGTTCGTACCCCTCCTCGCGGGAGTAGTCCTCATCGGGGTTCGATTGATCCCAGCGCGAGACCGAGATGATGTGCTGCGGATCCGCCTCAAGAGAGGCGGCCCTCAACGCCAGCTGGAATCCCCGGATGCGCAGATCGGCAGGAGCGGCACCGATCGTGCCGACCCGCACCTGGCCGAGGAAGCCGAGGCGACGTCGGCCGGTTTCGATCAGGCAGGTGGTGGCGTCGTAGCTGGAATGCACGTTGTCAACGATGACACTGTCGATGCTGGTGCTCCGGAACCGCTCGCCGAGGAGGACGAGCGGTGTTGCGCCCCGTTCGGCTTCGAACCGCTGCAGGTCGATCGAGAGCGGACTGAACAGGATACCGTCGGTGAGGATGGTGCGGAATCCCGCTGCCACCCTTAGTTCGCGTTCGAGCAGACCTCGCGTCTCGTCGATGACGACGTCGTAGTCGAAGGTCTCAGCCTGGGTGACGACCGCGTGCGCCAGTTGGGCGAAGTAGGGATGTGAGACGAACGGCACCGAGAGCGTTAACAGTTTGCTGCGCCCGCTGCGCAACTGCCGAGCGGCAAGCTGCGGTCGATAGCCCAGTTCGGCGATGGCAGCTTCGACCTTCTGGCGGGTGGTATCGCTGATGTATCGGTGACCGTTGACGACGTTCGACACTGTTCGGTACGAGACACCGGCGAACGCGGCGACGTCTTTGATCGTCGGTGCTCCGCTGCGTTTGGCAGGCCTCCGGTCATCGGGATTGTTCACTTCCAAATCGTACCTAGCAATGTTGCAACGTTGCGATATTTTTCTATTTCCACGTTGCAATATACGAGCGGATCTGCTTGAGTGTTCCTGCGGCACCCCCGTCACAACCCGTACCTCCGCGATTGTGCACTCACACTCCGGTCGGCGGCACGTCGGTGTCGATGCGGCACACCACCGTTCAGAAGCGTTTTCGCGCTAAGACGACCACGAACATCCAATCAATGAAGAGGAGATGTCAGCATGAACAAGCCCGTTCACACGCGGCACGGCCGACTGATAGCCGTCGCCGCCGCAGCCGCCCTGAGTCTGTTGATTCTTACTGCCTGCGATGGTAGCGGTGCAAAGGAGACCTCGGCCGCTGACGGCGGCGGTGTCGGCACCGCTGCGGCGCACGTGAAGATCACAATGATGGCGAACGATGCGTTCGCGCAGCAGTGGCAGGACAAGCTGGTGCCTGAGTTCAACAAGGAATTTCCCTACATCGATGTGATCATCGATTCCGTTCCCTACACCGAGCTCTTGGCCAAAGGGATGCTCAACGGCACTGACCCGGACCCGCAATATGACCTGATTACGCTCGACGACCCGTGGACGCCGCAGCTAGCGAAGGTCGGCGTACTGTACGAGCTGAAAAAGGATGCCACGCCGTGGACTGACAAGTCCTTCGACTGGAGTGACTTCAACGCTGCCCCCCTGGCGTCGAGCGAATGGGACGGGAAGCAGTACGGTGTTCCGCTCCGCTCAAACATGCTGATGATGTTCTACAACAGGTCCCTCTACCAGAAGGTCGGCCTAGCCGAGCCGACACCGGAGCTCACCTGGAGCCAGTATCTGAAGCAGGCCCCTTCCCTCGTCCAGGACACCGACGGTGACGGCAAGACCGACTCCTGGGCGGTGGGTCTGACCTGGATGCGCGGTGCGCTTTCCCCGCCCGTCTGGCAGGCGGTGCTCAACTCCAACGGCGGTGCGCTGTTTGACAAGGATCTCAAGCCGAGCTTCGACACCAAGCAGGGTGTTGCTGCGCTGCAGACGCAGGTGGACCTGCTCAAGTACGCCCCTCCCGGAGCTGCAAACTACAATTACACGGAACCGCTGGATGCCTTCCGTCAGGGCAAGGTCGCTTCCATCTTTACCTGGGGTAGCGCCTACAAGAGCGCTGCCGTTGACCCGAAGGTGACCAGATTGACGCCCGAGGAGGTGGGCATCCAGACGATGCCAGCCGGTTCCGACGGCCCGAGCACCCACCGCGGCATCTGGAGTGGCTCCGTGTTCAAGAACTCCAAGCACCCGCAGGCCGCCTGGACGCTACTGCAGTGGATGTCGTCGAAGAAGGGCGAGGTGTGGACCACCAGCACGCTCGGCTCCTTCCCCGCCCGTAAGTCCACGTTGGCGACCGCTCCCACCCAGGCCTGGCTGGCTCCGGTGTTCAAGGCCCTCCAGAGCGCGTACGACGTCGCGGACAAAGGTCAGATGTGGCGGCCACGCACCCCCGAATCCAACGCGATCCAGGAGATCCTCGCCGATCAGACCAGCGCTGCGGTGCAGGGCCAGACTTCTGCGGCGGATGCGTTAAAGAAAGCATCGCAGCAGATCACCGACCTGCTGAAGAAGTAGAGCGATGACGGTCGAACCCTTACGAGGTCGGATCGGCGGTACACGCCGAGCCTCGCACCGCCGGGACATCCTCAGCAAGTGGGCGTTCATGCTGCCGGCGGCTCTGCTCCTTGCTGCGGTGCTCGCGTATCCGTTGCTCCACACGCTGCGGATCAGCTTCTCGACGTTCGACCTCGCCTCATTTTCGCCCACCGAGTGGGTCGGATTCGCGAACTACGCTGCAGCGCTGCAGAACCAGACCTTCCAGAGCTCCCTGATCGTCACGGGGGTCTACCTGGTGCTCGCACTCCCGCTGCAGATCGTTCTCGGGTTCGGCATCGCCTACCTGATGAATGCCGGGTGGAGAGGGCGTGGCCTCATCCGTGCGCTCTTTCTCATCCCGATGGTCGTTGCTCCGGTCGTCTCCGGCGGAATCTGGAAGATGATCCTCGATCCGCTGTGGGGCGTCGTGGACTGGTTTCTCGGGCTCTTCGGGGTGTCGGCGATCGACTGGTTCGGAAACGCGACGATATCGATGGTCAGTATCGTGTTGATCGACACCTGGCGATCTGTTCCCTTCGTCGCCCTCATCGCCGCCGCAGCGCTCCTTGCACTGCCAAAAGATGTTTTTGAGGCCGCCAAGGTTGACGGGGCCTCGTGGTGGCACACCCTCTGGTCGGTCAGCCTCCCGATGCTCGGCCCGATCATCGCCGCCACCTTCGTGGTGCGCTGGCTCGGCGCGGTGAAGATGTTCGACATCATCCTCGCCACCACCAATGGGGGGCCGGGTGAGGCGACAAACGTCGTCAACCTCTTCATCTACCGGCAGGCCTTCCAACTGTTGAAGTTCAGCGAGTCGTCGGCGATGGCCGTGATCGTGTTGGTTATCACGACGATCCTGACCTTCGTGTTCCTGCTCGGCAGCAAGAGCCTGGAGGACCGACTGTGACTGCGACCGCAGAGCGCACGCGCGAGCGCGTCGGAGACATCCCTCGTGTGCAGAGACCGACCGTCGGTCGACGAAGCCGTGGTGAGCGCACTCGCATCTGGTCGGGGGTGATCGTCTGCGTGCTGTTCCTCTTGCCTCTGGTCTGGATGCTCCTCACCTCGTTCAAGTTCCAGCGCGACATTTTCACCACGCCCCCGACCGTTTTCTTCGAGCCGACCATCACCCAGTACGTCGCAGCGTTCAAAAACGCCGGACTCGGACCAAAGATGATCAATACGATCATCGTGGCACTCGGTGCCGGGATTCTCTCCCTCGTCGCCGGTGCAATGGCGGGGTACGCTCTGTCGCGGTTGCACATCAAAGGAGCAGCGACGATCGGCGTGCTGATCCTCGTCTCCCGCGGGGTGCCGCCGATCGCGCTCGCCGTTCCGATGTTCCTGGTGGCACGAACACTGGGTATCACCGACACCCACATCACGCTCATCCTCGCTTACTGCTCGTTCGTCATCCCGTATGTGATGTGGCTGATGCGCGGTTTCTTCCTGTCGTTGCCGAAGGAACTGGAAGAGTCGGCGATGCTCGACGGATGCTCGCGCATGGGCGCTTTTTTCCGCATCATTGTGCCGATCTCAGCACCCGGACTGATCTCGACCTTCATTTTCAGCGTCATCCTAGCCTGGGAGGAACTGCTCTTCGCGCTCGTGTTGACGAGCCGCAAAGCGGTCACCGTGCCGGTCGCGATCGCCGGCATGGCGGGCGACACCGAACACGGTGCCAATTGGGGCGCGCTGTCGGCCGCCGGGATGCTCACCGTCGTTCCCGTCGTCATCCTCGCGCTTTTAGTGCAGAAGTGGCTGATCCGCGGGCTCGCTGATGGTGCCATCAAAGGCTGACCCCTGTACCGCATCCGAGAGAAAGGCGACGACGAGTGAGACTTCCCGTCAAGCACATCCCCTCCACCGGCGAACGTGTGACCGAACGGGAGATCACGCACCCGGTCGATCTGTGTCTGCCCTCTGGCCGACTAAACCCCGAGGCGGTGGGCTGGACACGAACAGCGCTGCACCGCACGGGGCTTCCCGGCTGGGGGCGCAACAAGCGGTTCGAGTACTGGTCGGTGGTGACGCCGACGGCGATCATCTCGCTGAGCATCTCGCACCACGACTACCGCGCGAACGTTTCGGTCTCCTACGTTGACCGCTCTACGTACGCCGAAATCAGGCAGGGTGGGAACACCTGGCTGCCGGGTGCGGGTGGTCTCGGCAGCGCCACATCCGAGGAACCGATGGAGGCCCGCCGTCGCGATGTGCTGGTGCGGATGACGCCGCACGGGACCGGCACGGTGCTGCACGCCGCATCCGCTCGTATCCGGGTTGACCTCACGATCACCGGTGGGCCGGAACACGAGTCAATGGGCGTTGTCGTCCCGTGGTCGGCGAGGGCGTTCCAGTACACGAAGAAGGACAACGGGCTGCGGGCTCAGGGCGTTGTCGTGGTCGAGGGCCTGAGCCACCGTGTCGAAGCCAACGAATCGACAGCGGTTCACGACCGCGGGAGGGGGCGCTGGCCGTATTTCACCCTGTGGAACTGGGGATCCGGCTACGGTCAGGACTCTCTCGGGCGCTGGGTCGGCCTGCAGTTCGGCGGCAAATGGACCGACGGAACACCGTCAACCGAGAACTGGATCCGAATCGATGGCCGACTGCACAAGATCAGTTCCCACCTGGCTTGGAACTACGATCCGGCGCGCTGGCTGGAACGCTGGAGTCTCACCGGTCCCGGGGTTGATGTGGTCTTTGTGCCGGAGCACCATCTGCAGCATCTCTTCGACCGGTGGGTCGTGAAGAGCCGCAGTGATACCTGTTACGGGCACTACACCGGCCGGATCACGCTCGACACGGGTGAGGTCGTCACGTTCGCGAATGTTTTCGGTCACGTCGAGGAGGTCGAGCGGCGGTGGTGAGCCGCCCGATCAGCGGGGGTTGGCGGTTGCGTCTGATCTTCAGGCAGTCGCTGTGTCAGAGCCGCCCGATCAGCGGGGCGCGGGTTCTAGCGGTCTTTGCAATGCTCACGAGGTGAGTCCAGTGATCATTGCTACCAGTTCATTGTGGGACGTGTCGGCGATCTTCTTGGTCGCCACCTGAGTCCCGCGCCGGAGAACGGTGACCCGATCCGCGATGCGGAACACCTGCTCCATATTGTGACTGACGATGAGCACGGCAGCGCCTCGCGCCTTGAGCTTGAGGATTGTCTCCTCAACCTTCGCCGTCTCGGCAACGCCCAGTGCAGCTGTCGGCTCATCCATGAGCACCAGACCGCTGGCCCAGTGAGTAGCGCGGGCGATCGCGATACCCTGCCGTTGGCCGCCGGAAAGGTCACTCAGTGTTGCTTTGGCTGACGGGATGCGCACGTCAAGTTCGTCGACGAGTGCCTGGGTGCGAGTTGCCATCAGCTTACGATCAAGAGTGCCGAACGGTTTTTTGCGCAGTTCACGACCGAGGAAGAGGTTCATGTAGACCGGTTGAAGATCTACCAGTGCGAGATCCTGGTACACCACTTCGACGCCCTTCGTGCGCGCATCGGAGGCATCACGGAAACTTGTCTTCTGCCCGTTGAGCCAGATGTCGCCATCCGTGGGTTGGTATAGACCGGAAATGATCTTGACAAGGGTTGATTTTCCGGCTCCGTTGTCGCCGACGAGGGCAATGATTTCCCCAGCCTCGGCTTCGAGATCGAAGTGTTTGATGGCGACGATGCCTCCAAAGTTCTTTGTGATCCCATCGAGTCGTAGAGGCTGGATTGTTTTGCCCTTCGGGTCGGGTGCGGAGATGGTATCTGAGTTGGTCATGCTGTTCTCCCGTGATTAGCGAGTGCATCGGAGATAGTGAGTGGCACCGAGCCATCGGCGGACCAGATACCGGCGACGGTCGGTGCGCCGGTTGAGAGGCCTGCAATGCCCGCAGTGAGGCCGCGGGTAACGAACACCTGCGGTCGGAAGCCGAAAACCACGGTGTCACCCGGGTTTGCGCGCTCCGTAGTAGACAGGGGAATGGTGGCGTAATAGTCGATGGCATCGGCCGCGGGCATGTCCACCCGTAGTTTGGGTGCCGTGATGGGGTCCGCATCGGGCATCACGATGAGTGCAGTTGTGACTGACCCACCAAGCACCGGATCCACGTAAAGGCCGCCACCGAATACGTACGCATCGTCATTCCACAGATGGGACACTTCGGAGACGTAGGCGATCGCCGGTTCTTCCACAAGATCCTGCACCGCGTGGAGGGGAGTAGTGCCGGTGAGTCCGTGGCCCGGCTCCACCTGTGTGGCCCCAGCCTCGGCAAGGGTCGCGAGGATCGATGCCGAGGTCGTTCCGGGGGCGTTCACCTGTACGTTCCGACGCCCTGCTCCTTCCAGCGCCTTGAGGGCTGCGGTGAGCGTGGCTAGGTTCGGGGTTGAGCGGGCGGTGCCTGACGCAGCGTCGAACAGGGTTGCTGGGAACGTTGTGATCCCCGCGAATCGCACTCCGGGAATACGGTCGATTCGGTCGGCAGCGTTCACCACGTCGGCGGCTTCGAATCCACCTTCGTGGCCCCGATAGAACCGATCACCCGGCGCAGAAATGCGCAGCAATACGTCCTGAACGCGGTCGTGAGCTATCGCGGCGGCACCTGCTTCGGTTGCCTTTGTTTCCGAAAACACCGTCCAGTAGAGCGGTTCCAGCGCCGCGGCCTCAGCTGCGCGATGTGTGGGAATCTGCACGAGGTGCCCAAGATGGCCGGTGCCGAGTCCACCGGCAGAAGCGGCAATCGCGCATTCAAGGTCCACACCGACGGCATTGTGGATGCCACCGGCCGCGGTCGCTCGCGAGGCATCCGGGTTGCGCCCGATCTGTTTGGTCATCGCAAATGGCGTGAGAGAAAGTCGCGCCGCTTCCCGCGAAATCGCTTGTGCGTTTCGCTGAACAGCGTCAAGGTCAATCACATAGGTGTTTGCGGGGATTTGGCCGCTCTGGTGGAAATTCGCGGCTGCGCGCAGGAGCGCCGGGTTACGACGGCGAAGGAGATCTAAGAACATCAGTTGTCCTAACTGCTCTTCTTGGCGCGGAGTGAGAAGGAGACAGCGATGAGGATGATGACGCCGCGCACAATCGTCTGTTGTGCCACGTTCAGACCACCCAAGAGTAGGCCGTAGTTGATCATGCTCATGAAGAGACTGCCGACGAGTGCGCCAATGACTGAACCTTTACCGCCAACGAGCGATGTGCCGCCCACGATGACCGCAGCAAGTACGCTCATCAGGTCAGAACTACCGAGAGTGTAGGTCGCTCCTGCGAGTCGTCCCGAATAGAGGAGTCCGGCGAGTGCGGCAGTCATGCCGCTGAGGATGAAGACGATCATCTTTACCCGGTTCACTCGGATGCCGCTCACGGCCGCGGCAGAGGATTTGTTTCCCACCGCGAGTACGTGAGCGCCGAATGAGCGCTGGCGAAGCACGTGCCAACCGACGATTACGACAACAACCGTCCACCAGATCAAGATGGGGATGCCGATGAGCGTTCCACCACCAAACAGCCAGCCGAAGGCCTCGTCGGTGACCGGAATTGATTGCAAGTTGGTCAACTGCTGGGCGAGCCCTGCCACAAGCCCCATCGTTGCCAGAGTCACGAGGAACGACGGCAACCGCACCAGTGTGACGAAAATCCCGTTGAAGGCACCGAGCGCTGCACCGATTGCAAGCCCGACGAGTGCGGCGACCCACCACTGATGGGTTGCTTGAAGAGTCACCGCCGAACCAAGGGATGCGAGTGCAACAGTAGAACCGATTGAGAGGTCGATTTCACCGACACTCAGTACGAACACGGTTCCTACCGCCATCACGGTGATCGGGGTGGCCTGGGTGATGATATTGACCAGGGTGGTCGGATTGACGAAGTTGCCGCCTTGAGTGATGGCAAAGAAGACGAAGACGATGACGACGCCGAAATAGACGACGTATTGCCCCCAATCGAACCGCCGCAGGGCGGCTGTGACCGTTCCACTCTTACCGGACGTCACCGTGGTCATGATGCTTCTCTTTCTCGTGGCTGGAGTGCTAGATCGATTGCTAGGCGTACCGCGCCAACGATAGAGGCGTGGGAGCCGAGGCTGCTGACCACAATCTCGAACTCGGGATGGCCGAGGCGTGTTAACCACGCTCGAACGGGTTCATGGAGCTCCAAGCGGGTGCCAATGCCACCGCCGAGGACGAAGAGCCCCGGATTAGTGACAGCGTCGATGGCCACGAGCGCAAAGGCAATCCACTTTGCTTCTTCGTCAAGTGAGGCAACGGCATGCACGTCTCCTCGCTCGGCCAGATTGAAGACCTCGGCCGCATCAATGACGGATTCGGTGGTGGGGGTGGAGTATTCCCTATACCTGCGAACAATGGCGTCACCCGCGACCACTTCTTCAAGCGGGCCTCGACGATGGTTGGTGGGATGCAGCGGGTCGGCGCCGAAAGGCAAGTAGCCGACTTCTCCGGCGCCTCCGTTCACTCCCGCCCACAATTGGCGGTCCAGGATGAGGCCGACCCCTATGCCTGTTCCGACAGAGACGAATGCAAAACTGTCGTGTTGGGTGCCGACGCCTTCGTGCAGTTCCCCGAGCGCGGCGATGTTGACGTCGTTTTCCAGCACCACCTGATGCCCGAGTACGGACTCTAGGTCGGATACAAGGCTGAATTCCTCAAGGTTGCCAAGATTCGGTGCACGACCAAATCTTCCAGAATCAGCGTCGGGGATGCCCGCTCCTCCGATCGCTGTCGCTACGACAGCGGAGGTGTCGTAGCCCACGGCTGCCGCCAGGCGAGAGACGAGTCCTGACAACTGCGGGACGAGATCACGCCCAGCTGCGGGGGTGGTCGCTTCGACTATTTCACACAGCACGCGGCCATCGAGCCCCGCGATACCGCCTCGGACTTTGGTTCCACCTAGATCGACTCCGACAACAAAGGTTGAGCCTAGGTTGTACACCTTGTTGTTCACGCTACCTCCAATACTCGCGCTGGATTGAACGCGAGGAGTTGTTCACACTGCTCTTCTGAGATACCGCGGTCGCGAAGCATAGGGACGAACACCGCACCGAGGTAGGAGTAACCGTAGACGCCGTGGGTTTTCGGGTTCATCCACACCTCCGCACCAGTGAGATCTTGGGCGAGCAAAATGCAGTCGGTGTATCCGAGTGAGACCAGCCAAGCCACCAGGTCGGCACGACCTGCATCAGATCGGTGGAAAGCGCGCTTTTCGAACTCGCCATCGGGCCTCGGATCGGGAACGGGGCTGAGAAAGAAGTCCCAGTTTTCTTTTCCTATTGTGTCGATAGCGATACGAGCGCCGGTGTCCAGGATCCGACGTACGAGGTCCTGGCTCAGTTGGGTGTCGAGGTGTCCTATCACGACTCGGTCGAGGCTGACTCCTTCTGACCGGAGGATTTCGATTTGTTTGAGCGCCATTGTGCCGTGTGTGGTGTGGGTCATGATCGAGAGTCCCGTTTCGACGGCCGCACGTGCGGTGGCACGGAGACATTTCTCTTCGAATTCGGTGATCACGTCCAAGCTCGTCGCTTGTTCACCGAAGATCCCCGCACAGACGCCCGATTCACCTATGCCGGTCACGGCGTCACGGATCAACCGTGTGGTTAGTGCGCTGGTGTCAGCATCTTGGACCCAGGCTGGTGCATAGGATTCGAGGTAAAACGCACTTCCAGAAACGATATGTAGTCCCGACTTGCGAGAGATCTCGATCAGCAGCGCCGCGTTGTCACCGTTATCGTCCCGACCCACGACACCATAGGGACTGAGATCGACGATTGTTTTGAACCCGAGTCCGGCAAGCGATGCGAGCGCGTCGACAGCCCGGTCTACTGCGTCATCTCGAACCCCGCCTGTGAGCCACGGTCCTGGGGTCAGAGAGAGGAGGTGTTCGTGTGGCATTACGCGGCCGAGCTCACTGGCTGGAACGGGGCCGAGGACGGTTGTGATGTGCCCTGACATGGTCATCTCCTCCATACTTCTTCGGGTCCGTTACGCGTGAAGAGCGCGGCGGAGGGTTGTGGCCGCATCCGCCGCGCTCTTTCTCGAGTCAGCTGCCCGTGATGCTCGACGGCGGTTTGGTTCCATAGTCGGACAACCAACCCTTGTCGAGGTCAGTTTTGGTGACCTTGGTGGGGTCGGAGGCGACCAGAGCGGGTGCGGACTTGCCGAGCACTCCGTACGCGCCGACGAGTGCGAGGCCCTGGCCGATTCCGATGGAACCGTTGCCGACCATGCCCGCCACGCTCGTTCCGGAGACCATTGCGGCACCGAGTGTAGTGTCGAGGTCGTTCGTGACGACTTTGATGTCAGTGCGTCCAGCCGCCTTGATGGCAGCGACGACTCCCTGCGCTGCCGTTGCCCAGGACACGTAGATTCCCTTGATATTTGGGTTCTTCGCAATCATCGCCGCGGCGATCGTTTGGGTGGCTGTCTCATCGGCGAAGCCTTCGGAGCCGACGATCTTCATGTCGGGGTACTCGTAGGCGAGCCAGTCTTTGAACGCCTTGTCGCGTTGGTTGGTGAACCAGAAGTTGGCGTTGTACGAGATGTAGCCCACTTCGCCCTTCTTGCCGAGTGCATCACCTAGAATCTCTGCGTTGTATCGCCCTGCTTCGGTCAGATTCTCCGTCACTATGGAGACGAACTCCTTGCCGGCCTGGTATCCGGCGGGAGGAGTCGTCATGATGGCGAGTTTGGTCCCCGCGTCGACGGCAGGTTTGAATGCCTTCGCAGCGGAGGTGGGATCGACAGCGATCGTTACGATGATGTTCGGGTGAAGTGCGAGGACTGTCTGTACGTTGTTCGCCTGCGTTGCGGCATTGAAATTGGCCTGCGTGCTTGCGACGACGTCAATTCCCAGCTTCTTGAACTCTTCGCGAGCGCCCTTCTCGACCGCACTTACGAAGTCCGATGACGTGTGCCAAACAAACGCCGCGGTGTATTTGCCCTCCTTCACTTTTGCAAGCTCGTCATTTGTCAACGAGAGTTCGGAGAGCGCGCCGGGCTTCTCGCCGTTAGGACCGGCGAACTCCAACGATGGCTTGGCTGCCGGAGTGGATGGTGTATCACCGCCGCTGCCAGTGGGGGAACAGCCCGCGAGAGCGAGTGTGAGTGTGAGTGTGCCGACGGCGGCACGGATGCTGACCCGTCGAGCTCTGATTGCTGTGTTCATTGAGGTTGACCTTCCATAACCTGGTGGATACCTGATCAGTGCCGACGTGTGGAAAGCTTCCGAAACTTCATCACCGTTGACCGTGTATCTATTTTGATTTCAACACGCAATCAAAGTCAAGCCCAACCTAAAAATATTTGGTGGTGGGCGCGAGCAAGCCGGTTTGGGGTGTGGGGTTCCCCAGTTGGGGGAGAGGGCCGATCAATACGGGCCTGATCAGAGTCGACATCGTGGGGTTCCCCAGTTGGGGGAGGGGGGCTTGCACATGTGAGGCGGTTCGGGAGACTCCGGGACTCTCCTTTGAGGCGTGGGATTCCCCGTTGGTAGGTGGTGAAGTACTCGTAGTGCTCCTCTCGCCGTGCTCTTGCGGGCCGTCGAGTGAGGGCTCGCAAGTGGTCGGGTGGATGTCTCCAGCTGGGGCACCGCGTGATCCGAGTCAGGGTTGAGTCAAAATTACAGGTGGCCGCGAGAGCTGTTGGCGATCCGGTGTCCCTGCTCCATCGGTCAGGGAGCGTGCATGGCACGGCCTACGTACCGTTTTTGAGGGTGCCCTGCTCCACCGGGCAGGGGAGCCGTGACGGATTGCCATCTCTGACACGCCAAGCTCACCCCTGCTCCACCAGACAGGGGAGCCGTGGCGTCGCTGGCTTCAACTGCGTCTGCGAACGCCCTGCTCCACCAGGCAGGGGAGCCGTGCGGCATGGACGAAAGCGATTCAGAAAACCCTCCGCTCTGCTCATCAGGCAGGGAGTGTGCTTGCATCAGTCGATGCAACTGATAGGAAGATGTGCAACCATGGAGAGCGGCAGCGGTCGGAAGGATTGCGCGGGAGTTCCGTTCGGCAGCGGCATTGCGGGGGGAGGATCCTATGAGGTCACTGGGATTCCGTCTTGGTGCTGGACTGATTTGTCTTTGTGAGCTATTTTGTGTTCACGCTGATCTCAAAGGGGGCATTGATGGTACAAGACACGAGAGAGTTGAACCGCAGGGCTGTGCTGACGGCGCTGATGCAATCGCGGCCAGCAAGTCGCAAGTCGATCGCGGGCATATCAGGAATCTCGGCAGCGACAGTGACTCGCGCTGTAGATCAACTAATCACAGAAGGAATCATCGCTGAGACGGGCGAGGTCGTTTCGGAATCCCGTGGGCGCCGGGCTGTCCAATTGGATCTGGTGTCGGAACGTAAATTCGTCGTGGGTCTCGATCTCGGGGCGTCCAATACGCGACTGATCCTCGCGGACTTGCTGGGGCATCCAATCGTGGTGCTTGAGACACCGACGCCGACCGAGGCGACCTCTGACGAGCTTGCGCGCTGGTTGGCAACCACGCTCCGGGCTACGGTGGGGAGCTCTTGGGAGCGTATTGAATACATTTGTATCGGCCTTCCTGGCGCAGTGAACCAACGTCAACACCGAGTCTCCAATGCGACCAATCTGCCCCAGGTTGAAGAGAAGACCTTTTTGGGCGACGTGGAGGAGGCTATGGCCAAACCAGTCGCCTTCGACAATGACGCGAACTATGCACTTCTCGGTGAGCAGCGATTCGGCGCGGCTCGTTCTACCTCCAACGCAGCGATGCTCACAATTGGTTCCGGTCTCGGCGTAGGTCTCGCCATCGACGGCCGAATCCTTCAGGGTGAGCACGGCCTCATCGGTGAGTTCGGGCAGTTGCCCGCTGGCCCGTTTGGGACGCGTTTGGAGCACATGGTCACTGGTGGCGGGATCATCAGGTGGGCGGCGGAAGCGGGAATAGATCTCACGCTGCCGAATGAGCTATTCACCTCGAATGCAGGTCCCGCGCTGAACGTATTGCGTGCACACTTTGATCAAGCGCTTTTGATTGTCCTTACGGCCACGACGGTGGCATGCGATCCGGAGACGATAGTGTTTGGTGGCGGAATTGCGAAGTCCCTAGCGTCCACACTCGACCGATACCAGATGGCTCTTGAGCAGAATCTCAGGGCATCACCCCGGCTCGCCACTGCAGACCTGGGGGACTTCTCTGGGGCTGTGGGTGGTGTTGTTGCGGCACTCCAGCGGGTTTATTGGGATCTCGGAATCGATGAGGCTGTTATCGTAAGTCTTCCTCGCGGCGACTCGCTCAGCCTCGATCGAATACAAGAAGTTCAATACGCAAGGCCTCGATCGGCCGAGAAAATTCAGGATCTGCTGAGGTGAACTCGGCAGTAGGTTTATTTACACCAGAGGGGGCACTATTTCACCACGATCAAATATCACAAAACAAATGAATTTAGACGCTAATATGACCTATCTAATATGCTGGGAGAGTGTAACATGAAAGAGAACTTGGAAGGTAATAGCGAGTCGTCAAGAATTTCGCGGCGGAATTTTCTGGGCGCAACAGCAGTTGTGACGCTTGCAGGGACTGCTGGTGGCTTGTTTAGCTCCCCGGTTATGGCTTCGACTGCACCGGGAACATCTGGTTCGGAGCCGAGTTACGACGATTTTCTGACGGCAATCCGAATATTCGAATCAAGCATTGATCCAGCATTGGCAGCTTGGTATACCCAAAATTACAATACACCTGGCACCGTTACGTACCAAGACGTGGAGTATCCTGGACGTGTCGTCCGCGACAGCACCGGGCAAACAACGTCAAGTCCGGCAAGTGTCAAGCAGTATTTCGCGCGAATCGGCGTTGACTCTCTTTACACTCCTGGTTCCTCTGATCCAAAGATGTTTCGACAAATGCAATACCACGTAATCAACTATCTCGGGTTCGTGGGATATCAGTTTAGCGAACAAGATCTTTGGGACCTGAACTATTACACTCATTATGATACAGCGGGCTTGCCGATGTATTATGCTGATGTGCCAGTATCAAATTGGGCAAATGGCGTACGAGATAAAGTGATGAACCTGCCAGGAAAAGGGCAAGTACACGTCACGGATGTAAACACTTGGAAAGGGAATTTCTCGGGGAAGCACGGCATTTACAGCTTTAGCGATTTAGAAGATCCCACAAAGCAAGATTTCGTTGCAAAGGACCACTTTCAAAACAAGTATGATGGCATTGCTGACTTGCTAGGTCAGCGGGGCAAATACATTAGCGACTACATCGGTACGACACTATATTGGGATCAACTTGATCCCTCTGTCTCACCTCCGCCCGGTGGTCGGCCTAATGCTGTCGTAATCACGATGTCTGGCCTGCTCGCAGGGGCTCATCTACGAGGCGCTGAAGGCGTAGCCGCTCTGCTTCTGGATAGCAAGAATCCGTTTGACGAAAATCACACCTACATCCTGCAGTATGTCTACGACTTTAGGGGATACCAGACTCCGTTCGATAACGAAGTCTGAGTCAGCAAATTTGGGAGTCAGGCTGAAAATTACTGGCCTGATCTCTGTAGTGGTGCGTCACCGTCCTTTGTCGTCCAGCAGTTCTGGTTGTACTGGCGCCACCTTCATAAGCCTGTCCTAGGTCATGACTGATAACGCCTGGGCTTACCGGCATCCCTTCAGCAGCAGCGAACAGCAGCAACACCGAACAGCAGCAACACCGAACACCAAGCAGTTCCTGCCCCCTGGCTCAATACCTAAAATAATAAACAACGCCACACCGCACTCGGAAACAAACCATCCACCAGCCGACTGACACCAACCTCATGGCCGAGTACACCCAGACCTAACAGAGCTTGGGATATCGTGGGACTGTGACCATGAAGGGGAGAACCTAGAAGGAAGCTCACCCATCAGTGGACTTTGGGAACACCGCCAACCCAGGATGGCCTTGGGCGCCGATTCCCGTGCGTAACGACTCGACTAGCCTCGAACGTGAACGGGGTGGGTTCCCACTCCCGTGCGTAACGACTCAACCGGATACGGGTCGGGTTGGCGCTGCCGATTTTTGCTCAACCACGCGATGACCACGAGCAACAGCAGGTTGCCCTCAATGAGCAGTCGGCTCTCTGCGAGGCTTTGTCCGAGCAGAGCGACAAGCAGCAGCAGTGGCGCGAGCGACAGCGCGGTGAAGGGAAGGGGGCGGCCCGCGGCATCCTGTGCCCGATCTATTGCGGCAAACCAGGTGCGCCACAGTGCCCCGACCACGAGTGCCCCGAAGGCGACAACACCGATAACGCCCAGCTGCAACCAGAGGTCAAGCCACGCGTTGTGAGCCTGCAGGTAGGTGACGCCCTTGCGTACGGCGAGGTTTTCGAACGGGTGCACCCAGGGTGCCCAGTAGCTAATCCATCCCCAGCCCGCGAGCGGTCGCTGCTGTGCGAGCCCGATGACGGCGTTCCAGATGTCGATTCGACCGGTGAGGTCGTCGCTGCGACCGAGCACGGCCAGCAGCGCGGTGCGCCCGAGCACGGCGGCGGTAACGGCGGCGACACCCACCGCGCCCACCGTGACGTACAGTCCGTGGCGGCGGGTGGGATCAGTGCGGCGCGCCCACACGGCACATCCCAGCGCGACGGCAACCACGACCGCACAGAGAATAACGGTTGCCGAGCGGGTGAGAGTGACGGTGAGGATGGCGGCGGTGAGCCATCCCCATCCCCACCTCCGTGACACGCTACCAGTGCTGAGCAGGCAGGCAAACACGATGATGCCGAGCAGGCCAATCATTCCCAAGAGGTTGCGGTTGCCGACAATGCCGTCGAGAGGGCCAAACTGCGGCAGCAGACCCTGCGACCAGTAGAAGGCTTTCGGCACGCTTCCGGTTCCGTAGTCGACGAAGTTCGGGAGGAGCGGCGCCCGGCGAATGAGACCAACCCAGATTTCAAACAGGAAGGAGAGCCCGATGATCCACGCGAGGGCGGTGCCGAGCGAGCGCAAGAGGTGAGCCCAGCTGCGATGCAGTGTGATGATAACCGCGGTGACCGCGGTGACGAGGGTGCTGATAACACCCAACAGGGATGCCGCCGGGTACGCCGACCACGCCAGTGACGCGACCGTGAGCACGAGAAAAGCCAGCAGCGATGCGGGCACCCGGTGCCGCGCGAGGGGGGGATGTTTGGCGGCGGCGAGCGTGATCGCGCCACCGAGCAGAACGAGTGCTATCGCGCCAAACCCCCACCAGCCGAGGAGGTTTCGCCAGAACTGGCCCGCAAAGACGGTGAAAAATGTGAGGGCCGTGTACGCGTTGATGAGGGCGACACGGCGATCAGTCATGGGGACAAGGCTAGTGGGTGGCTCGGTTCGCTCTCTGTGCAATACGAGCGGTGGCGGAGGGGACCGAAGCTCCCGGTCTCTGAGGTCGGGAAGGGGTTACTCCGGGGTGTGTGCGGGGTGCAGCACGCGTTACCAACTCGCATCTGGACGTCAGCAGTTACTCCGGGGTGTGTGCGGGTGCAGGGGTGTGCCCGAGCTCGCCGGCGAAACTGTTCGGTTACTCTGCCGTGTGTGCGGGGTGCAGTGGAGTTCGTCCCGGGTGAGGGTGCGCTGCGAGGGTTACTCCGTGGTGTGTAGCGGGGCGTGGTTTCGCATGAGGTCCCCGTCTGAATTGCCCCGGGTCCGGGAGGAGGATCTCACCCGGTATCGTCGTGTCATGCACCGACGGTTGCGATCCAGGCGATGCCGGGGCCGGTGAACGTGAGGGTTTGTTCGTCTGGGGTCACGAACGCGGCGGTACCGCGGCCTAGGTCGCAGTCGCCGGTCGCGCCCGCAACGTGCATGTCGTCACCTTCAACGAGGATGATCGCGGGGCCGCGGAGAGAAACAGCGGCGGGGGTACGGGTGAGGGGATGGGTGGCGGAGCTCTGCGCCGAAGCATCCCGCGGTTCGATTTGGTACAGCAGGAAATCGGGTTGGCCCGGGTCGTACACGAGCACCCCGGGAGCAGCCTCGATGGGCACCAGCAGCGGCGGCAGCACGGGGGAGGTGTCGAGCACGGCGAGCAGTTCGGGTACGTCAATGTGTTTGGGGGTGAGTCCGCCGCGCAGCACGTTATCGCTCGCGGTCATGAGCTCGATACCGAGGCCGCGGATATAGGCGTGAATGTTGCCCGCATCAAGGAAGAGAGATTCGCCGCGGCGCAACTCCACAGGATTGAGCAGGAGCGAGATGACGATACCGGGATCGCCCGGATAGCTGGCCGCTAGCTCACCGACGAGGGCAAAGGAGGGGGCATACGGTGAGTACTTGGTGGTGCCGGTTGTCGCGAGCTCTGTCACTCGTGTCACCACTCGGCTGACGCTGCTTCTTTCGTCCCCCCGGCCATCGCGCAGCAACCACTCGACGACGGTCCGCAGCGGGTCGGGGCCGGTGAGGTGGCTGGTGAGCAGATCGAGAGTGGCCGGTTCAGGGGCCCGGGATGCCGCGTCGGCGGTGTGCAGGTTCGCGAGCACGCCGATCACTTCCTCGAGCGGACGGAAACCCGAGAGGGCAAGGAACGAGTCGCTCACGGCAACGATGAGTTCCGGCTTTGGGTAGGGATCGGCATAGTTTCGGTTGAACGCGCTCAGCGGTATGCCCGCCGCATTTTCTCGCTCAAAACCGGCGCGTGCGCCGGTCTCGTGTGGATGCACCTGCAGTGACAGCGGCTGGTTCGCCGCGAGCACTTTGAACAGGAAGGGGAGGCGGCCGCTGCCGGCGAGTGCGCTGCCAAGCATCGCCTCCGGGTTCGCGGCAATAAGAGAGTCGAGTGTTGTGCCACTGTCGGAAGTCGTGCCACTGTCGGAACCGATGACGCGGCTCGGTGAGCCGGGGTGCGCGCCGAGCCACAGTTCTGCTTCGGGCTCGCCGGAGGGGGACATCCCGCGAAAATCTGCGATAGCAGAGTAGGAACCCCACGCGTAATGACGGGGTGTATTGGTTATTGGCACAAACACAGCGGTGTTCCTCTCGAGCGCATTGTTCCAAACTAGCAATGTCACGGCACGCCTGTATCCGGAATGTCAGGGGCGATGGGTCGCCGATGCGGTCACCACAATTGATCCACGCCGTGTGCCCGAATGTTAGGGACTCGTATACCGCGAGTGCGGGGTTGCTGTTCGGCACCACCCGTGTGCCCGAATGTCAGGGACGATGGCTACGATCAGCACAGGCATATCCCGTTGTTACCACAGCGGGGGTCGCAGACGGGACGGTTTATGAGTTGGTTGATTACCGGCGGTGCAGGCTACATCGGGTCACACGTTGTTCGCGCGTTCTCGGCGGCGGGGGTCAACGCGGTCGTTCTCGACGATCTTTCCTCGGGCAGCCGAAGCTTTGTTCCGGCTACGGTGCCGTTCGTGGAGGGGTCAATCCTCGACGGTGGGCTGCTTGAAGACACCTGTGACCGTTACCGGGTGTCGGGTGTTGTGCACCTGGCGGGGTTCAAATACGCCGGGATCTCGGTGCAACGCCCACTTCACACATACCAACAAAACGTGCAGGGCACGGTAACCCTGCTCGCAGCCATGGCGGCTCGGAACGTCTCGAAGATCGTCTTTTCTTCCAGTGCCGCCGTCTACGGCACCCCCCGGGTTGATCTGGTTGACGAAAGCACACCGTGTCACCCAGAGTCGCCCTACGGAGAGTCGAAACTGATCGGTGAGTGGCTGCTCGCTGACCAAGCGCGGGCATCGGAGCTCAATCACGTGAGCCTACGATACTTCAACGTCGTCGGCTCGGGAGACCCGGAAATCTGCGACCGGAGCCCGCACAATCTCTTCCCTCTCGTGTTCGAGGCACTCCTGACGGGGCGTACGCCCCGAATCAATGGCACCGACTATTCAACCCCCGATGGCACGTGCGTGCGCGACTACATCCATGTTGCCGATCTTGCCGCCGTGCACCTGGTTGCCGCACAGCGACTCGATGCGGGCGATCGCCTTGACCCGGTGTACAGCCTGGGTTCGGGTGAGGGAGTTTCGGTCGGACAGGTCATGAGCACCATCGCCGAGGTCACGGGCATCGCGTTTACACCCGAGCGCGCACCTCGGCGATCGGGTGACCCGGCTCGAATCGTGGCATCCGGCGAGGCCGCCGCACGAGACGTGGGCTGGCGTATGCGGCACACGCTCACCGACATGGTGTCGAGTGCCTGGCAGGCTCGACAACGGCTAGAGACCACCCCGCTACCAGCCTGAGAAGTAGCTTGCGATCGGCGTGTCACTGGTTTCTTCGGGTGCTTCTATGTCCTGAACTTGACGTATCCTAATTACACCGCTGTAATTGTTCGGGGCACCCGAAGTTCATCGGAGACCGGAAGGAGGCGAGGAGCCAAATGGGACATGTGGATCGTGGGGTACCCAACGATTGGTTTGTTGATCCCGTACGGCTCGGTATTCCCGGGGTTCGGCGGTCGGATGTCTCCCCCGATGTACTCGCCTGGCAGACGGATGCGCTCTGCGCACAGACCGATCCGGAGGCATTTTTTCCCGAAAAAGGCGGGTCGACTCGGGACGCCAAGAAAATCTGCGCGGGGTGCGAGGTGCGGTCAGAGTGCCTAGAGTATGCGCTTTCGAACGATGAACGGTTTGGGATCTGGGGCGGTCTCTCGGAGCGTGAGCGTCGGAAACTGCGTAAGCGCGCCGTGTAACCAGAATCTCGTCGAGATAGACGACGGGTGCCGAGACAGTCAAATGGAATCTCGCGGCGGCGATCGCGAATCACATCCTGCCACCGGTGAGTTCGGGGCACGCCTACCAGCCTCCCTGGTTGGCCTCGGGTGGCGAATATGCTGGCCGTGATGTTGCCCAAAGTCACCGTTATTCTCGTCGTGCGCAATGGTGGCGATGTCCTCTCACGTACGGTGGCTGCACTCCGTGCCCAGGACCGCCAGCCCGAGGCGCTGTATTTTGTCACCGATGACGCGCGGACGCTTGCAGATATCGACACCGGCGCAGCAAAGGTTGTACTCATCCCACAGTGGGTGAGTTTTGGTGCGGCGGTGCGCTCGGCCGAACGCGTGCTAGATGCTCCAACCTCTGATGCCGATAGCCTCTGGCTCCTCACCGAAGACTCCGCTCCGCAACCCTCCGCGCTGGCGATGCTGTTGGGGTCGTTGGAAACCTCAAAGTCAGTGGTGATCTCGGCACCGAAGCTGGTGCAGTGGGACCAGCCAGACCGGATTGCCCTGTTTGGTCGTTCCATGACTCGGCTTGGCCGGGCCGGGCCGCTCGTCGCAGACGAGTTAGACCAGGGCCAACACGATGACGTGAGTGATGTGCTCGGGGTCAACCCGGCGGGGATGCTCATTCGACAGACGGTCTGGCGGGAGCTTGATGGATTTGATCCCGCGCTTCCAATCGTCGACGACGGACTCGACCTCGCTATCCGAGCTCGCCTGGCCGGGTATCGCGTTGAGATGGTCCCGCTGGCCAGGGTGGAGTTCGCTCAGAACGGTGTGGCCGGCCCCCGAGTCAACGGCCGGGCCCGGTTGGCGCGTCGGGCCGGACGACAGGCCAGAACCGCGCAGCTTTATCGGCGACTCGTCTACGCACGGGGCATCCTCGTGCCGTTTTTCTGGCTGAGTTTGTTGCCGCTCGCGCTGATCCGGGCTTTTGGCCACATTGTGCAAAAAATGCCCGGTCGCATCGGTGGAGAAATCCGAGCCACGCTCGCGGTGATGTTCCGTTTTGGTGCGCTCGCGCGCTCGCGCCGACGGCTCGCCGAACACCGAGTGACGAGTTGGTCGGCGCTGTCATCGCTTCGTATTCAACCGCGCGAGGCGCGGGCGATGCGTCAGAACGCTCAGCAGGCCCGGCGTGCCCGGGCACAACTGTCCGCCGACGGGGTGGAGTTTCTCGACACGGGGGGCGGCTGGGTTCTGCTCGGTTCGGTCGTCGCCACGGTTGCGCTCTTCGGTTGGCTGCTGGCTGCGTCCGAGCTCACAGGAGCCGGTCTGCTACCACTGTCAGACTCCGTTTCCACCCTCTGGCGCAACGCTGCATACGGATGGCGCGACATCGGTGCGGGTTTTGCTGGCCCCGCCGACCCCTTCGCGGGAGTGCTCGCGGTGCTGGGTTCACTGACGTTCTGGGCACCGAGCTACTCGCTTGTCGTGCTCTGGCTGTGTGCCATCCCGGTTGCCGCGCTGGGGGGGTGGTTTGCGGCATCTCGCTTCACCGATCGCGGCATCCTGCGCGCCACCGCGGCGGTGCTGTGGGCTCTCTCCCCATCGCTGCTCATCGCTCTCGGTGACGGTCGGGTGGGGGCCGTTATCGCCCATATCCTGCTCGCGTGGCTTGCGTATGCGGTGGTCGGGGCCGCGCGTTCGTGGGCGGCGACCGGTGCGGCATCCCTCTTGCTCGCTGCAACTGTTGCTGGGTCACCGAGTCTCGGCCCGGCGCTTCTTGCTGCCCTTGTTATCGCGCTCGTGCTGACCCGGGGTATGCTGCCGCGGTGCTTCTGGATCGTGTTGCCTACGCTTGCACTCTGGGCACCGCTGGTCATCGCCCAGGTTCGACGAGGAAACCCACTGGGATTGCTCGCTGATCCGGGAGTGCCCGTCGCCAGTCGCTCACCCTCCGTGTGGCAGTTAGCGATCGGGTATCCCGGAAAATCGTGGGGCGGGTGGGACTTCCAGGTTGCGGGGGTGAATATTCACCTGCTCGCGGGCATTCTCATCGTTCCGCTTGCGCTGTGTGCTCTGGCGGCGCTGACAACACCCCGGTTCCGGTACGCCGTGTGTGCGCTGGGCGTCGCTGCGCTGGGGTTCGCAACGGCGGTTGCGGCCGGCCACCTTTCTCTCTCCACCGTCGGAAACACCTCCGTGTCTGTGTGGGCGGGGTCAGGTCTGAGCCTGGAATGGCTCGGGCTCACACTCGCTGCCATCATGGCCTGTGCGTCGTTCTCTCGGCTCGGGGCACTGTCTGGAGTCGCTGTCGCAGCCACCGCCCTGGTTGCGGTGCTGCCCACCGCCGTGGGGCTTGCAACGGGTCGCGTCTCGCTCACAGGATCGCTTGGCCGGGCGCTACCCGCGTACGTGCAGGCGCAGGCGGAGGTCAATCCGCAGGTGACGACACTCCGCCTTGTTCCCGCGGCCAACGGCAGCATGCAGGTCACCCTGGAACGGGGAACCGGAACGACCCTGGACCAGCAGTCAACTTTCGCCCGCACAACAGCCGCCCTCACTCCGGCCGAGCTCACCCTTGCCGAGGTTGTCGGAAACCTGGCATCCCGAAGCGGCTACGACCCGAGTTCTGCCATCCGAGCGTTTGGGGTGTCATTTGTGCTGCTGTCAGACGCCGTCGGTTCAGAGCGTGCCACCGCAACGGTCCAGGCTCGGGCGCAGGCTGCGCTCGACGGTAATTCTGCACTCACCGCCGTCGGCAAGACTGACTACGGGCAACTGTGGCGCTTCAACGACGAGGTGCCCGCCGTGTTGCCCGCGGCGGCGAATGCCGGAAGCATCCCCACTGGTGTTGCGGTGTTACAGCTTGCGGCACTTATGTGCGCAGTGCTGCTGGCGATTCCAATTGGGTCGGCCGAAGGGGCACCGACCGGGCCGGTTTTGCGACCGGTGGCGGTGACGCGTCGCCAGCGTCGTGAGCGTCAGACCCACACTCTCGACAGCGATGACCAGGAGGCTGACGATGAACTCTAGGCGCTCGGTCCTTCTTGTCAGCGCTCAGACTCTCGGTGCGATTATTGCGGGATGCCTCGCTGTCGCCGTGCTCCCGGCTGTTGCCGTTGTGCCGTGGCCCACTCATCGGGTGGCCCCGTTGTCAACCGTTGTTGAACCCGCAGCAAGCCCACAGCTACGGGCCTGTCCCGGGCCGCTGCTCTCGCTCGGTGCAAACGCGGCAGCGGCCACGAGCGCAACCTCGTACGGTTCTTCGACAACGACCGTTGCGGTTGACCCCGCATCGGCACGGGTGTTGACTTCAAAGCTTGCCGATCCGGGGAATAGACGTGCCTCGACCGATGGCCAGCCGTCGGCCATCTCGGTGGAATCCGGTGCCGTGAGTTTTGGTTTGCTTGCGGGGGCCTCTTCGCAGGTGGCGAACCTTGAAACCGCGCGGGGGTTCGCCGCGGCATCCTGTGTGGAACCCTCGCTGGACTCGTGGCTTGTGGGTGGGTCCACCTCGGTGGGCCGCACGACGCTCGTGTCGTTGGCAAATCCGAGCGACGTTGCCGCGACGGTGGATCTCGCGATTGCGGGCGAGGAGGGTGATGTTCTGTCGCAGGCAGCCCGGGGCATTCTTGTGCCGCCGCGCACGCGCCGGATCATCCCCCTGTCTGGCCTTGCTCCAAATCTTGAGTCGCCGGTCATTCACGTGACCAGTTCTGGTGGTCCCGTCGCCGCAACCCTGCAGTACACCTCGCTCGTGGGACTGGTTCCGGCCGGTGTTGAGATGATCGGCCCCACCGCAGCCCCGGCGACAACACAGTTTTTGCCCGGCTTCCTTGTCACCGAGCTTGCGGCCACATCGGTTGTCGGTGAGGCACACGAGGGCACCGATTTTCCCGCACTGCGTCTCTACTCGCCGAGCACCGAAGCCGTGCAGGTCTCGGTCGGGCTGCTGTCTGAGTCGGGTGGTGGCGGGACGGTACTTGATGTCACACTCCAGCCCGGTAGGGTCAGCGATATCCCGCTGGGCAATGTGCAACCCGGAAGCTACACGGTGCGGGTGCAGGCAAACGCACCGGTTGTGGCTGCTGCACGTGCGGTCACGGGCACGCTGGCGACACTGGATGCCTCGGGCACGACCGGCAGTGCGCCATCCCTTGATGTGGGGTGGATGGTCGCACCGCTGCCGCTGCTGAGGAACCAGGCTGTTGCCGTGCCCGCGGGGCCCTCACCCGTGCTGCACCTCATGAACCCGGGCACGACCGCCGCTGCCGTCACAGTTACCGTGTCGGGTACGACGCAAACGCTGGATGTCCCGCCAGGGATGGGGTCAACCGTGTCGGTGGGGGCGGATACGCCCGTGCTGCTTGCTGGCACGGAAGGACTGTACGGTTCGGTCTCGTTCGCCGGTGTCGGACAGGTGGCCGGGTTCGGCGTGCAGCCTCCGGGGCCACAGGACTCACCGATTCGGGTGTATCCGCGCTAATAAGACCTGGTTATGTCTCCGTGTTCAAGGCTGAAGTGCAGCACTGTGGTGGTGTGGTTGTGTGTGGTGTTGGTAGGTTTCTGCTGATGTTACCTGGCCGAGGTATTTTCGGGGTTGGTTGTTGGTCTCGGTGATGATCTCCTGCAGCTCTTTGTCGGTTATGGTTCGAAAGTCGGTGCGTGTGGGTAGGTAGGGGTCTGATGCAGGGGTTGGTGGCAACTGATTTTTAGGGCTGGGGGGCTTTGAAGGGGGATGTCGCTATGTCTAGGGCGTGTCGGTGTGAGTTTTGTGGTGGTGTTGTCGTGGTTGCTTGCTGAGGTGGGTTGGGGGTGTTGTTGAGGCAGGTCGTTGAGGATTTTGGGATTGTTGAGGTGTCGCTGAGGAGTTGGTTGAGGCAGGCTGATATTGAGGAGGGCAGCGGCCCTGGTCAGACCCTGACGTGGCTGACCGGGTGTGTGAGCTGTGATGGCGGAGCCGGCTGCTGGGGCAGGAGAACGAGGTCTTCAGGAAGGCGGTGATGTATCTGTGGCATGCGAACCTGAGGCTTGGTGGCTTCCCAAATGATCTACTCGCTCGTGGGCGAGCTTGCCCGTGATCGGGGTTCTTGTCGCGGTGTTGTGTCGGGTTCTGAAGCTTGCTTCTCAACCGTGTTACCGGTGGAAACCTAACCCGGTCGCTGACGTTGCCTGGTTGCGGGCTCGCCGTATGAGCGTGCTGTTGGACGGGCATGTTGATGATGCGACGCTCCGGTATCGGCAGCAAGCCAACCTCGCCCGCTGCCGAGGTCTGCGAATGAGTTGCCAGAGTGCGTGGGCGTTGGCTTCTCAGGTTGGCGCGGTCTCGAGCTCGCAGTGCACCAAGCAAGGCACGAGCAAGAAGGCCGGCCCGTGTTCGATGATCTGGTCACACGATTGTTCACCGTGGGTGCGCCAAACTGGCTCTGGCTCACGGATCTGAGGGAGCATTGGGAGCGTGTCAAATGGTGTGTGTAAGGGGTGGGTTTCCTTACGGAAGGAAACACACTGTTGGTTATCGACAAGGCGTCGCGTGATGAGCGGCGCAAGATTCAGACGGAGGGCGCTCAGCGTCTGATCGAGTCC
>NAEP01000025.1 GCA_002529645.1 Candidatus Lumbricidiphila eiseniae | reverse complement strand
TCACTCGTCCACCCCGAACGCATCAACCGCTACCTCTAACCCCCGAGACGCCACCCGCTTACACACACAACTTGACACGCTCGCGCATCCTTTTCAATCGCCACCAGTAGTGGCGGCCAATGCGGTCATTGACGCCCACAGAGGCGAGGACAAGGCAGCAATCGAGCATGCGCTGGCCGAACGACACCTCCCCAGCCCCGTCGAAATAGGGAAGATGGTCGCAAGGGGTACCTACAGTTTTGGGCGACTGTGCCGCAAACGCTACAAACTCACCACAGCAATTGCGCGCCTGCAACGACAACAGGGCACCTCCCCTGAAGAAGAAGCACCATCATCACCGTCGTAGTGATAGACAGACTCCGGGCGGGGTGGACACCCCAGATAATCGCAGGCAGGTGTCGGATCGAGCTTCGCTGACCCCTACACCACATGCAACACAGAAACCAACGAACACCACAACGCTCGGAACCGACACTACCTACCCACACACACCGACTTCCGAACCACAACCGACAAAGAGCTCCAAGAGATCATCACCGAGATCAACAACCAACCCCAAAAACACCTCAACCAGACAACACCAGCAGAAATCTGCCAACACCACACACAACCACACCACCACAGCGCTGCATTTCAAACTTGAACACGGGGATTGTTGGATTCGTCGTGATGATGATAACGCTGGTACTTGCCGTCGTTCGGTATAACATCGCTGCCCACGGTGAATTCCGGTGCTCGGCAGGTTTCCATCAGGGCCGGTGATAGAGGAAGCTCATCGGTTTGGTTGAAAACGTCGGGTGAAAAGACTTCCTTGAAAGATTCACGGTTATTGCTTGAAAGTCTTAACGTTCTGTATGCCCGGGAAGGTTGTTTCGAGACCGGGCGCGCTGGCGATCTCTTCCGTGGTTTCAGCAGAAGAGATCGCCACCGCTACTCAATAAGAATCGTCGGAACGCCGTTGGCGGCCACTCCCACGACCTCGCAGAGGCCGTCACCCGTCAACAGAAACACACGATCCACGAAACAATCTCCCGGACATCACAGCCCAGGGCATATCCTCCTCAGAAGGGCCACTCGCGGTTCGACTCACCGCCGAACTTGGCTATGGTGTTTCCTCTTCAGGGAGGATGCCCTCAGCGGAAACAGACGTGGACCCGTCGTTGCCAGGTGCTTCCTCTTCAGGGGGGATGCCCTGTTGTCGTTTCAGGCGTGCAATTGCTTCGATGAGCTTGTAGCGCTTGCACTGTAGTCGCACCAAACTGTACATACTCCTTATGGTCATCTTTCCTAGCTCTGTGAGGCTGGGGAGGTGTTGTTCGGCGAGTGCACGATCAATTGCGACCCTGTCTTCACCTTCGTGGGTACCGATGACCTCAGAGGCCGCTACCACAAGTGGCGATTGAAGGGGGTGCGCCGCGATCTTGGCTAGAACTGCGTCAAGCTTGGCTGTGAGTTCTTCAAGCGAACGGCGGCGAGCGAACATGCTGACACTACCTCCCGAAAATACAAGCGACTGCGCCCCGCCCGAGCAGAGCAAGAATCGAGGCCGGGGTACCCGGGAAAAGAGCTCGTCCGATATCTAGCATCGTGATCCCAAGGCCAAAGAGGCATTTCAGGACCCAGGGTGCTAGCCAGATCGGGTCAGCAACGATGGGGTATGTTGCGTTCTGTACCGAGGTGTGCTCAACAATCTGGGTGAGGGTGGATCCGGTGACTTCGTAGCGTGTTGGGATGTTGTGGCCGTTTGCGTCTTTCGCCCACGCCTTGGTAACAACCAGTTCGGTTTCACCCTGTGCGTTCACGACCCTTGCGCCGTTGCTGGTTGCTTCCAGTCGCTGAGCGTTGGTGAGTTCCAGATCGTAGGAGAACCGGGTGGGTGCATCGGCGCGGGCGATGGTTGTCAACATCTGAACACCGATTTCGCCGACGACCACGGAGTTCGCCGTGGTCTCGCCTGGATAGGTGATTGTGCCGGTGTCGGAGAGGGTTGCCTCACCGGTTTGGGTTGGGTGTGGTAGCCGGATACCCAGACTGTGCCCCGCGGGGTTTGTCAGGATGACGCTCTCCTCGGGAGTTGCCGGAACGGTCACTGTTCCCTCGCCAAGACGCACCTCACCGATCGTTGAACCGCTCGTGGTGGGTTCTAAGAGAAGTGACTCGTCGGAGCGCTTGATATTCTCCAACGACTCAGAGACCACAGCTTCCGATGCCTCCAGAACCAAAGACGTGTCGGTTACCGCGTTAGCACCCGAGGGAGCTACAACAAACATCGCAACACCGAGAGCGATCGCGGTACCCAACGCCACGGGTGTCCGCAACCTGGAACTCGCTGACATGTTGTGAATTGATGACACTGATCCTCCTTTTGTCCGGTACGTGTAACCAGTACTCCGCCACTGTATCCAACCGAAACCCCCGTGTTCAAGCCTGAAGTGCGACACTGTGGTGGTGTGGTGGTGTGGTGGTGTGGTGGTGTGTTGTCCATCATCACAGACCGTTGCGCGTGAGGTCGATGTGTGCGGGGCGTTCATGGATAGACACCCGGAACAAGATACGTAATCTTCGCACCCGTCTACCCCGGAACCTGCGACGGCATCGCGTGCGCACAGGGCAGATCGACACATGACCGTCATGCATACCCATAAAAGTGCAACCCCTGACCCAGTGAACATAAACACCACCACGTGCTGCACCTCCACCTTGAACACGGGCGGGACTGGGTGTGCTTGAGTGTGCTACGGTCAAACCTGTGAGCACCGCACCTGCGATGGGGGGCCATCCATGATCGTCAGCGTGGAACGCTTCAGCATGAGCTTCGGCGACAAACGGGTCATCCAGGATCTGTCTTTTGAGGTTGAGACCGGGGAGACATTCGGGTTTCTCGGCAGCAACGGGTCCGGCAAGACGACAACCCTCCGCGCCCTGCTCGGCATGATCGTGCCCACCTCCGGCACCCTACACATTGGCGGCACACCCTACCAGCCGGGCGGTAACACCCGTGTCGGCTATCTCCCGGAAGAACGCGGTCTTTACCGCAAAGAATCCACTCTTGAAGTCATGACCTACTTTGCTGAGTTGAAGGGTTACGCCAAACCCGCGGCGGTGAAATGGGCGACTGACTATCTCGAGCGGGTTGGTCTTGCAGACAAGGCAAAAACCAAGCTCGGCAGCCTCTCCGGCGGCCAGCAGCAGAAAATACAACTCGGCACGGCACTCATGGGCGAGCCCGAGCTGCTGGTGCTGGACGAACCCACCAAGGGACTCGATCCGGTCAATCGCCAGTTGCTCATGGAACTCATCAACGAGCAGCAACAGCACGGTGCGACCGTCATCCTCGTTACCCACCAGATGGACGAGGTCGAACGGCTCTGCGACCGGATACTCCTGCTGCGCGACGGCCGGGCCGAGGCATACGGTCCGTTAGCGGCGGTGCAAGAACAGTACGGTGGGCGTCGAATTCGAGTGCGAGCGGCCCGAGGCATCCCGCCCTCGAGTCTGTACCAGGTCACCAAGCAGGACGGTGATCGCTACGACCTGCAACCGGCCGTCGACACTGACGATGCCACACTGTTAGCCGAGCTGGTCCGAGCGGATGTCGGAGTTTCGGCCTTTGAATCCCGCGCCACGAGTATGGATGAAATCTTCGTCCACGTCTACGGTCGCGCCGCACACGAGGATGCCGCATGACATCACAACTGAGCACGGTTATCGGTTTCGAGGTTCGTCGGGTGGTGCGTCGGCGCTCGTTTTGGGCTGCTGCCCTTCTCATTCCGGTCGTGATGGTTGCGGTCGTGCTGATCGTAACGTGGAGTTCCAACACCGCCTCGCAGAACGCAACGGCTATCACCCAAGGTTCCTTCGAATATTCGGATGCCTCGGGCCTTGTCCAACCCGACATCGCCACGAAGTTTGGGGGCAAACCGGTCGGCGCTGACCCCGTCGCACGGGTCAAAGCGGGAACCCTTGACGCCTACATCGCCTACCCCGCCGATCCGGCAGCCCAGCCCACACAGGTCACGGCAAAAGATCTGGGAGTCATCAAAAACGCCACCTACTCGACAATCGCCTCGAGTGTGTTCGCGGCAAGCGTCGAAGCAGCACTCGACTCACCCCAGACCACTGCCTACATCCGCGAGGGGATTAAAACGGAGGTCACCGCGTACCAGGGAGACACCGTCGCGCCGGGCCTCGGTGCTGTGCTTCCACTTGCGCTGCTTGCGGTCTTGCACTTCATGATTGTGGCGCTGGTTGGCAACCAGTTCCTCAACGCGACCGTGGAAGAGAAAGAGAACCGGATCTCCGAGATGATGCTCGTCTCCCTCAGTGCCAGCACACTCATCCGAGGCAAACTCGTGGCGATTGGCATCATTGGGATCATCCAGGTACTCGCATTTTTTGCCGCCATCGCGGGCATTTTTGGTTTTATCACCTCGCAGTTCGGCCTCGATCTCTCCGCAATCGGAGCCGTGAGCGTTGATCCGATTCGGATGATCATCGGCGTCCTCATCCTCGCGGCCAGTGTCATGATGACCGTGAGCCTGCTGCTCACCATCGGTGCTGCTGTTCCGAGCGCGAAGGAGGGAGCACCGTTCTACAGCGTCGTCATTGTCGGCACAGTTATCCCGATGTATCTGCTCGGAGCCATCCTGACCGACCCGGACACACCGGTCGTGTCGATCTTCACCTACCTGCCGCCGTTCTCGCCGATGACCGCACTTATCCGAAACTCCGTCGGCTCGCTCGAGGCCTGGCAGGGGCTCATCGTCGCCGCGATCCTCGCGGTCGTGGGGGCATATATGCTCCGACTCGGGATCACCCTGTTCGAACGCGGCGTTATCCAGTACGGCCGGAAGCTCTCACTGCGGGAAGTGTTCGCCCGGCCCGGACGGTAGCAGGAGCGCCCCGAGGCCGGGCAGATCAGGGGGACACCCAGATCGAAACAGGTCTGTGAGCAGGAAGCGCCCCAAGGCCGGGCAGATCAGGCAACCGACAGCTTAACCGTCCGGGTCACCCGCTCCCGACCCGTGAGGTCATGATGGTGACTGATCTCTCCCCAGCCGTCGGCACTGAGCAGCGCCGCCACCGACGCCGACTGATATTCGCCGTGCTCAATGATGAGCGTGCCACCGGGCCGCAGCAGCGCCCCCGCGCGCAGCGAGAGTGCCCGCACGACATCAAGCCCGTCGTCACCACCGTAGAGCGCAAGCTCCGGGTCAAAAAGTTGCACCTCAGGCTCCCGCGGCACCATCCCGATCGGCACATACGGCGGGTTGGATGCCACGACCGCAACAGTGCCGTCAAGTTCCGGCACTGCAGTGCCGAGGTCTGACAACACCGGTATCAGCGTGGTGACACCGGATTCTGCGACGTTTCGTGTCAGCCATGCATACGCTTCCGGGGATTTCTCGACCGCCCACACCCGCACACCGGGCACCTCCGTCGCCATCGCGAGGGCAATTGCGCCGCTGCCGGAACACAGGTCAACAGCACGCAACCGGGTGAGGGCGCCCGGCTCCGTCACCGCAAAGGGGTCCAACCCTGTCGCCGCAGCCGCAACGCGGGCAGCCCGCAGATCATCAATCGCAAGCTGTGCGACGAGTTCTGTTTCCGGGCGCGGAATGAACACACCCGGCCCCACCGCCAACTCGAGCGCGCGAAACGGTGCCCGCCCGGTCAGGTGCTGCAGCGGTTCGCGGCGGCAGCGCCGCTGCACAAGGGCAGCGAGCGCGGTGCGCTCCGGGGCATCCACTCGCCGGTCACCCAGCGCAATCTGCACCTGCAGTTGTCCACGCGTGAGTCCGAGCACGTAACACAGCAGCAACTCAGCGTCGACCACCGGGGTGGGAACGCCGGCAGACACGAAGCGAGCAACCATAAGGTCACGAAGCGCACGCAGGCCACCCGCACCAGATACCGGTCCCGGGCCAGATGAAACATTCATGAAACGGAATGTAACGCACTCACCGATACTTGCATTACACCCGTAGGCTGACAGAGACGATTTTGCAACTCGGTACCCGCAATTTCACCCGCCGCAACGGCACCCCTAATCCCGGAGGACACCACCATGGGCAAGGTATTCACAGACATCACGAAAGCGTTCGGGCACACTCCGCTCGTGCAGCTCAACCGCATTACAGATGGCGCACCCGCAACAGTGCTCGGCAAGCTCGAGTTTTACAACCCTTCGGCAAGCGTCAAAGATCGGCTCGGCATTGCGATCGTGGATGCCGCCGAGGCATCCGGTGTTCTCAAGCCCGGCGGCACAATCGTGGAGGGAACCAGTGGCAACACGGGGATCGCGCTCGCGATGGTCGGGGCCGCACGCGGCTATCAAGTCATCCTCGCGATGCCCGAAACCATGAGCAAGGAGCGGCGTGCGCTGCTGCGCACCTACGGTGCACAGCTCGTGCTCACCCCCGGCCCGGAGGGCATGCGTGGTGCTGTTGCCCGAGCCGAACAGATCGCGGCGGAGACCCCCGGTGCGGTGCTCGCAAAGCAGTTTGCGAACCAGGCGAACGTTGAGATCCACCGCAAGACGACCGCGGAGGAGATTTGGGAGGACACCAACGGTGGTGTGGATATCTTCGTCACCGGCATTGGCACCGGTGGCACCATCTCAGGTGTTGGTCAGGTGCTCAAAGAGCGCAAGCCCGGTGTGACGATCGTTGGTGTTGAGCCGGCCGAGTCCCCGATCCTCAACGGTGGTGCCCCCGGCCCACACAAGATCCAGGGCATCGGAGCGAACTTTGTTCCCGACATCCTGGACCGAACCGCGTACGACGACATCTTTAACGTGAACATTGACCAGGCAGTCGCGACCGCGCGACGCCTCGGCACCGAAGAGGGCATTCTCGGTGGTATCTCCTCGGGTGCAACGGTGTACGCTGCGGTTCAGATCGCGCAGCGCCCGGAGAACAAGGGCAAGACAATCGTCGTTATCCTTGCAGACTACGGTGAGCGCTACCTCTCAACGGTGCTCTACGAGGGCTTGCTCGACTAGTCAGTGGTGATTCCGAGAAATCGACGTGTCTGAACGCGTGGGGTTTGCGACACGGCTGCGCGAGGACATCGCGACAGCTAAGCTGCACGACCCGGCTTCCCGCAGCAGTGCGGAGATCCTCTTCGTGTACTCCGGCCTACACGCCATCTGGGCGCATCGGCTCTTCGGTGCGATGTGGCGCGCGCGCTGGTTCTTCCTCGCGCGCGCCGGAGCGCAGTTTGTTCGCTTCCTGACCGGCGTCGAAATCCATCCCGGAGCGCAGATCGGTCGCCGCTTTTTCATCGACCACGGCAACGGTGTCGTCATCGGCGAAACCGCGGTCATTGGCGATGATGTGATGATCTACCACCAGGTCACTCTCGGCGGCAAGGCCCCGCGTCACACCCCGCGTGGAATCAAGCGCCATCCCACTCTCGAAAACGGTGTCACCGTGGGCGCGGGCGCAAAGATCCTCGGCGACATCACCATCGGTGCTGGCAGCGCGGTCGGTTCCAATGCGGTCGTCACCAGGGATGCTCCGCCCCGGTCACTCCTCGTCGGAATCCCCGCTGTTGCACGCCCTCTTGACCGCGAAACCGCGGACACCGTGGAAGCCTCCGGGGCGTTCACCGCCGCTGGCGACTGGCAGATCTAGCTGCGCTCACCGGGCGAGGCTGTTCCCCCGAGGTCTTTTGGTGGTGTCGGGCCGGGAAGAGCTGCGTTAACCGGGCGAGGCTGTTCCCCCGGCCGGTGCTACTCTCAGCCGTCCTCCCCCAGCTGCGCTAACCGGGCTTCTTCATCGGCCTGGATAGCCGATTCAATGAGCGGTTCGAGCGCACCATTCATCACCTGATCGAGGTTGTAGGCCTTATAGCCGGTGCGGTGATCGGCCACCCGGTTCTCGGGAAAGTTGTAGGTGCGGATCCGCTCCGACCGATCCATTGACCGAATCTGTGAGCGACGAACATCGGATGCCGCCGCCGCAAGCTCCTCCTGCTGTCGGGCCAGCAGGCGTGCACGCAGCACGCGCATTCCCGCCTCCCGGTTCTGCAACTGTGACTTCTCGTTCTGCATCGAGACAACAATGCCCGTCGGGAGGTGCGTGATTCGCACTGCCGAGTCTGTCGTGTTCACCGACTGCCCGCCGGGGCCGCTCGAACGATACACGTCAATCTTCAGGTCGTTCTGGTTAATGTCAAGCTCTTCCGGCTCATCCACCTCGGGGAAGACGAGCACACCCGTCGTTGAGGTGTGAATCCGTCCCTGCGTTTCGGTGACCGGAACCCGCTGCACCCGATGCACACCGCCCTCGTATTTCAGGTGTGCCCACACTCCCTGCGACGGGTCGGTCGCGTGGGACTTGATCGCGAGCTGCACGTCCTTATACCCGCCGAGGTCGGATTCGTTACGCTCCAACATCTCAGTTTTCCAGCCCTTGGATGCCGCATACTGCACGTACATCCGCAGCAGGTCGGCCGCAAACAGTGCGCTCTCGGCACCGCCCTCGCCGCCCTTGATCTCCATAATGACATCGCGCCCATCGTCGGGATCGCGCGGAATGAGCAACCGTCGCAGCCGCTCCTGTGCGTCCCGCACCCCTTCGGTCAGCGCGGGAATCTCCTCCGCGAACGCGTCATCTTCTTTCGCCAGCTCGCCCGCAGCGGCAAGATCAGCCTGCGCCTGATGCCACGCGCTGTTTGCGGCAGCAATCTTGCTCAGTTCCGCGTAGCGGCGGTTGACTTTTTTTGCACGGACCGGATCGGTGTGCAGTGTCGGGTCGGCGAGCACGTTCTGCAGTTCGGCCTGCTCGGCCAGCAGCACCTGCACAGATTCAAACACGGGATGCCTCGCAGAGTCGGTCGGGTCGGGTGACAGCAGCGGGGGGATGTCTGCGCGCTCCGCGCGAGGCATCCCACCGTATCGGCGCTAGCGGTGATCGTTCTCGAAGTTTTGCCCGGAGCCGTTTCCGGCGTCGGTGTGGCCGACAACCGGAATGGACTTCTGCATGAGGAGCAGAAACTCCGCATTGGACTGCGTCTCTCTCAGCCGACCGAGCACGACTTCAAGCGCGTGCTGCTGGTCAAGACCGGCGAGCGCACGGCGCAGCTTCCACGTGATTGTCACTTCCTCGGGTGAGAGCAGCATTTCTTCGCGCCGAGTGGAGGACGCGTTGACATCCACGGCCGGGAAAATACGCTTGTCGGCGAGTTGCCGTGAGAGGCGCAGTTCGGAATTACCGGTGCCCTTGAACTCTTCGAAGATAACCTCATCCATCTTCGAACCGGTCTCCACGAGCGCGGTGGCAAGGATGGTGAGCGAGCCACCGTTTTCAATGTTGCGGGCGGCACCGAAGAATTTTTTGGGCGGGTAGAGCGCTGAGGCATCCACACCACCGGAGAGAATACGACCCGATGCCGGTGTCGCGAGGTTGTATGCGCGACCGAGCCGAGTGATGGAGTCGAGCAGCACAACGACATCGTGGCCGAGTTCGACCAGTCGCTTCGCACGCTCAATCGCAAGTTCAGCAACAGTGGTGTGATCTTCCGCGGGGCGGTCAAAGGTGGAGGCGATGACCTCACCCTTCACCGTGCGCTGCATGTCGGTGACCTCTTCCGGTCGCTCGTCAACAAGCACGACCATGAGATGAACCTCGGGGTTGTTGGCCGAGATTGCATTGGCGATCTGCTGCAGCACGATCGTCTTCCCCGCCTTCGGAGGAGCGACGATGAGGCCACGCTGGCCCTTGCCAATCGGGGCGACGAGGTCGACGATCCGCTGCGTGAGCTTGGATGCCTCGGTCTCAAGCCGCAACCGCTCTTGCGGATACAGCGGGGTAAGGTTCTGAAACTCAACGCGAGTGGCGGCATCTTCCACCCTCTGTCCGTTGATCGAGTCGACCTTGACGAGCGCGTTGTACTTCTGACGAGTGGACTCCCCCTCGCGCGGCTGCTTGATGGCACCGACAACGGCGTCCCCCTTGCGGAGGTTGTACTTTTTCACCTGCCCGAGTGACACGTACACGTCGCTCGTGCCGGGCAGGTAGCCGGTCGTGCGTACAAAAGCGTAGTTGTCGAGCACATCAAGGATGCCTGCAATCGGGATGAGGACATCATCGTCGAGGATCTCCGGCTCGGCGTCGTCGTTCCATCCCTGGCCGCGACGCTTCCGGTCACGGTAGCGCCCACGGCGACCGTCAGTGTCTGGGCCCTGATCGTTCTGATTCTGATTGCCCTGGTTGTTTTGATTCTGATTGCCCTGGTTGTTTTGATTCTGATTGCCCTGATTGTTCTGGTTCTGGTTATTGGTTGGGTTTTGATTGTTGTTGTTATTGGTCTGGTTTTGGTTTCCCTGACGATTTTGGTTACCCTGACCCTGTTGAGCGTGGCGGCCCTCGGATGCTCCGCCCTCGTTCTGGTTACCCTGACGGCGGCGGTCGGCACGACCATCGGCCTGCTGACCGGATGCTCCGGTGCCCTGCTGTCCCTGGTTTTGCTGTTCCTGGTTCTGCCCGGCGCTCTGAGCTTGACCCTCGCCGCCCTCGGCACCGGCGGCACGGTCACTGACGCGGCGATGACGGTTGTGAGAGCGTGAGGAGCGTTCACCGGTGCCCTCAGCGGCAGCATCACCGTCGGTGGTAGTGGTTCCGCTCACGAGAACGCCACCGGTCGCGGCGGCGATCTCTTCCCGCACGGCGGCACGAGCCGCCTCGCGGGAGGCCTCATCGAATGTGCGATCAGATGGAACGTTGACTGCCGCAACAGTGGCGTTGTTGAGAACATCAGTGGTGGAGGGAATGAGTGAAATTCCCGATTCACCGCCCGCAACATGCCGGGATGCCGCAGTGGAGGCGCTCGTTGCGCGACGGGAACCGCGGCGGGAGGAAGCCGCGTTCGCACCGTCGCTGCTTGCTTCGCCCGCGCCCGCGGTGCTTGCTCCGTCAGCACTCACCCCCACCGTATTTGCTCCGTCAGCACTCGCTCCCGCGGTGCGTAGTGCAGATATATCCCTCCCCGTTGGGAGCTGAAGAATCCGGTCACTCGCAGTGTCAGCAACCACAGGAGCGGTAGCTGTGGCGGTGGCGGGACGGTCTGACGCGGTGGCGGTGGCGGGACGGTCTGACGCGGTGGCGGTGGCGGGACGGTCTGACGCGGTGGCGTCGGCGGGACGGTCTGACGCGGTGGCGTCGGCGTCCGATCCCGCGGATGGGTTGCCGTGCGCGAGGATTGCGGCGATGAGGTCTCCCTTGCGTAATTTCACCGCTCCCGAAATGCCAAGTTCAGCCGCAATGGCCTGAAGTTGGGGAAGTCTGAGAGCCGACAAGTCGGCACTGTTGAGGGGATTTGATGTAGTCATGAGTGTGGTTTCCTTCCCCCTGGCGGTACGACGACCAGCCGAGGAGCGCTCTTCGCTGGCGGGGATCGGGTTTGTGCACAAGGCGCACCGACATGCGCGAGCGAAAGCATTGATTGCTGGGAATGCACGAACTGGACGCGACGCTCCGATCGCGTCACACCTGGGGTGCAACTACACCCTATCACTTACGGCCCTGCTTCCCGACAACCCCCGTGTTCAAGTCTGAAGTGCAGCACTGTGGTGGTGTGGTTGTGTGTGGTGTTGGTAGGTTTCTGTTGGTGTTGCCTGGTTGAGGTGTTTCTGGGGTTGGTTGTTGATCTCGGTGATGATCTCCTGGATCTCTTTGTCGGTTGTGGTTCAGAAGTCGGTGTGTGTAGCGTCGGTTCCGAGCGTTGTGGTGTTCGTTACTCAGCGGTCAGAGCGTGTGTTTTCCGGGGTGATAATGAACCGGCTTACTGGTTCCACCTCGGTATGAATCCCCTCACCCACCGACCTTGCTCCCACGGTAGAGTCTGACTCCCAGGTGTCCACACACGGACCGGTCGTTGATGTGTGTCGGGCGTTCATGGATAGATATCCGGAACCAGATACGGTCTGAACACACCCGTCTACCCCAGGAGTTTGCGACGGTATCGCGTGTGTGCGGGGTAGGTACTGCCACAACTGGCGGTGGTGTTGGTGTGGGTGGTAGATCCACCGGTAGATCGTGTCGCAACTCACCCACATTCGCAGATCCTCTCGGAACTCGATCCGAGACCTGCCTACGAATCATCCGGAGGTGTCCACCCTGCCCGGAGCCTGTCTATCACCCAGACCACTATCCGATCCTGCACACACACGTGGCCGATGGGAGTTGGATGCTCGCTTCCGACACCGACGCTCTGCCCGCTCTGCCCGGTACTGCATTGTGATCACCGGACCAGATATGCAACCGAACATCCCAGAACAGGCCACCCAGCACCCCGCACCCTTCTCGATCTGAACCCGCCCAACCTAACAACACATGACCGTCATGTATACCCATAGAAACACAACCCTTGACTCAGTGAACACGAACACCACCACGTGTTGCGCTCCTAACCTTGAATACGGGGCTTCTGCCCTGAACACGAGGTTGCGGTAGAATGTTGAGCTATGGGTTTTGACGGTTTGCACTGATTATGTGCGCGATGCTCATGCTTCTCCTTGCCCCGACCGACCTTAACCAGATTCGTCAGTCTGCTCGCCAAACCAGGAAAAGTTACGACCAAATCAAGGCGGCCACATGAAAATGACAACAACCCGGGTCTATCGCACCTCGAACGTCTACCTCCCCCCGGTGATTCTGGTCATGTTCGCGGTCCTGACGGTTGGTATTCCGGTCATGATCTTCGCGCTGCTTGCTGCAGATACTGCCCCGTCAACTCCGGGCTATGCCATCGTCGTGTTGGCTTTCACCGCTGTGATCCTTGGAGGAGCTTGCCTGAGTCACCACCGCCTCGAGTTCAAGGACGATGCTGTTCGGCTAATCTGGTTCCCCGCGTTTCGAAAGACCATTCCGGCCGACAGCATCATCTCTTGTGCCGTGAAACGGGCCAACCCATGGCGCAATGGGCTCGGCCTTCGCCTCATTGGCAATTCCACCCTTGCCATCATGAACCAGGGCGGTGATGGCGTCTTTTTTGAAACGGTCGGCAACCGCCGATATCTGATCGTGATCCGCAACCCCAGTGAACTCACAGAGACTATTCGTCGGCTGGGCACGATGATCGATAAATCGGAACCAAATAAATAGTGTGAGCAGGGCGATGCCGTTCAACAGCATGAGGATGCGTGCCGCCGTGTTCAAGATCTGAAGTGCAACACCCCCTGGCGGTCGATTTGATGGTGAGCGTTGAGAAACTACTTCTGCGCCACACCGTTACAAAGTGGTCAGCCTGCCCATGAAGAGTGAGTCGGAGGTTCGCTCAAGCTCAGTGAACCCCAGGCGGCGGTACAGTGCAATTGCCCTCACGTTCTCACTTCCGACATCCAGGTGCAGGCCGACGACGCCGCGCTTGGCCACATCCTCGATTAACTCACGAATGAGTTTCCCCCCGATGCCACAGCCCTGAATACGCGGCAGGAGGTCGATGTGTAGATGAGCCGGGTATTGCGTCACAATGCTCGCCGAGGCAACAGGAGGCGCGTGGATGAGATCCACCACCTCTTGATCTGCAGCGGAGCGACCGACGAGCACTCGTGGGTAATCAGCACGCAATCCTGGCCACCACGTCGTTTCGCGCCACCGTTCGAACGCGTTAGTGTCGAGCGCGCACAGAAGGTATCCCGCAACTCCGTGCCCGTCAACGACGACGACCGAGCGCGTATCTTCTCCCGCCACGACGTAGGGGCCAGCATAGACGTGGCCGAGCAACTCGGGTGTTCGATCATCCTCGCTCACAAACGTTCCCGTCTCGTCACAGATGCGGTAGATGGCCGGAAGATCGTCGAGACGGGCGGGTCGCACGAACATGTACAGATGATACAGCCCGTGCAGTGGCGGCAGAGTGCCGGGCGAAGTGGGCAAAAGTGGTCTAATCAATGGTACGCGATTATGTGATGACCGGCCTGGTCTAGGGACGTGATATGTGCGTATCTCACGCTGTAAACCCAGCAAAAGCGTGCGATACCGACGATTTCCGCATGATCATTTCGTGATTGAGTGGTCTATTGGCGGGTAGACACACTGGCTCAGCGTGAGTTCTACTTGGACACATGCTCCCTCGCTCGAAGGCACCGACGAACGAGCTACTGCGCGGTCGGCTCCGTGAGATGGTGAGCGAGTTGCGGGCGGGCACGCGCCTGCCGAGTGAACGTGACCTGGCCACGGAATGGGCAGTGGCGCGCATGACGCTGCGCGCAGCTATAGACGTCCTGGTCTCCGAGGGGTTACTTGAGCGCCGACACGGATCCGGAACCTACGTCGCGTTTAGTCCTGTTCTTCGAATGCTTGGACTGACGTCGTTCTCGCAGGATATGCGGTCGCGCGGGCTTGTCCCGTCGAGCCGTGTGCTCGAATTTCGCACCTTCGAAGCGAACCATACGCTTACCGAGCAACTGCAAATTCCGGCCGGTTCCCCCGTCTTCGCGATCACGCGCCTCCGATTGGGCGGTGGTGAGCCCATGGCGATCGAGAACGTGCGGATCCCGGTCGCATACGCACCCCGCTTGAGGGCGACCGACCTCGAAGGCTCGCTGTACGAGGTTCTTGCCGCTCGCTACAAGATTGTCGCGAGCGCGGCCAGTGTTTTGATCGAGCCGACGCTGGCTGACGAGCGATCGTGCGCGATCCTCAATATTGATGGTAGGCAAGCCTGTCTGCGACTGAGAATGGTCGATGCTGACCGCACCGGACGGGTGGTGATGGTGGCTACCTGTCTCTACCGCGGCGATAGGTACCAGCTACGCGCCGAGGTCACGGACAACCACGCGACGCTCAACCGGGCACAGGTTCCATCATGACCGATGTGTCTCAGAATGTGCTCGCCGTTGACGGAGGTCAGTCGACGGTGCGCGTACGCCACTCGACCGGCGCGACCGGCGAAGCAACCGGAGTGAGCTGGGGCAGACCCGACACCGTCGCAGCAACGAGTGATGCGATCATAACCGCGTGGTGGGCCGCTGGTGCACCACCAACGGATGTCGCAGTGTTGGGCCTCACGACCGTGCCCGAGGACTCGACCGCGTGCGCACAACTCGCGACACGTATCGCCGAGGCCACCGGCAGTTCCCGCGTCCTCATCTGTGATGACGGCGTGACCGCCCATGCCGGAGCGCTCGAGGGCTCGTGGGGTGTAATGATGGCAATCGGCACGGGTGTGGCGTGTGTGGCCCGCGCAAGAAGCGGCGTCACAACCTTCGTTGGCGGCCACGGCTATCTCATCGGCGACGAAGGAGGCGCGTTCTGGATCGGTCGAGCCGGCATCGCTGCGGCTCTGCGAGCAGCCGACGGCCGTAGCGCCACCACCGAGCTTAGCCGGGAGGTAAGCAATGCCTTTGGCGAACTCAACTCCGCCCACATCCGCATCCACGCCCACCCACGCGCAGTCGACCACATCGCGCAGTTCGCACCGGTGGTCATAGCGACGGCGCGCGCGGGAGATGCGCTCGCGCGGGGCATCCTCAATACGGCGCTTGCAGAACTGACCGCGTCTGCGCGCGCAGCCTGGAGTGCAGCGGGTGGCGCTCTCGCGACGCCGCTGGCAGTCGGCGGCCGACTCGCTGAAGAACTGCGCCCAGAACTCGATAATGCGCTCATCGGACTCGGTGACATCATCACTCAGCAGCGACCGGCGGGTGATGCCTTAGACGGCGCACTTCACCTCGCCAGGGATGCCACTGGCTACGCCACCGCTGTATACGTCTGGACGAAAGGCTGACATGACCCACGATGAGATCCGCTTCGGTCGCCAATATCTGGCGCACGTCTCGCACCTGATCGACCGGGTGGCGACCGAGGAGTGGGAGGCGATCGCCGCTGCTGCGCGACTGATCGCCGATGCACTACTGGCCGGTCGCGACATCCACGCCCTCGGTTCTGGTCATTCGCACATGCTCGCCGAGGAGATGTTCTACCGAGCGGGCGGGTTGGTCGATGTGCGCCCGATCCTCTTTGAGGGACTCATGCTGCACGCGGATGCCCCGATGAGCACGTGTCTCGAGCGGCTACCCGGACTCGCCGAGATTCTCCTGGAAAGACACGGTCTCCGCTCCGGCGATGTGCTCCTGGTCTTCTCCAATTCAGGTCGCAACCCGATCACAGTGGAAGCCGCCGAGACAGCAAAACGGCACGGGGTCAGCGTGATCGCGATCACCAGCAGGCGTCACTCCGAGTCAACCGCAGCGCGCGGAGGTACCCACCGGCTCTTCGAGGTGGCCGATGTCGTCATCGACAACGGCGGGGAACCGGGAGACGCCGCGATTCATATACCGGGCTTCGATCAAGCGGTGGCACCGACATCGACGGCGGTGGGGGCGGCGATTGTCAACGCGATCGTCGCAGAGGCGGTTGCGCTGGTTGTTGATGCCGGGGTGACACCGCGCGTTTTCGTGAGCAACAACATTGATGTGGGCGATGCACGCAACGCACTGTTGGAGTCGCGCACATGACCGGGCGAGGGTATGGGATCGGCAAGACGGGCACACCCGCCTTTGCCGAACGCGGCATCGTCGAGGGGTTCTACGGTCGACCCTGGTCACACAAGCAGCGGCTCGATATGATCCGATTCACTGGCGAGCGCGGGATGAACCGTTTTGTCTATGCCCCCAAAGACGATCCACTCATGCGCCGCGACTGGGCGCGACCCTACGGCACCGACGACCTGTCACGGATAGCGGCCCTCGCAGGCGCGTGCACTCAGCACGGAATGGAACTGGTCTACTGCATCTCACCGGGGCTGAGTATTCGCTACTCGAGCCCGGAGGACATTGACGCTCTCATCGCGAAGCTGCTTTCTGTCTCGGTTCTCGGTGTTCACCGCTTTGGACTTTTGCTGGATGATATCCCCGCGCGACTCCAGCACGACGCAGACCTTCGCCAATTCGGCAGCATCGCCGAGGCGCAGGGAAAACTGGCAAACACGGTATTTACAGCCCTCAGTGTCGGCAGCGACTCCATCGCGAATCTGGTCGTGTGCCCGACCGAATACTGGGGCTATGGCGATGAGCCATACCTCGCAGCCCTCGGTGAAGTTCTCCACCCCGAGATCGACCTGTTCTGGACCGGTCGTGCAATCTGCTCCGCCACTCTCGATGTTGCAGATTCACAAACCTTTGCACGAACCGCCGGTAGACCACCACTCTATTGGGACAACTACCCGGTCAATGACCTCGCGATGAGCCATGAGCTACATATTGGCCCCTATCGTGGCCGGTCGCCGCTTCTGGACACCGTGTCGCGCGGTGTGATCGCGAACGGCATGGAACTTTTCGAGTCATCCAAAATTGCGTTTGCGACGATCGCCGACTACCTCTGGTCACCGCAGGACTACGACCCAGAAGCAAGCTGGGATGTTGCGCTGTGCGATGTCGTCGGGCCAGCGGATGTCGGGGCCTACCGCGACTTTGCCGACACTGTGCGTTCGTCGTGCCTCAGCGCTGCCGATGCGCCACTGGTGACTGCAGCCCTGGAGGATCACCAGTTCGAGATGCTCATCGGCAACCCGATGCGTGCCGCTGCGGCCGTTATTCCCCTCGCTGCGAGACTGCGGGCGTCTGCTGATCACTTGCTAAGCGGGTGCTGTAGGAACACCGCACTCATTGCCGAAGCTCGCCCCTGGCTCGAGTCGTTCGAGCTGGGAGTGCGCGCCCTCGAAGCAATCGGCAGCCTGACGCACACTGACCGGCTCGCCGATGATGGCTCGTCGGTGCTGGCACCCGTGCTCGCCGAGCTTCGCGCCCGGCATCGCAGAGTGTTCGGCGATGTCGTAGACATGACGCTCGATGAACTCTGCGGCCATCCGGACTGGTGACGTAAGCAGTTCGACCCCCCCTCCCTTATCCACCACTCAAGCAAACACCGACCCTCGTTCAAAACAGGAGAGCAGCATGAATAGAAATAGGATCGCGGCTACGACACTGACGCTCGCTGGCGCGATGACACTCATACTCACCGGCTGCTCCACCGGCGGATCCGGTGGAGACAAGATTCTTCGCATCGCCATGGGGTCGCCCGGTGAAGCACAGATTGCCGTGTGGAACTCTGTCGCCGACCAGTTCAAGAAGGCAAACCCGGAATGGTCGGTCGAGCTTAACTTCCAGAACGATGACCTGTATGAGACCATCGGCCTACCGAATCTGCTCAACGGTCGCAAAGCGCCCGATATTTACTTCGAGTGGGTCGGAAAACGACTGCAGCAGCGCACCGCCGACGGCTTTGCGGCTGACCTGACCGAGCAGGTCACACGCAGTCCGCTCGCGGGAGTGCTGGATCCTGTGCACTACAAAGCCGCGACAGTGGACGGCAAGATACGCATGGTGCCGCGCATCGCGGACGTCTCGAACGTCATCTGGTACAACACCGACCTGCTGGCTGCCCACGGTGTCACACCTCCGAAAACCTGGGAGGATCTGCTGCTAGCCTGCGACACCCTCAACGCGGCCGGCATTGTGCCCATCGCGTCCGGAAATAAAGACCTCTGGGCGGCGGGTAACTGGCTCGGCCACCTCGTCTCGCGGGTTGTTGGTGCTGAGGTTTACAACCGGGCTCTTGACGCTAAGTCGAGCTTCGACACACCGGAGTGGAAGAAGGCGTTCGGCTACATCACAGCGCTACGGCAGCACGGTTGTGTAAACGAGTCGGCGAACGCGATCGATGATAACGCGGGTGCGCAGTTGTTCTTCCAGCAAAAAGCCGCCATGCACGCGACCGGTTCGTGGCTCGTAAGCTGGGCGATCACGGAGGCACCGGATCTGAACTTTGATTACGTAAACCTTCCGGCGATGCCCGCCGAGGTAGACACGGGCAGCGTCGAAGGCGTCATTACCGGTTACGTTATCAACGCAAAAAGCTCACCCCACAAGGGTGCAAAGGCGGCAGAGTTCCTTGCCCTGCTCTATACCCCGGAGAACACCGCGGCCTTCATCGCCGCCGACGCGGTACCGCTCAATGCAACCCCGTCTGCGGGCATTAACGAGCGCACTATCCGGCTACGAAGCCTGCTCGCCGAAGCTCCGGTTGTGATAAGCCCTGCAGACACCGGTTTTGACCCCAAAGTTGCCAGCGCGTTCTACCGCGCCCTCGCCGAAATCCTCGGTGGGCGGACATCTGCCGAGGATGCCGCGACGCAGCTAGCCAAGCAGGTCCGCTGACACCGCGGCAAGATATCTGCTCCACCCAAGGAGCCTGAGCACAGGCGCTCCCATGTCTTACCCCTCGCTCTTTTTCCCAGCGTAGAAAGAAGATTCCGGATGAAGCCTCATCGGTTCCTGTCACCGTACCTCTTTGTCGCGCCCGCCCTTGTGGTTTTCGCCTTCGCCATACTGACACCGTTCGTGATGACCGGTTACTACAGCCTGACGGAGTGGAACGGCTACGGCGACATGATCTTCGTCGGCCTGCGCAACTACATTGACGCTGTCCACGACACGGTGTTCCAGACATCCTTTATCAATGTCATCGTCTATATCTTGCTGACGCTTGTGGTCGAGGTGTTGGTCGGGCTCCTGCTCGCCGGCCTGGTGCTCACCGTGCGGCGGGGATCCATCTGGTTCCGGGTCGCGATCTTCACTCCCGTCATGCTACCGATGGTGGTCGTTGCGGTTCTCTGGTCCTTTGTCTACAACCCCGACTACGGTCTGCTCAACGCAGCGCTGACCGAACTTGGCCTCGAGAGCTGGACGCGGGTGTGGCTCGGAGACGAGCACACCGCCCTGCTTGCGATCTGCCTCGTCTCCGGTTGGATCTATGCCGGGTTCTACATGACGATCTTCTACGCCGCCCTCCGCCAAGTGCCCTCGGAGGTTATCGAAGCCGCGCGGTTGGATGGTGGGGGAGAGTGGGACATCCTCTGGCGGATCCGCGTTCCACTCATCCGCAATGCCATCGAAGTCGCCGTCTTGCTCTGCGTCACCGGTGGTTTTCAGTCGTTTGATCTCTTCTACGTGATGACAAACGGTGGGCCGTTTCATGCCACCGAGATCCCGACAACCTACCTCGTCCAGTCGGTGTTTCGAACCGGTGAGGTGGGCTATGGCTCGGCGATGGCGGTCATACTTACCGCCGTGGTCGTGACAATGGGGCTGCTGCTGGCCGCGCTGCGTCGCACTACCGGACGAGAGGGTCGAACCCGGCGCAGACCGCTGGCCAACGCAAAGGAGGCGGTGTGGTGAGTGTAGCTGTGCGCGTTCGAATCATCCGCCCGCTTGTCTTGACAGCGCTCGCGCTGCTTGCACTGGCGTACATCGTTCCGCTGATCTGGATGGTGCTGTCGAGCTTTAAGACGAACACCGCGATCTTCAGCACCCCCTTCGCGCTGCCCACTCACATCGACCTCACCCGGTGGGCGACCGCGTGGGATATCGGCAACCTTGGCAGGTATGCACTCAACAGTATTCTCATCACGACCGTCTCGGTGCTTGCCATTCTGGGAGTGTCCAGTGCCGCAGCATTCGCGTTCAGCCGATACCGGTTCCGCGGGTCCGGGCTGATGCTCGGGCTACTATCGCTCGGCCTCATTCTGCCACTCCAGTCGTACTTCATCGCCCAGAGCACGATGTTCACGGATCTTGAACTCACGGACACATACTGGGCCCTGATCATCCCCTACACCGCCATGGGTGTGCCGCTGGCAACCTACCTGCTGAAGGTGTATCTTGATGCTCTGCCCGAGGAGTTGTTTGAAGCGGCACGCATCGACGGCGCTGGTGACCTGCGTATCTACGCGATGCTGGCCCTTCCGCTCCTCAAGCCCGGTCTTGCCACGGTCGCAGTGTTCTCCGCGTTGTCCTGCTGGAACGAGTTTCTGTTGGCCCTGCTCTATATTCAGGACGATGCACTGAGAACGATCCCCACGGGACTACTCGCCTTTTCAACCCGCTACGTCACCGACTACAGTCTGCTGTTCGCCGCGCTATCGATCATTACCCTGCCGATGATCGCTATCTACGTTGTATTCAACCGTCAGATCACCGAGGGGATCACGGCGGGGAGTCTCAAATAGCTGCCCGATCCGGCCCGTTCAACCGGGACGGTTTTCGTTGACCCATTTCTCAAACCTCCTGGTGAATCGTCTGTTGGCTCACGGCCCGAGATACAGGTTTCCAAACCCTCGGGGTCGATAGCGGTTCCAGAGTTCCCCGAGGGATACGCCTCTCAGCGGGGACCCGCGCCCATTGCATACGGCAGCACCCCATTGGGCCATATGCTTCAATATTTCCGGGACACCCGCGCCCATCGCATACGGCAGCACCCCTTCTTCATCCCAGCCGCCCATACGGGCTTGCCCCGCGCCATCGCATACGGCAGCACCCCGGGTGCAACCGAGTCAGCACAGTTCCCGCCCTCACCCACAGTCCCACCCCAGCAACCCGGGCAACCGATCTCGGGGCTCTCCGGGCCATCCCACCGACTACCCCACCGTTACCGTCGCGCCGAGAAAATCCACCGCCAACGGTAGTGCCTGCCACTCGGTCTCTGACCGCTGCGCAACCAGCGCAATTGCGCGCACCCGCTCGGCGGGGTCGTTGCAGAGCACAAGAATCGAGGGGCCCGCACCCGAAACGACGGCGGGATGCCCCTCCTCCCGCAGTTCGCGAATAAGCCGATCCGTCTCGGGCATCGCCTGTGCCCGGTACCCCTGATGCAACCGATCTTCGGTCGCCTGCAGCAGCAGTTCGGGGCTCTGAATGAGCGCTGCAACCAGCAGCGCCGAACGGGACACGTTGAACACCGCGTCCTCGTGCGGCACGTGTTCCGGCTGCAGCGAGCGAGCGAGCGCGGTTGACATCTCGTGCTCGGGCACGAGCACAAGAGGCGATACCCCCCGGTGCACGTTGAGTTTCTTGTGGCGCGGACCGTCCGCGGTCGTCCACGCGATCGTCAGCCCGCCGAACAACGCGGGGGCAACATTGTCAGGATGCCCCTCCAATTCGGTCGCGATATCCAGCAGGTCATCGGAGGTGAACGTGGTAATTCCCGTCAACAACCCCTGCGCGGCAACAACGCCCGCGACAATCGCTGCACCACTGGAGCCCAGTCCGCGACCGTGCGGAATCGTGTTGTGGGCAACAAAGCGCAGTGGCGGGAGCGGAAGCCCACACCGCGCGAACGCGTGGGCCATCGAGCGCACGACGAGGTGCGAGGCATCCAGTGGCACGACCCCTTCGCCAACGCCGTGCACCTCAATCTCTAGCCCGGTGGGCACCACCTCAATGTCGAGCACGTCGTAGCGGGCCAGGGCGAGGCCGAGAGTGTCGAATCCCGGGCCCAGGTTCGCTGAGGTCGCGGGAACCTGCACGTGCACACGGCGACCACACGGCACTGTGCCGGGCTCGGTGGAAACTACCGACGAAACCATCGAACCGTCAGCGTGAGGCACGGTCCCCGTCACGATGCGAGTCCGAGCACCGCCGCGATCTGCGCGGTGTCAACGGGCACCACCGTCGGCTGCACCTCTGATCCATCGGTCCGACGCAGTGCCCACTGCGGGTCTTTCAGGCCGTGACCTGTCACGGTGAGCACAACCCGGGCACCGCGCGGCAGGTGGCCCGCGTCAGCGCGCTCCAGCAGTCCGGCCACCGAGATTGCCGAGGCCGGTTCCACAAAAATTCCCACCTCGGCCGACAGAATGCGCTGCGCTGCAAGAATGGCGTCGTCGCTGATCGCACCGAAGTACCCGTTTGACTCGTCTCGTGCCTGCAGTGCGAGGTCCCACGAGGCCGGGTTTCCGATCCGGATGGCACTCGCGATCGTTTCCGGCTGGCGAACAACTTCTCCACGCACAATCGGTGCTGCGCCAGTGGCCTGGAAACCGAACATTCGCGGCAACCGGGTCGCGTGTCCCGCGGCGACATCCTCTCGGTATCCGCGGGTGTAGGCGGTGTAGTTACCGGCATTGCCAACCGGAATGAAATGGAAGTCCGGGGCATCCCCCAGCGTGTCAACAATCTCGAACGCGGCCGTCTTTTGCCCCTCGATCCGGTCGTTATTGACCGAGTTGACCAGGTGCACGGGATAGTTTGCGGCAAGGTCGCGGGCAATATCGAGACAGTCGTCAAAATTGCCCTGCACCTGCAGAAGCTCAGCACTGTGCGCAATGGCCTGGCTGAGCTTACCCATGGCGATCTTGCCCTCCGGCACGAGCACGGCGGCCTTGATTCCGGCATAGGCGGCGTAGGCGGCGGCCGAGGCCGATGTGTTGCCGGTTGAGGCGCAGATGACCACCTTCGCGCCGTGCTCAACGGCCTTTGTCACCGCCATCGTCATTCCGCGGTCTTTGAACGACCCGGTCGGGTTCATGCCCTCGTATTTCACCCAGACATCGGCACCGGTGCGGGCCGAGAGCGCGGGTGCGGGCAGCAGGGGCGTGCCCCCCTCACAGAGGGTCACGACGGGCGTTGCGTCCGTGACATCCAACCGGTCGGCGTATTCTCGGATAACGCCGCGCCACTGGCGCGACCCGGTCTGTGGCACTGCGCCGTTTGGACTCATGACACTGCCCCTTCAATTCGGAGGACGGACACGGAAGAGGTCACAACACTCGATGCTGCCAGGGCGGCGGTCGTGTCTGCGAGCGCAGATTCCTCCGCCTCGTGTGTTCCGATCACCAGCGTAGCCCGCCCGGTCTCTTCACTCACCGTCTGCTGCAGTTGTTCCACAGAAACCCGGTGTTGGGCAAAGAACTGCGCGACCGTCGCCAGCACACCCGGCTCATCGGCGACATCGAAGGAAATGGAATATCGCGTGCGGATGCGACCGATCGGGAACATTGGTAACTCGGCCCGAATAGACTCGGCGGTACCGGGCCCGCCGATGACGTGGCGGCGGGCGATGGCAACAAGGTCACCGAGCACAGCGGACGCCGTTTGCACCCCACCCGCGCCGGCTCCGTAGAACATGAGTGGCCCCGCCGCCGCAGCCTCGACAAAGACGGCGTTGTTCGCGCCGTGCACGGCGGCGAGCGGATGGCCGCGAGCCACGAGCGCCGGGTATACCCGCGCTGACACACCCTCTTGTCCGGTTACCGGATCGGTGAGCCGCTCACAAATGGCTAAAAGTTTCACCACATAGCCCGCCCGCTTTGCCGACTCGATCTGTGCCGAGGTCACCTCGGTAATGCCTTCACGATAGACCGCGTCAACCGGAACACTCGTGTGGAAGGCAATGCTCGCGAGAATCGCAGCCTTCTGCGCGGCGTCGTACCCACCAATGTCGGCGGTGGGGTCGGCCTCCGCATACCCCAGTGCTGTCGCCGCCGCGAGGGCATCCCCGAGGCTCGCGCCGGTGGTGTCCATTCGATCCAGAATGTAATTGGTCGTGCCGTTGACAACACCCAGGATACGTTCCACCCGGTCTCCCGCAAGGCTTTCCCGCAGCGGTCGAATGATCGGGATGGCCCCCCCCACCGCCGCCTCGTATGAGAGCTGTGCCCCAACCTGTTCCGCGGCCGCAAACAGCTCTGGACCGTGCTGGGCGAGCAGCGCCTTGTTTCCGGTTACCACATCCGCACCCGACGCAATTGCGGCGAGCACGAGCGAGCGAGCCGGCTCGATTCCACCCATGAGCTCGATGACGATGTCAGAGCGGAGGATGAGGTCACGGGCGTCCGTTGTGAAAAGTTCGGTCGGCAGTTCCGCATCGCGGGAGGCGGTGACATCGCGCACCGCAATGCCGACCAGTTCGATCCGGGCACCGATACGCTGGGCGAGTTCCTCGCCGTGTTCGAGCAGGAGTCGAGCAACCTGTGATCCAACCGATCCACAGCCGAGTAATCCCACTCGTAGCGAACGGTATTCAATCATGCGAGTCCTCCCAGGGTTGAGCGGACAGGTCTGCGTCACGGGTGTAGAGATCACCGTATGTTTCGCGCCGGACCATGAGTCGCGCCGTGCCCGCGCTCACGGCAACAACAGCCGGACGCAGAAAGTAGTTGTAGTTCGATCCGAGTGACCAGCAGTAAGCCCCGGTCGCGGGGACCGCGACGAGGTCACCGGGTGTGATATCGCCCGGCAGGTAGTCAGCATCGACGACAATGTCGCCGGCCTCGCAGTGCGAACCAACAACCCGCACGAGTGTGGGCACGGCGGTGGAGACGCGCGAGGCAAGACGCACACAGTAGCAAGCACCGTACAGCGCGGGGCGCACATTGTCACTCATGCCACCATCAATGGACACGTAGTGGCGGGTTCCGCCGGGAATCGGGACCGGCTTCACCGTGCCAACGGTGTAGAGCGTCACACCGGCCGGCCCGATGATCCAGCGGCCCGGTTCAAACGCCAGTCGGGGCACGAGTGTGCCGTAGGCGGCACAGGCAGCCGCAACAGCGCTCATAATCCCCTGCACAGTGTCGGTGATGGGTGCCGGGTCATCCTCGGCCGAATACGCAATCCCAAACCCACCACCCAGGTTGAGTTCGGGCAGCGGCGCGGTCGCGGCGAGCGCCGCGTGCGCCCGAATAAGCCGTTCCGCCGAGACGGCAAAACCCCGGGCGTCAAAAATTTGCGACCCGGTGTGGCAGTGCAAACCGAGCAGTTCCAACGAGGGGTAATTCCTGATCCGCTCCCCCAGCTCCACCGCTCGCTCCAGCGGCACACCGAATTTTTGGTCCTCGTGGGCCGTCGCGAGAAACTCGTGGGTGGATGCGTGTACGCCGCTGTTAACCCGCAACCGCACCGCCTGTCTGCGCCCCACCGACGCCGCAGCCTCGGCGACCCGATCGATCTCTATCTCGCTGTCGAGCACAATGACGCCGACACCGGCGCGCACGGCATCCCGGATCTCCCGGACGGACTTGTTGTTTCCGTGGTAACCAAGCCGAGCAGCCGCCGCACCCGCGGCCAACGCGAGTCGGAGCTCGCCCGGCGAGCACACGTCAATGTTGAGCCCCTCGGCCAGCATCCACGACACGACCGCCCCGGTGAGCAGGGCCTTGCCCGCGTAGTACACGGTCACGGTGGTGCCGATACTCGCGGCCGCGGCGGTGAAAACATCACGCAGGGCACGGGCGCGGGCGCGGGCCTCCCCCTCGTCAACCACGTAGAGCGGAGTGCCGTAGTCGCGGGCAAGGGTCACGACATCCACACCACCGATCACGAGGTGACCGTCGGCGGTTCGGGTCACGCTCGCAGGCCAGATGGCAGGCGACAGCGCGTTGGCATCCGCAGGGACGGGCAACAACGAAGGAAGGGGAACCGAGTCGGCCAGAGAAGAATACATCGAACTGCGATTCTACCGAGGGTTTGGGATGCGTCGGCGCTCCCCCGTCCTCCCGGTGATCAGGTTCTTCGTGTGACCGACCAGCGACCCTCCGCAGACAGCGCACACGACACGCGCACAGCACGGAGCCGGGTGCACAGCTACATCCGCTCCGGTGCCGATACCCCGAGCAACTCCAGGGCATTGCGGATAACCTGACCCGCGGCGTCGTTCACCCACAACCGAGTACGGTGGATGTCCCCCACCGGCTCGTCCCCCTGCGGAATAACCCGACACGTGTCGTACCAACGGTGATACAGCCCCGCCAGTTCTTCGACGTAGCGCGCCACTCGGTGCGGCTCCCGCAGCTCGGCCGCCTGCGCGACGATGCGCGGGTACTCCTGCAGGACGCCGAGCAAGCTCGACTCCGACTCGGCCGAAAGCAGTCCCGGGACAAACGAGGTACGCTCCACCCCCGCCGCCGCCGCGTTTCGAGCGACCGCACTCGTGCGGGCGTGCGCGTACTGCACGTAAAAAACGGGATTGTCGTTGGTGCGCCGCTGCAGGATGTCGGGGTCGATCGTCAGCGGCGAATCCGCGGGATACCGTGCGAGCGTGTACCGCAGTGCGTCCGTGCCCAGCCACTCCTGCAGATCGTTGAGCTCAATGATGTTTCCCGCCCGTTTTGACAGTTTGGCGCCATTGACGCTGACAAGTTGGCCAATGAGCACCTCAACGTCGCGCTGCGGGTCATCACCCGCGGCAGCGGCGAGCGCCTTCAATCGGTGAACGTACCCGTGGTGGTCAGCACCGAGAAGGTAGATTTTGTGTGCAAACCCGCGGTCACCCTTGTCGAGGTACAACGCCGCATCCGCCGCGAAGTAGGTGTAGTCACCCGTACCGCGCCGAATAACACGGTCCTTGTCGTCACCGAAATCGGTTGTTCGCACCCAGATGGCACCGTCGGCATCGTAGACGTGCCCCTGTGCGCGAAGTCGGTCCACCGAATGATCGATGGCAGATCGACCATCGGGTCCTGCCGCGTGCAACCGCCGTTCGCTTGTCCAGACATCGAACTGCACATTGAATCGTGCGAGCGACTCGCGAATCTCGGCGAGCTGCAGCTCGTACGAGACATCCGTGGCAATTCGCACTGCCTCGTCCTCCGGCAGCGTCAGCAGCTCGGGCACTCGCTCCCGCACCCGCCGCGCGAGATCGGCAATATACGCGCCGGGATATCCACCCTCCGGAGTGGGCTCCCCCTGCGCGGCCGCGAGCACCGAACGTCCGAAGTTCGTCATCTGGGTGCCCGCATCGTTGATGTAGTACTCACCCGTCACCTGTGCGCCCGCCGCGCGCAACACCCGGGCAATCGAATCGCCGAGCGCCGCCCACCGGGTGTGACCAATGTGCAACGGGCCAGTCGGATTCGCCGACACGAACTCGAGGTTAATGACGGCATCGGCAAGGGATGTCCCGCGCCCATACCCCGCCCCAGCGTCCACGATAGTTTTGGCGAGCACCCCCGCTGCGGCGGCATCAAGGCGAACATTGATGAACCCTGGCCCCGCGACATCCACGCTCGCAATACCCGGTGCAGCGGCAAGGCCGACAGCGAGGTGTTGCGCGACATCCCGTGGTGATCGTCCGAGTTTTGCGGCCACCCGAAGCGCAATGTTGGACGCCCAGTCACCGTGTTCACGCAGCCTGGGGCGCATCCAGCTGATATCGTCGAGTTCTGGTGCCACCTCAACCTCGCCGCCCGCAGCGCGAGCCTCGTCTGCCATCTCGGCAAGGAGGCGTTGGAGCAGGCGGGAGAGATCGTCAGGGGTCACCCACAAATCCTACCGGCGCACGAAGCAGGACGACCCGGCGGCGCGTTCTGGGAGAGGTCATAGCAACTCAGGTGATAGTGTCCTAGAAGCTTGATTGTGCGCCTCCGTAGCTCAGGGGATAGAGCGCCGGTTTCCGGTACCGTAGGTCGGGGGTTCGAATCCCTCCGGGGGCACAGGAGCGCTCGGCCCCGAGCCGCGTGCAGAAGGAATCCTCGAACCAAGGAAAGGATCCGAGTTGAATCGCACCCCTCACACCATCCTCGCTGCAGTTGCACTTTTTCTCGGACTGACCGGGATCACCGCGCTGAGTTCTGCTCCCGGCCCGGCCCGGGCCGATGACCCGGTTAAGTTCGCCGGAAGCCGCGTCATTGACGAGGCCGGGGTGCTGGGAGGCAACACCTCGCAGATTACCGAGGCCATCCGCAAGGCGGAGTCTGCGACCGGCCGTCAGCTCTACGTCGTCTACATCAACTCGTTTACCAACCCCGCGACGTCGAAAGACTGGGTGGCCGCGACGCAGAGCCTCAGCAATCTCGGCTCCGACGACTACGTGCTCGCGGTTGCGGTCAAGGATCGCAGCTACTACTTCGACTCGGGTCGCGCACGCACACTCACGCTGTCGCAGGTGCAACAGATTAGCAGCGGCACCATCAAACCCGCCCTGCAGAAAAATGACTGGGTCGGAGCTGCGGTCGGAACTGCCAACCAGCTTGCGGTGAGCAAACCAGCGGGTGCCAGTTCTGCCTCGGATGGCGCGCCGAGAATCGGCTCATCCGGTTGGGGTCTTATCTGGGCCATCTTTGGGCTCGGTATTGCCGCTGTTGTTCTTGTCATCGTGTTCGGCCGCCGTAAAGTACAGCAGCGAGCCGCCCTCCCGGTCGGGGCCGGGGGCGTTGGGCCCGCGCTGCAGCAGAGTTCGCCACCGCCACCCAGCCTCGACGAGCTCCGGCTGCAAGCCGGGAAGGCCCTCGTAGGCGCGGATGATGCGATCAGGGCGAGTGAGGACGAGGTCGGTTTTGCCGTGGCATCCTACGGTGAAGAGGCGACGGCGCCGTTCCGGGCTGCTATCGCCGATGCAAAGTCACAGATGTCGCAGGCATTTGCACTGCAGCAGCTTCTCGACGACGAGATTCCCGACACCGATGAGCAAAGACGCCAGTGGTACACCCAGATCTTGCAGTTCACCTCCACCGCGAGGCAGGCCCTCGCAGACCAGGAGAAGAACTTCGACGAGTTACGTTCTCTGCAACAAAATGCGGCATCCGCGCTGAGCGCGATCGAAATTCAAGCTGACAGCGCGGCAGCAACCATCGCACCGGCCGCCGAGCGACTCGCCGGGCTGCAACCCACCTACTCGGCTCGCGCCCTCGCGCCTATTGCAGACAACCCTGCCCAGGCCGCGTCACGCATGAGTTTCGCCCGCACGGCGATCGAGAGCGCAAAAACTGCCCTGCAGCAGGGCACATCAGCCAACGCAGCGGTCAATATCCGTGCTGCCGAAGAGGCAATCGACCAGACCAAAATCCTCACCGCCGCGGTGGAGCGTGTTGCAACGGATCTCGCTGCCGCCGACGCAGCCATTGCGGCGAGTCTTGCCGATATCGCCAACGATGTATCGGTCGGGCGCACCATGCAGGACGAGTCCGTGCGGGAACTGGCCGATCGGGTCGGGGTCGAAATCGAGACCGTGCGTGGGCTTGCCGAACAACCCGATCGTGACCCGTTCACGCTCTCTGCCCGGCTGAGCAAGCTCAATAACACCATTGATAACGCGATCTCTCAGGCACGGGATGCCGCCGAAGGGAAGGCGCGCGCGGCCTCAGAACTTGGCCGCACCCTTGCCGCTGCTCGCGCTCAGGTGCAGGCCGTGGAGGACTACATTGTGGCGCGGCGCGGCGCGGTCGGCCCGGAGGCTCGCACCCGCCTGTCCGAAGCCGGACGACTCGGTGCGGAGGCGGAACGGCTCGCGTCGTCCGATCCGGCAACCGCTCTCGCATCGGCACAGCGGGCACAGCAGCTCGCGGCATCTGCGCAGCAGCTGGCGCAGGAGGATGTCGGTGCGTTCAACGGCGGGGGCGGAGTCCTCGACGGGATGGGCGGACGTCGAGGCGGGGGCAGCGACATCTTTGGAGCGGTACTCGGCGGTATTCTTATCAACTCGATCTTCAGCGGCGGCAACAACGGCGGCGGGTTCTTTGGCGGCGGGGGCGGCGGATTCTCATCCGGTGGGTTCGGCGGAGGTGACTTTGGAGGAGGAGGCTTTGGTGACGGCGGAGGCTTTTAGCCCGAACATCCCACGAGCCCTTCGACGACACTGTATTCTCACAGTTACAGCGCAAGCCTCCCTGGTGTCGACCGCGCACACCCGGTAACGAACTGTCAGCAACAAGACCTCGAAAGGTACCCACCATGACTCAAAAACAGTCCATCTTTGGCCGCATTTCGCAGCTTGTCCGAGCGAATGTCAATTCGCTCATTGACCAGGCCGAAGACCCGCAGAAGATGCTCGACCAGATGGTGCGCGACTACTCGAACAGCATACGCGAGGCAGAAACCGCGATCGCTGAGACAATCGGAAACCTGCGCCTGCTGGAAGACGATCACCGTGAGGATGTCGCAGCCGCAAGCAATTGGGGAGCCAAAGCGCTGGCCGCGAGCGCTAAGGCCGACGAACTGCGCACCGCCGGTGACGCTGCCGGTGCCGACAAATTCGACAACCTCGCCAAGGTGGCACTCGGTCGTCAAATTTCCGCCGAGAACGAGGCTCGCACCGCAGAACCACAGATCATCTCGCAGAACGAGGTCGTCGAAAAGTTGAAGTCTGGCCTCAACGGCATGAAAGAAAAGCTCACGCAGCTGCAAACCAAACGCTCCGAACTCATCGCCCGGGCAAAGACAGCTAGCGCGCAAAACAAGGTCAATGACGCAGTCAAGTCCATTGACATCATGGACCCGACGAGCGAGGTCTCGCGCTTCGAGTCAAAGATTCGGCTGGAGGAAGCCCGCGCGCGCGGAGCAGCGGAGCTTGCAGCATCCAGCCTCGACGCCCAGTTCAATGAACTCGATGACCTGGGCGAGCTCACCGAGGTTGACGCCCGGCTCGCCGCCCTCAAAGCGAGCGGCACGAAAGCCATCGGCTCCTGAGCACTGCCGCGCAGCCCAGAACTCCTCCGCAAAGACGACGAGAGCCCGCCCTCGAGGCACTGCCAACTCCGATGAGAGGACTCCTCTGCAAAGACGGCGTGGCCCCTCGTCGGAGAGGCAGGGGAGGTTGACCCCCTCGGTTCTCGCGCGCCTCGGGTATGCCTGGGCAACCGCGGTCGGTGCAAGCTGGGGGTTCATCTGGAGCACCGGTCGCATCGAACGGCGCAACGGGCTGCTCGTGTTTACCGGGATGCCCCGTTGGAGTTTCCGCCGCGGTGGCGTCTGCGTCGGAGGGTGCTACCTCACTGACTCCCATATCAGTGACTCGGTGCTCGAACACGAAGCAGTTCACCGGGAACAATGGCACCGATACGGGATGCTCCTGCCAGTTCTGTACGCACTCGCGGGGCGTGCTCCGCTGACGAATCGGTTCGAGATCGAGGCGGGGTTGGAAGCGGGCGGGTACGTGTCGCCGGGAACACCCGGTGCTGTTTCTGGGGCATCCAGCACTGTTTCTGGGGCATCCAGCACCACTCTCGAGGAATCTAGGTGTACCCGACCATGAGGTCGGTGCGCTTGTGCTGGGTGAGCCGAATCGGCCCCGCCGGGGCGCGGACGTCCTGCCGGGACCTGCCCGCGGGCCGCTCCCGGGTGCCACTGCGGGGGCACATCGATCTGAACACGGGAGTGCGGGTGCGGACCCCGAAATCCTTCACAATCTGCACGATCATGACCCCCGATCCACCCTTCCAGACCACACACAGAGAACCTCCTCACGAAACTCCTCCCACCCGGCCTCACCACCAGACAAATCAGATATCACCTATCCGCGCAACAGACCCCAACACACCACAACCTCCGTGGGAACAACACCTACCCCCTGGACACTCAACACCCTCGCTATTTGAGCGTCTTCTGCAGCATGATGGTGCCAAGCCACCGGTCAAATTTGAACCCAACGCGGCCCATCCGACCGACCTCGACAAAGCCGTAGCGTGCGTGCAGGGCGAGGGATGCCTCAGCCCCTTGATCAGCAATGACAGCGATCATTTCCCGCAGCCCAGCCGTCTTCGCTCGGGCAACAAGCTCGCCGAGCAACGCCTTCCCCAGTCCTTTCCCCGATGCAGCCGGACCGAGGTAAATGGAGTTCTCCACGGTGTATCGGTATCCCCGCTTTGTGCCCCACGGTGCCGCCAGCGCATAACCAAGAACCTGCCCGCTCGGCGATTCGGCGACAATGAACGGCAACCCCAGCTCGGTCAGCTGCACAAACTTTGCCCGCCATGCTGCGTGTGACATGGGGGTCTCATCGAAGGTCACCGTGGAGTTCTTCACGTAATAGTTGTAGATTTCACGCACCTCGGGCAGGTCATTTTTGGTCGCCGCACGGATCGTGTAGTCAAAAAGAGCCTCCACGGGAGCGGGTTTCCGCAGATGAGCGGGCAACACCCGCCGCGGTTGATATTCCTCTTCGAGCATGAAAACAGGCTATCTTGCCGTGAGCGGGTCGGCGGAGGCATCCGGAATCGACCAATCGATCGGGGTGGCTCCCTGCGCGCTCAGCAGTGCGTTGGCTCGACTAAACGGTCGCGAACCGAAGAACCCGCGGGCCGCCGACAGCGGGCTGGGGTGCACTGACTCCACCGTCGGAATGCCAGCCAACTGTGGTTTCAGGTTCTGCGCATCCCTCCCCCACAGGATCGCGACAAGCGGAGTTTGACGAGCGACGAGCGCCGCAATCGCGTGATCAGTGATCTGCTCCCACCCTTTCCCGCGATGAGAGGCCGGGGTTCCCGTGCGCACGGTCAGCACTCGATTGAGCAGCATGACGCCGTTGTGTGTCCATGAGCTGAGATCACCGTGTAACGGCGGGGTAATGTCCACATCGGCAGCGAGTTCCTGGTAGATATTCTGCAGGCTTCGCGGCAGCGGACGCACATCTGGATCGACCGCAAACGACAGTCCGATGGGATGACCCAGGGTGGGGTACGGATCCTGCCCCACGATAAGAACCCGCACCCGGTCGAGCGGCGTACAAAATGCCCGCAACACCCGATTTCCCGCGGGAAGGTATCCACGCCCGGCTGCGGTCTCGGCCCGTAGAAAATCGCCCAGCTGTGCAAGCTGCGGGGCTACCGGGGCCAACGCCTGTGCCCAAGAAGAGTGAATGAGCCCCTTGTCGGCCAAAGCCTCGAGAGAACGCGGTGCCGACATGGTTCTATTATTGCGGCTTCCACCGAGGATCACCGCGTCTGGGTGGAGGGCAAATTCTCTGAGCCGGACCTCCGGTGTTCCGCTGAAACAAGAACTCTGCTGACCGCGGCGAACGCGAGTGAGAGAGAAATTGCCCCGGGATCTGGTGTTCCCAGGCTCTTTGTCGTGTGTAAACAGGCACGACCCACACGGGGTGACAGGTCCGCGGTTCCAACAGCGGCGGCGGTAGCAGCCTGCGTCGCGACGTGCCACGCATCGACAAGGGATGCCCCGTTCGCAACCTGCACCGCGAGCGTGTCGGTAAACGGCACGAGTGCATCGACAAGAGTCTTGTCACCCACAACCGCCCTGCCCATCGTGTGAACCGCATCCCGAGCGGCCAGGATCGCGGCAACCACATCGCTCGGTGTCGGCGAATGCTGAGTGCCCAGATGTTCACCCATAGCCTGTAGTCCGCGTCCCCACAGCGCTCCGGATGCCCCGCCAGCAGCATCCGCCCACGCTTCACCGGCACGACACAGAACAATCTTGACACCGCAATCCGCGTCTGCCGCGGCCTGCGCTGCGGCCGCGGCAGACGCGGCACCACGCTGCATCCCGATGCCGTGATCACCGTCCCCGGCGATGTGGTCGAGCCGCCCGAGTTCGTCTACATTCTCGTCAATGCTTGCCCGGATCGCCTCAAGTGCTGCCGCTGCGGTGCGCCCCGCGAGCACCGATGCCGGTGACACAAACCCGGCCGATAGCGGAACCGCCGACCCGACAGCCGACACCGCGGATACTGGCCGCGAACGCGGGACATTCCCGTCTTCCCGCAAGCCAGGCCGCTCACCGCACGACACCGGAAGTTCGGGAAGATGTGCCTCGGCTTCGCGCACAAGAGCGGGCACACGTGGCTGCGCGGTGTACGGCGTCGGGCTCTGGTCACCTTCGTGCACAAGAGTGGGCACACCCTTCCGATACGCCGGAGCACAGGCTGGTGACACCCACGCCTGTTCAAGCTCCGCGTTCAGCCACACCAGCGTCAGCGATATGCCCGCCATGTCAAAACTTGTGGCGAACTCACCGACCTCGGGTTCAACAACGGTGAGACCAGCTTGCTCAAGACACCTCGCAACCGCGGTGTAGACGACAAAAAGCTCTTCAGATTTCACCGACCCCAGGCCATTGAGGATGACGGCTGTGCGCTCGTTTGTCGCACTCGGGTGCTCGGGGCGTTCAGCAAGTAGTCGGGTGACGAAGAATTCGGCTATCTCGCGGGCGGAAGGCACCGAAACCTCGTCGATTCCAGGCTCACCGTGAATTCCCATTCCCACCGCCATTCGACCGACCGGCACGGAAAACAGTGGGGCTGAGGCACCGGGTAGTGCGCACCCTGAAAAGGCAACCCCGATGGTGCGTGTGCTCGCATTTGCGTACGCAGCGAAACGGGCTACCTCTTCCAGTGAATATCCCTGTTCAGCTGCCCAAGCTGCTGCCCTGAACACGGCCAAGCCACCGGCGATTCCGCGGCGGCGCTCACGCTCGGTGGGCGGTGCACTGGAAACATCATCTGTGACCCGCACGGTCCGGCACGGGATGCCGTCGGCAATGAGCCGCCGCTGTGCATCGTCAAAGTTGAGGACGTCACCCGCATAGTTTCCGTAGCACAGAAGAACACCCGCATCGGTCGCGACGGTCCGTGCGACAGTGAACACCCGCTGCGCACTGGGTGAGGCAAACACCTCACCCAGTGCCGCGCCGTGTGCAAGACCCGGCCCCACCAGTCCAGCAAATGCCGGATAGTGACCCGACCCTCCGCCAATAACAACAGCAACCTGGCCGGGTTGAGTCGCCGTTGCACGCACAACTCCGCCGGGCACCGAGCGCACGAGGCTACCGTGGGCAGCGACGAATCCCGCCGCCGCGTCGCTGGCAAAGGTCGTGGGATCAATCCTGAGATATGTCACGGATTCCTTCCGATCGCACCCACAAACCGCTTCCCGGTGGGAATCGGTCGAGCTTTTTTGGTGGTTGTTGTGGGGGCAGTCACGGCACAAGAACCCGGGATTCGGTGTCATGTGGTCGGATCTGCAACTTCCGTCCCTGTCCCGATCGGAACATCTCCAACGCCACCGAGTAATCGTCCATCGTGAAGGAATGACTAATCATTGCTGCAGCATTGATAACACCCGCCTCGAACATTTCAACCGCCCTGCCAAACGAATTGAGCACGGCCATCGTTCCGACAATAGAAATCTCGTCGCGATAAACCCGAAATGGTGAGTAGTTGGCAGTTTTATGGGTGGGTGCAACACCAAAATTCTGAAAGAAACCGGCCGGTTTCACTCTCGTCAACCCATCCTCGATTGCGCTGATACTTCCCGTGCAATCAATGACGACATCCCACTTCTTACGGTCAGCTTCGTCCGGCGAGGTAAAGCGGTTGCGGATGCCGCAGTCCGCTGCCGTTGCAAGGCGCTCCGTGTTGAGGTCGACAATGCTCACTGACGCGGCACCGGCTCGTGTTGCAAGCTGTGCCATAAGCAGACCCATCGTGCCGGAGCCATACACCAACACGTGGTCACCCAGGCGTCGCGGCAGCACATCCCACCCACGAATCGCACAGGCAAGTGGTTCGATCAGAGCCGCGTGAAAAATGTCTGTGTCGCTCTTGAGCCGGTACACATTGTGCGCCGGAGCCAGGAAGTACTCCTGCGCTGCGCCATCCGATGCGACCACGCCAAGCCCGTTCCAGAATCGACAGAGGTTGTGGTGACCGTTCAGGCAAAACTCGCACTCACCACACGTTGTGCTCGGATTAACGGCGACTCTGTCGCCGATCGCAAAATCACAGACTCCTCTGCTGACACCCGCACCCATCTCAATGATTGTGCCGGTTGCCTCGTGGCCGGGGACCAGCGGAAAGACTGTGCCTTCGAATTCTCCGTCGAAGACGTGGGTGTCGGTTCCACATATCCCCACCGCCGCAGTTTTGATAAGAATTTCCTTGAATCCCGGTATCGGAATGTCACGATCTTCGATTGCCAGGCGTTTTTCGGCGGTAAATACTACTGCGCGCATCACTGCTCCATTCTCGTATCCTCTAGCAGATACGATCATCTTTCATTGTTATATTTCTGATATTTATACCGTTGTGATAAGTGCACCGTATTGGCAAGACGCGTGCGTGCCGACGCAGGGCAGGGCTCAGTGACACGTCACCCCCAAACCAATGCAGTGTGATGAGCGGGGCGTCATGGCCCCGAACAGTTGGCTATCTCCCTCCGTGACGCCAGATTGCACCTTCTCTTGCGGTCAGTTCCCCCACCCAATACCGTGGCAACAGGCCCTTCCACAGGCGCCGCGGAAAGGCAAATATGAGCGACGTGAACTGGTGCTTCGAGACAAAGCAGGTGCACTCCGGTGCCACACCCGACCCCCTTACGAACGCCCGCGCTACCCCGATCTACCAGACGACGTCTTTCGTCTTTAACAATACCGATCATGCGGAGCGTCTTTTCGCCCTCACCGAGGTCGGCAATATCTACACCCGCATCCAAAACCCAACCCAGGCGGTCGTTGAAGAGCGACTTGCCGCGCTCGAAGGTGGCACCGGCGCACTCCTTCTCGCAAGCGGACAGGCGGCCGAATCAATCGCGGTTCTCAATATTGCCCGCGCGGGCGATCACATTGTGTCGTCAGCGTCGGTCTACGGCGGCACGTACAACCTTTTCCGCTACACGCTGGCACGCCTGGGTATCGACACAACGTTCGTTGAGAATCAGGATGACCCTGCCGAGTGGCGGCGAGCCATCCGCCCCAACACAAAGCTCCTGTTCGCCGAAACGATCGGAAATCCGCGGGTCAATGTCCTTGATATCGCCTCCGTCGCGACCATCGCGCACGAGAGCGGCATCCCGCTCATTGTCGACAACACCATCGCCACACCGTACCTCATCCGCCCGCTTGAGCACGGTGCCGACATCGTTGTGCACTCGGCAACAAAATTCCTCGGCGGCCACGGCACGGTGATCGGCGGAATTATTGTCGACGGGGGCACTTTTCCGTGGTCACAGCATGTGGACAAGTTCCCCGACCTCACCGAGCCCGACCCGTCATACCACGGCGCCAGCTACACCGGCATCCTCGGCGACAGCCTCGCCTACATCATCAAGGCCCGGGTGCAGCTGTTGCGCGATCTCGGCGCCGCGATTGCGCCCGCGAGCGCCTGGCAACTTATCCAGGGCATCGAAACTCTCTCACTGCGAATGGAACGGCACGTGCAGAACGCGCAGGAGATCGCAGAATGGCTCGATGTTCACCCGGATGTCGCACACGTCAACTACTCCGGACTGCCCTCCAGCCCGTGGTACGCCAATGCCAACCGCTACGCGCCCAAGGGCGTCGGCGCGGTCGTCTCGTTCGAGCTCAAGGGGGGTGTAGACGCGGGGCGGGCGCTTGTTAACTCACTCTCCCTGTTTTCACACCTCGCAAACATTGGGGATGTCCGCTCACTGGTCATTCACCCGGCATCGACAACCCACTCGCAGCTGACCCCCGAACAGCAGCTGACCGCCGGGGTTACCCCGGGACTGGTTCGCCTGTCGATCGGGATTGAGAATGTCGAGGATCTCAAGACGGATCTCGATGCGGGCCTGACCTGCGCCCGCTTCGCGGCAGCGGCAGCGCGGCTTCCCTAGTCCGACTCCGGAACCCGGCAGGATGAGCGCCGTGGTACGCCACGAGTGAAACAATCGAGCGCGAACATGCTCTCCTGCGGCCTACGCCAACCGCTCCCCCCGATTTCCGCGTAACAATCGCGCACAAGCGCACAAAACTCGTGAGAATCAAAGGGTGGATTTTCAGACCCAGGCGAACGCCGCACCCGCGAGCTTCATCACCGACGCGCGCGCGTTGACCCTCGCCGGGCGGCCTCCGGCCTCCGGAGCGTGGCGAGAGGGAGACCCGATCGGCAATCGCCGGTTCACGACCGTGGGTGACATCGAGTTGGAGTCCGGCGCGCACCTTCCCGGCGTCCGGATTGCGTACGAGCAGTGGGGCATCCTCTCGCCCGCCTGCGACAATGCGGTACTTGTGCTGCACGCACTCACGGGCGACAGCCACGTGATCGGACAGGCGGAGCCGGGACATCCCACCTCGGGCTGGTGGCCGACCCTCGTCGGCCCGGGCAGAGTGCTCGACACTGAACGATACTGTGTCATCGCGCCGAATGTGCTGGGGGGATGTCAGGGCAGCACCGGTCCCTCCTCACTCGCGCCCGACCACAGCGAGTGGGGCTCACGGTTTCCGTTCCTCACGATTCGTGACCAGGTGCGGGCACAGATTGCGTTCGCACGGACACTCGGGATTGATCGGTTTGCCGCTATTATCGGTGGCTCGATGGGGGCAATGCACGTACTCGAATGGGCAATCATAGCACCCGATGCCGTCGAGCGAATCGTCGTGCTCGCGGCACCCGCGGCGACATCCGCCGATCAAATCGCGCTGAATTCAGTGCAGATCGAAGCCATCCGTGCTGACCCGGCATTCCACGGTGGAAACTATTACGATCTGCCGGACGGTGACGGCCCCACCCGCGGGCTCGCGCTCGCACGCCGGATGGCAATGCTCAACTACCGCACGTCCGACGAACTCAATGTTCGGTTTGCCCGGAGCTGGCAGTCAACGCTCAACCCCCTCGGTGGGCAGGGGCGGTTTGCGGTCGAATCCTACCTCGACTTCCACGGCAACCGGTTCACCCGCCGGTTCGACGCAAACAGTTACCTCATTCTCACCGAGGCGATGAACTCACACGATGTCGGACGCGGACGCGGCTCCGTCGCGACGGCACTGCGCGGCATCCAGGCTCGCAGTCTCGTGCTCGGTATAGAGAGCGACCGCTACTTTCCGCTCAGTTCGCAGCGCGAGATCGCGACACACATGCCGCACAGCGTGCACGGCCTCGAGCCGATCGTGTTGCAGTCGGAATACGGTCACGACGCCTTCCTCATTGAGGATGACGCCGTCGGGGCCGCAATTGCGAAGTTACTCACCGCATAGCTGGCCGGAACAAAGGAGCGAATCGGGGCTGTCCCTGAGTCACCCGACGCGGCCACGGCGGCGCCACGGCAGAATCAGCATCGGCTATACGTCAACGGTCGAGATCGCGCCCGTCGCATACGGCACATGGATACCACGGCGAATCCACCGGCGGTCCAACCCAAACGAAAGAACCGCCAGTATCAGGCCGATTACGGTGAGCCCCGCACCCACCCAGATCGGTGCGATGTACCCCTGGCCGGTAGCAATAACGTATCCCCCGGCCATTGCTCCGAGGCTATTGGAAATATTGAACGCCGAGTGGTTGAGGGATGCCGCAATCGCCTTACTCTCGTGTGCAGTGTCCATGAGTCGAGCCTGCATAACAGGGCTCAGCACCGATGCTGTCATCGCAATAAGGAAAAATCCACCGAACAGCCCCACCGGGTATCGTGCGGTCAGTGCGAACAGAACAAAGGACACGATAAGCGCGGGAAAGAAAATGTACAGCGTACGGCGCACACTCCAATCCACCAGGCGACCGCCGATGATATTACCGAGCGTCATCCCGATGCCGAACGTCATCAAAACAAACGGCACCGCACCCGCGGGAAGGCCGGACACGTCGGTGGCCATCGGCGCGACATACGAGTACACCGCGAAGAATCCGCCGAAGCCGAACGTAACGGTCGCAATCGTAAACCACACCTGTCCTCGGCCAAACGCGGCCAACTCACGCCGGGCGGTTGCGCCCGCATCACCCGGTTGCCACGGCACCGCCCACCACACCGCAACAAATGTCGCCGCAAACAACGCCGCAACAACAAGATAGGCCACGCGCCATCCCGCAATTTGACCCAGCCACGTGATGACCGGCACACCCACGATATTCGCTACCGACAGTCCCGAAATGACAATGGCAATGCCACGGCCTCGCTTGCTCGGGCCGAGCAAACTCCCCGCAACGAGGGTGGCGATGCCGAAGTACGCGCCGTGCGGCAGACCCGCCGCAAACCGGGCGCAGATGACCCACCCGACGCTCGGCAGTGCCGCCGACGCGAGTGTTCCCACCACAAAAGCGCACAGCAGCGTGAGCAAGAGACGCTTGCGGGGCCAGGATGCCGCGAGCGCGGCAATCGTCGGTGCTCCAACCACAACACCCGCCGCGTAGGCGGTGATCATCCATCCCGTACTCGCGTTCGCGGCTGCGGGAGAATGCGCATACAGTCCCGGGAGCAGATCCGCGGCGATATTCGGCAACAACCCCATCGCGACGAATTCGGTGCACCCAATCGCAAAACCACCCAGCATGAGCGCGGCGAGAGCGAGCCGCACACGGTTCGGACTAAGAACCGAGCCCGGGCTGCTCAGTATCGGAACATTCAGGTCGGCAGTCACCGGTCGATTCTGCCACGGTTCCCGAAGGGATGTGACTATCCGGCACGACTCAGCGCCGCCGATTCAGGCACCGTGCCGCCCACGGCAACCGCAGTGCGACGGATCTGGGTGCGTTCGACCCGCAGAAGTGCCCGTACCGACCAGACGAAAAGTGCCACAATTCCCGCTGTCTTGAGGGCGAGAAGGATCACCATGAACGGGGCGACACTGATCAACTGGTCGTACCACGTGGGGTAGATCAGTTGGGTCACAAGCGCGATTTCGAGGGTAATCAGCGCGGGAATGTGGAATTCGAGACGCCACAGGACCAGACCGAACACAATCGGCACCGAGAGCCAACTCACAAACTGCGGCGACCCCACCTTGTTCCCGAGCATAAGCACCGTCACCATTCCGAGCGCAAACGGTGGCGCCACGGCGGTGAACCCAGCGCCCCGTGCCACCGCCCAGCTCGCAATAATGGTAACGGCAATAATTCCGAGCACTAGGGCCAGGGTGCTCATCGCAACGACCGTATCGGCACCGGGTCCGTTAATCTCATAGGTGAGCTGTTCCAGCGAGTAATCTACGGAGATCCCCGGCACGCCGAGGATCCTTTGCCCCAACCATATGAGCGCGAACGGCGATTCCAGCTGGATGCCCCGACCGGTCTGTTGGGTCAGGAAACCAAATACTTTCAGCCCTGACCCCAGTGACAGGCAGACCAAAATGACTCCCGAAGACACGATAGACACAGCCGACAGCACAAGACTCCGTGTGCGACGCAGGGTGACAAACATGACGATAACAAGCCCCACCGGCCACACTTTGATCCACATCGCGATAGCGGTGATAACCCCGGCAACGACCGGGCGCCGAACCGCCCACAACAGCCCGAGAATACCCAGAGCAGCCGAGATCGCGTCGAGTCTTGCGAGTGAAATCGGACCGAGAAGCACGAGGAACACGAGCCACCACCAGCACGCCATGCAGCGTCCGACCGGGATGGCCGACGAGGACCTGAGTGAACTGCGGCGAGTGAGCGCGTACATGACAATCGCGTCCAGCGCCGTGACCATGACGAGCCAGGATTGCCCAATGAGGGCATCGGAAAAGAATCGCGTGAGCACCATCGGAATGAACGCGAGTGCGGGATACACCCATGCGATGTCGATACCCACCCGGTGGCCACTGCCGATGAGGCTCTGATCAACCCACTGCTTGTACACCATAGTGGGATCATTCATGGATCCCTGTGGGCACGCGATGTTGACCCAGCACAGGTACACGTGCACAAGCAGGAATGCACCCCACACAACGGATCGGTTGCTCAGAATTGCGCGCGGTGAAACCGCTGTGGTCATCGATCTCTCCGTACGTCGGGGGCGTTTTGAAAACAGCAAACGTGGAGCTCATCACAGCTGAAGAGGAGTCTGTGCACGTTTCGCAACGGGTGATGCGGTGCAACGCCGTGGATATTTGCAGCGGATTCTAGTCGGAGGTGCAGCACTCTGGTGGTTTCTCTGGTTCTATGTTGCCGTGTGATCCTGCTTCTCGTCGAAAAGCGACGTGGGAAGCCGACCAGCAAGCCGCTGAGCGAGACCGAACGACAACCCGACACCAAAGACTAGCGCGTGCGTACTTCCAAACGCTGAGCGAGACTCACCAAAGACTGGAGGGCAGACAGGAACGGCAGCTTGTCATGTCGTCCTTCGGGTCGCCACCCGCCCTTGGTCCATCACACAATTACGTAAGGCATGAACCCGATCAATCCGAAGCGTGACCGTCAGCTGTAGTGCAATCTCAGCTACGCGAGGTGTGAACAGTTAGTGCAACTCGGACGCGCGGATACCGGCCGGACACGCCATTCGAGCGTCATAATATCCAGCTCCCGTACTTGGTTTGACAATCCGAGTGGGAGGCCTAGTAGAATCCTCAGCGCTTCCCAGGCAATGAAATTCCCAACAATGCCTGACACCGGAGCGAGGCTCCCGCCGCTGCGCGTTCGCCCTTTCAGAGCTACCATTTCTGCTCGGCCATGGTCATTGACTGTCTCGGCACGAACACATTCCCAACACACAGTTTGTCCAGGTATGACGCTAATCCCCAAGACCCCGAGGTTTCCCCCGTAGGCACCCCCAACAAGGTGAGCCACACCGGCGCGCTGGGCGGCAGCTGCCACAGTGTCTGACGCGGCAACAACGCTCGGCTCATCCGCACAGTTGACGATCAGATCCGCACTGCTGAGTGCTGTGCTGAGGTCGTCCGGTGACTCCACACGTTGACGGTGAGCTTTAATCTGAACGGCGGTATTGATCATCAACGCTTTTCCTGCAGCGGCATTAACTTTCGATTTTCCAAGATCCGCTTCGGTGAAGAGAACTTGGCGGTTCAGGTTTGTTACGTCTACCACGTCCGGGTCGAGGATATCGAATCGCCCGACACCAGCAGCGACAAGCGGTTGCAACACCCAGCTTCCAGCGCCGCCCATTCCCACGATCACAACCCGGGCCTGTGCCAGGCGATCTTGCAGAACCTGGGGTGAGTCAGGCAGTTGCGGATAGGAGGCGATAAACTCTTCGAACAGTTGCTCCTGACGGGTGAAGCGGTGGCTCGTGATGGAGGAAGGCACAGCTCGATCGAGTAGGCGCTCTTCACTCAGCACTCCGAGAACGTCAGCCAGTACCTCTGAAGAGTATCCGTGGGAGCTCTGCATCGCGAATTCCAACTCCGCAACAGTCCGAGTGCCATCCAGTAGGGGTATGAGCTCGGTTACGAAATCGGGGACGTTAAATTCTTTCACACGGAGTTCCATCGTGCAGAAGAACTGCAAAATGTCCCCCCGTGAGAAGACGAGAACGCTGTCCCGAATTCGAGGGCGGAGCGCTTTCTGGGAACCGTTCAGCATCATTCCGCCCTGAGCGCTGCGACTGGATCGATTCGACTAGCGCGACGGCTCGGCGCGAGTGCAGCAACGACCAGCGAAGTCACCGCTAGGCCAACGATCGCCACGAGTCCGAGTGGAGAGAATGCAACCGCAAGCGTTACTCCCAGGGAAGCAGCAATGATCTGCGTAAGTAGAATGCTGGCGGCCTGTCCAACGAGGAGTCCGAGGATGGAGGCAGCAATTCCGATGAGGATCGCTTCCCAACGAACCAGACTACGAATATCCCGCCGACTGGCACCTATCGTCCTATAGACACCAATTTCGCGACGACGCTGCTGCACGCTCAGTCCGAATACGCCCGCAGTTCCGATAGCCCCAAGCAACAAAGCGAGAACGACCACCGCGAATACTGCGCTTGTGTAGGTTCCCAGTTCTGATTCGGCCCGCTGCTTCATCTGTGCGGACGTGATAACGGAAACACCGGGAACATCATCGAGTTTGCCGGCAATAAGATTGCGAAGATCGATAACATCAATACCAGGATCGGCAGTTACGTTCCACCCATTTGATCCAGTCACTCCGAGGAATGCGGCAGCTTCGCGGTCGATGATAATCTGATTGCCGGTCGAGAGTGATGCGAATGTTCCGATGATCTCCAGCATTCTTTTCTGCCCAGCGCGGCTAATGCTCACGGTGTCACCGATTTTCAATCCCCGGCTCTCGACCACCGAGACGGGCAAGATTACGGTGTTGCCGACTCGAAACTGGTCAGGTGTCGTCCGATCACTGCCGGTGCGCCATGGGAGTTGAGCTGTGTCAAAGTAACTGGTTGGATCAACGGCGAGGAATCCGACCTGGCTAGTCAGACCTCCACCAGTAAATTCCGCCAGTCCCCACACGGTACTCGAGGTGGTGGCCACACCCGACGTGCTCTTAATGCGCTGTGAGAGATCATCGGAAAGAGGAACAGGCGAGGACACCTGGATATCAGCCCCGAACTGTCGGCCCAGCTGCTCTTGCATTGCAGAACTAATAGCCGTCACTCCCCCGACTAACGCTGTACTCAGGCAGACGACGACGGCAGTCATCGCGGTGGTTGGGCCGAGCGTCTGCACACGACGGATCCGCTGAGCTGACACTCTTCCCGGCCAGTGAATAAAACTAAGCGGCCGCACCAGCACGGTTAAGGTTGGTCCTGTGAGCACTGCGGTGCTGGCCAACAGTGCTAGTACACCTGCGAGCTTTGCCATAAGCGGATCCGCAAAGCACGCAGCGAGTCCAACGCCGAGTAGAGCAAGTCCGAGAATGGTTCCAAGATGGACTCGAGGTCTCACCGTCACGGCGAAATCGGTGAGTGTGACGGTGGGCACCTGAGTAATAACTCGCCGGACTGCCCGAGCCGAGCCGAGCAGGCTCGCTAAAAAACCAACGAGTAGGCCTATAACAACCTGCCACCAGTGAAACTCAGAAACGCTCTCCGGGAGAGTGCCGCCGGAGGCAAGTAATACGTTGAGACCCCGGCTGACAGCAAAGCCTGCGCCAACTCCAAGCACGGAACCGAGCACACCGAGTACGGCAGCCTCAATCAACACGGACTTCGCTATCCAACCGGCACTCGCTCCGAGGGCTCGCAAAGCACCATAGGTCTCTCGCCGGGATTGCACGATTCCTTCGAAAGCAATCGCAGCGAGCAACGCGGCAATGACGAGAGTCACCAAAGAGGCAAGCGTAAGCACGAGAGTAATCGCAGAAAGTAGCGGCGCGAACGATGACGACACTGCGGAAGTGTCCTGCACACGCATCCCTGTTGGCAGTTGGTCACCAAATTTAGCCTGCCAACCGTTTGCGGTGTAGGTGTCCGCCAGCTGAATATCTATGCGGGAGATTTGGTTCTCGGCACCGAACATTCTCTGTGCTGTGGAAATATCAACGAAGATATTGTCATATGCCAAGGCACCAAGTCGGCCGGGATCAAACTGCCCAACGACATCAAACCGAACCCTCCCTTGTGTGCCCGCAACATCGATCACATCCCCTGGAACCACGCGCAGACCTTTCGCCACGTCAGTTGGAAGAGCCACCTCAAGTGTCGCAGAATCCGGAAGTCGTCCGTCAACGTACAAACCGCTCAGAGACGAATTCCACTCACTCGGATAACCGGTAACCACCACCTGCCTTTCGCTTCCATTTTTATGCGAACGTGCAACTGTCTGTTTACTGAATGTAGGGATAACGGTTGAGACGCCCGGTAACGCCGCAACGGTTGCCACATCCATCATCGTGATCGTGGGTCCGTCAACGGTCGGGACAAGCCCAAGATCCCCGATACCTCCAAAGGAGCTGACCCTGTCCGAGAGCTGAGCTCCAATGCTCTGCGATGTGACAAGCGTTCCAAAAAGCAGAGCCACGCCGAAGACAAGCGCGATCCCAGCTGCGAGGTACTTACGGTAGTCAAAGCGAAACTGACGCCATCCACGTACGAACGCGTTCAACATGCTCACTGTCACCTCCGACACCGAGGGCTTCACGCGCAAGAATAAGCTCGTCAACCAGTTTCCCGTCGTGAACGGCTATGACCCGATCCGCGAAGCTTGCAGCATGGAAATCGTGAGTAACCAGAACACCCGCAGCACCGGTGTCGCGATTAACCGCTGAGCGGATCAATTGTAAAACAGCATCACTGTTAGCTGCGTCAAGATTGCCTGTGGGCTCATCCGCAAGGAGAATCTCAGGTTTACTAAACAGAGCCCTCGCTACCGCCACACGCTGTTTCTGTCCACCAGACAGCTGATGCGGAAACCGCTCAGCAGTTCCTTCTAGACCCAGCCGTTGCAGCAGTTCCAGTGCACCAGATCGCCACTGCACTGCGCTCTCATCCCGAATGATTGACGAGAGCGCCACATTTTCCAACACCGTCATGCTGGGCACAAGATAGAAAGCTTGGAATACGAAGCCGATATGATCTCGTCGAAAGATGACTTTCTCCTTCTCTTGGAGGCTCCCAACATCCCGTCCCCTGAGGAAAATGCTCCCTGAGGTAGGTGAATCCAGACAACCAATCAATTGGAGCAGGGTCGACTTGCCAGAGCCGGATGGTCCCACGATTGCAAGAAGCTCGCCAGCGTACACGGAAAGATCCACGCCCGACAGAGCGTGAGTAGATTCTCCGCCTGGGCCCAAGTATGTTCGTCGCAGATCTGAAATCTCGACGACCGGAGTACCCTCAATCACGCCAGATCCTCCTCGCTGCTTGGCAGCATCCGATCGAATTCATGCCACATTTCCCACTCACCGGTCTGCCCAGTAATCAGTTCTGATTCGATGATCGCCCAGAGCCGCACAAGTGCGTCTGTCGGCGACGCACCCTTGCTTGGGGCTTCAATCATCGGGTGGTAAACGAGCCGAAATTTGCCACCGCCGAGAGAAGACAACACTACCGGCACCATCGGCGCTTGTGCGGCCTGACTCATGATGACAGGTCCCAACGGGGCAAAAATGCGCACCCCAAGGAACTCGACCGGCACATGGTGAGCATCAACACCACGTGGATCAAGTTCCGGGAAGATTGAGAACGCCATCCCTGAGCGCATTGCCGCGAGACCAGCGCGGAATGCAGACACACTACCAAGCTGAAAGCCCTCAATGGGCAGGTTTGGAAACGCCGCCTGTTTAATCTCATCGAAGTTCATTCGATTGAAAACAAGCCGAGTTGGCATACTGTGGGAGATCAAGGGGCCGATGGTGTACGAAGGGCCAAGATGCAGTGGCAACGCAAGCACACCGTGTCCCAATTCCTGAGCAGCACGAAGCTCCTCAGCGCCTACGACTTCCACGACTTCCTTGAATAACAACCCGGGGTTATCGAGCCACAGAGTAATGAAAGTCGACTCGAACATCAACTTCGGGCCGTACCCGGCGGCTTGATCGGCATAGGAGGACTTGTCGGCACCTGAGAGAGCGGGGACCATGTTCATGAACTTGATCACCTTTGCGCGAGTTGTGGCAGTGAACTCCTTTACTTCTTCTTGGTAAATCGGGGAAAACAGTCTGTCGAGGTCCGACATCAGTGTCCAAGCTCGCTCAGGTCCGGCTGCTCGCAGCGCATCGTAGAGCTGGGGGTGTTTTGGGTACTCGAAGAGATTGAAGAGCGGGAGTCGCACAGCCTTCCAGGCCTCCTTATTATTGCGGTGCTTTCGAGGTGGTTCTTACACAGGTCGGAAAGAAGATGCAGGCACAAAGCCCGACATCAGAGGCTGGGCGCAGACTGTTTGGTGGGCTGGTGCCGAGCAAGCACTCGGCACCAGCCCACCAACGACCTAAGCACAAAGACAGCGACGGTCTATGTACAAAGACAACCGGTGCCGGATCCGCTGCAAGCGAGTGCAGCCCCGGAGCGGAGTGGACAATCCATAATCTTCCGCAATCTCATCACCTCCTCTACATCACTGGAACACGCTACTGGTGCTGACTGTGCTAATCGGCTAGCACAGAGACGCCGCAAGTCCGACCGCGTCAGGTGCACAAACAGCCTCCACCTGAGCCGCTACACGCCACCATCGCGCCCGATCGTAGGACAGAATCCGAGATTTTCCACACGTCCCCCACCTCCTCTGGGAGTTAGTAACAGCTCATGAACACGCAATACCGTGGTCGCATAGAAAACAAGAGGAGGCGGAACTCTAATAATCACCGCCCTTACTGCCTCAGGTGCACAAACAGCCCGCTCCTCTGTCGCAGCGGAGCGTCGCTCCTGAGCGCAGGGCAACATCCGAAATCTTCTGCATCTAGCTCACCTCCTCCCGTTCATCCCAAAACTCCTCAGACCGGAGCACGGACTCCGCCGAAGAGTTCAACGAGCAACAGTTTTCCCGGGGATGAGACTCCCAACAGAAGGCCGAAGGTGGACACCCGCAAAAGACATGAAATAGCCCGCCAGCACTACAAGCTCCCGCACGCAAATCGCCTCCCGCGTCCACCGGGACGAACAGCCGTCTCATCAACACATGTTCCCTTCCTCGGTGCTACCGTTGCGCCAAGCATAATCACAGAATTCTCAAGAAGTCAAGCAATCATCCAAAATAAGTTTTCTGACATTCCTGGCTCCTGAGACCAACGCTGATAACAATCACTCACTCCCAGAGTTATCGCAGGATCGCCAGATACCGTCACCGGGCGGCATCGTCTCATCGGTTCGGCAAGCTCGGAGACTCCCCCTCCCGTCGCTACCCAGATAACCGATCAAATTGAGCCACCTACCCTTGGTAACTACCGATCAGTATCGATTGCCAGACGCGCGTATGCGTAAAAGATTCTGGAATCCGAGGCCCAACCGGTTTCCGCAGATGGCACGAGGAAGCGGAACAGTAGTTCCGGGACCGCCATCGTTGAAGTTGCGGGAAGCCCCATCACATCCGGTCCCGCCACCGGGACAGTCCGTCAAGCACAGGCCCGAGTCTGCCTCTGCAGTTGCGCAGACGAGGTTCTTGTCAGTCCGATTCGTCGCTCGCCTGTTCCAGAATCGCTCGTTCCAGGCGTTCCATTTTGCCGGTAAGTTCCCCCGTGTATCCCGACCGAATATCCGCCTTGAGCACGAGCGATACCCGCGATCCAAACTCAGCGACGGCGTCTGTGGCCCGGCGAACCACGTCGAAGACAGCATCCCAGTCACCCTCGATCGTGGTGAACATCGCATCCGTGTGATGCGGCAGACCCGACTCCCGCACAACTCGCACTGCCGCAGCAACAGCGTCGGAGACGGAGCCATCCACTCGACCGGTGCCGCTGGGCGCAACAGAAAACGCGACGAGCACAATGACCTCCCCTAACTGACGAGCGCGAGAGCGTTTCGGTGACGAACCGCAGCGCGGGTTCCAGCCTGCCACACTGACCCGATACCCCACCCCAGAAGGCCCACCAGCAGCACAATCTTGAGGGTGAGCACAAACACAAACACCGGCTGTGCTGAGAGCAGCCATCGGTACCAGTAGGGGTAGATCACCTGGGTACACAGCGCAATGCCGCCGGTGAGAATCGCCGGGGTGAGGTACCGCCTTGTTGACACCACCAGCCCGAGAATGATCGGTGCCGCAAGCCATGAAACAAACTGCGGCGACCCCACCTTATTGGACAGCATGAGGGTGACAACCAGGCACAGTGCCAACGGAGGAAAAAGCGCAAGAAAGGATGCCCCGCTCCGAGTCGCGCGAATCCCCAGCCCGATGATGGTCACTGAGAGAACGACCATGAGCGGCGTCGCGAGCGTCGCGGCTGTTTCCACGCCGGGCCCCCACAGTTGGAAGGTGAGAATGTCGAACGAATACCGAACACCGACGTCCTGATGTCCCACGACGATCTGCCACAACCAGAAGATCGCGAACGGCGATTCCACCTGCAACCCGCGCCCCGCCTGTTCGGCCACGAACCCGATCGCATTCATCCCCGCACCCGCAAGCAAGCTTATGACGAGGATGGCCGCGCTCAGCGACGCTGTCACAACGAACACGTTGAGCCGTCGCCGCGAACTCACAGCGAGGGCGGCAATAACCGCTGCGGGCCAGACTTTCATCCACATCGCAACGGTGAGCAATGCCGTCGCCAACCGGGGGCGGCTTCCCGCCCACAACAGTCCGAGAATCGCGACCGGCACGGTGACGGTGTCGATACGGCCGAGCGCAACCGGGCCAAGCAGGACGAGGAAGAGAATCCACCACCATGCGGCGATACGGCGTCGGCGCGACAGCGACCCTGATCCCAACAGGATAGAAAAGACGATGCCGTTCAGCAGGGTGACGAGCACAAGCCAGGTTGCGCCGTACAGAACGGGACCGAACAGCAGCGCGACCGTCATCGGGGCAAAGGCAAGAATCGGGTACACCCAGGGCGTATCGATTCCCATTCGCGAGAGCCCGGTCTGCGCTTGCAGCGCCCAACTGCGATAAACATCCGTGACATCGCCCAGTGGGTTGCCCGGTCCAGCAAAACAGAGCGATGCGAGCAGCAGGTGGATGATCGTAAAGCCGCACCACAAAGCCTGTCGTGATGCAAGAAACCGGCGGAAACCACTCGCCGAGGTCGCGTCAAACGTGGCCTCGGTCATCCCTCGACCATACCTGAGTCTGACCGGGCACCGGTCATTCGGGCCGCCTATGCCGGCAGGCCTGGCAGAGTAATCAGGAATCATCGGGCACTCTTTTTCCCACGGTGCTCGGCGCGTTCTCGCCATAAACTCAGGTAGGTTTGACGGTGTGCATTCTGCCGATCAGATCGCTCCGCTCCGGCTTGCTCCAGCCGTTGTTGTCTTTGACTACGGTGAGGTGATCTCGTACTCCCCTCCGGAATCTGATCGGCTCCAGCTCACCGAGCGGGCTGGAATCACGCCTGCGCACACCCCCGCGTTCTGGCGGGCCTATTGGCACCACCGGGAAGAACTGGACCGCGGCACCGTGTCAATCGCCGACTATTGGGCGAGGGTTGGCGATGAGATCGGGGTGAGCTGGCATCCGCTCGACATTGACCAGATGTGGGCTCTTGATCACCGCAGTTGGCTCTCCCTCAACCCGGACACCCTCCGCGTATTACAGGCTCTCAAGGCTGGCGGCACCCGGTTGGCGCTGCTTTCCAACGCGGGCGTTGATTTTTCAGGATGGCTCCGACACGGAACCTTTTCCGCCCTGTTTGAGCGGGTTTTTGTTAGCGGTGAGCTCCACCTCGTGAAGCCCGATCCCGCGATCTACGAGCATGTTATCCGCGAGCTTGGTATCAACCCGGCAGAGTTTCTCTTTATCGATAATCGGGCGGACAATGTTGACGGTGCTCGAGCGGTCGGTGGTGAGGGGCATGTCTTCACGGATGCCTCTCGGC
>NAEP01000053.1 GCA_002529645.1 Candidatus Lumbricidiphila eiseniae | reverse complement strand
GACCCGGTTTCATCGCCACCAGCACGCCGAATCCCTGCTGAGCATCCCCGGTTTCGGGCCCCTGCTTGCCGCGGAGTTCATCGCATTCACCAGCGGCACCCTCACTGTGCTCGAATCCGCCGACCGGCTCCCCGACATCGCAGGCATCGCACCCGTCCCCAAAGACCCCGGACGCATCAGCGGGAACCCGCACCGCCCCAAGCGCTACAACCACCGACTGCTGCGCACCTGCTACCCCTCGGCCGAAGCGACCACCCGTCACCACCCCGAATCCCGCACCTACTACAACCGGAAACACCGCGAGGGAAAGAACCACAAACAAGCCGCCCTCACCCCCGCCAGACGACACATCAACATAACCTGAGCGCTCCCGCGCGACGAAACAAAATCCCATCAGAGCCCACCCACCCCAGCACCAACCACAACTTGACAAGTCAACTGAGATTCCCTTCATGGCGGGATCACGTGCACGGTGGGTGGCACCTCATGAGAATGCTTCACGAACCGAGGCTCTCGGGCGGGATCACGTGCAGGGTGGGGCCACGGCGCGTGTTTAGGAGCCGGATCCTTCGGCGTATACGGTGTCCATCGCCGTGAGGGCTGCAGTCACCGAGGTCTGACCGCCGATGAGTTGCTGAACCTGTTCCATCAGTGTTTGGGCCACCTTGGGACTCGGCCACAGTTGGTCATTGTATGGATGGGTTTTGTTGGCAGCGACGAAGGTCAGTATCTCTTTCACCGACACAGGTGTCTCATAGAGTGAGCTTGTAATCGCCGGGAGAGTTCCCTGTGCCTTGGCGATGTCAGCCATTGTTGCATCTGTGGCAAGGAAGTCGAGGAACTTCTTCGCGGCGGCGAGATTTTTTGCCTTGGCGTTTATACCGAAGGCACCGCTAGCACCCGCTGGAATCCAGGTTTCTTCTGGATTATCCGTTGCTGGGAGCGCGTGGAAACTAAAGGTGGCATCCTTGGGTGCCGCGGTGGTAATTGCCGCGAAAGTTGACGACACGGAGACCATCCCTAGTGCGTCACCCTTTGCAACGAGAGCCGTCGCATTCTCGTACGAGGTTCCCAGCGGAGTGCTCTGGAAACAACCAGCAGTATTCATCTGCAGCAGTTTTTCCAGTGCAATTTTCCACGCGGAGTTGACAAAGGATGCTTTACCGGCGGTCTGATTTTTGTCAAAATTTTTGTCCTTTCCATGGACAAGTGATGCTGTCAGTGCAAAGCTTATGAGCTGGTTATTCCAGGCTGTCTGTGCCCCGTATGAGTATGCAACCTTGCCAGCAGCTTTTGCTGTACCGCACAGCTGCAAAACTTCACTCCAGGTTTTCGGTGCCGTCACTCCCAGCGCTGTGAGAGCGCCATCGTTGTAGATCCCGCCAATAGCCCCGAGAGACAGGGGGAGTACGTACCGCTTGCCGTCGACCTTCGTGACCGAATCCATACCCTGGGGGATTCGTTTGTCTAGTGCCAAACCGGACAGGTCAGCTAGATAGCCATTCGGCACCAAAACTTCCATTGCGGTGGGTGTGCCGTTGCCGGGGAAGACGGTAAATACATCCGGTGCTGTGCCCGCTGTGAGCTGAGTGCGGATGGTCGTGTACATCGAGTTGACATCAACAAACTGCAGATTCACCTTAATAGCGGGGTTTTCCTTTTCAAATGCTGTCACTGCGCTGGGAAGTGACCCTTTATAGTTGGGAATGCTGACAACGGTGAGAGTGCCTGCCCCACTGGGGTTTGAATCGCCTGATGATTGCGGCGCCCCGGCGCACCCTGCGAGTGTTACCGCGGCTATAATGGCACCTATCGCACCCACGAAAAAATACTTGTGTTGTTTCATCTGTTGACTCCTTAGTCAGGATTTGGTGTTGCAGAAATTGGTATAAAATGTGTCCGCTGATGTTATCCTTTGAGGCCGCTGGAGAACCCTCTTATGACCGATCGTTGTAGAACAAAAAATGCAGCGAGTATGGGGGATACAGCGATAACTAATCCAGCAAAAATGAGCGGCCAGTTTGAGACAAACTGATCGACAAAACCCATAATCGCGACCGGTAGGGTGGTGTTCGTTGTGCCGCTGAGATACAGCAGGGGTGTCAGCAGGTCATTCCAGATGGTGATAGCACTGAGGATGATGACCGTTCCGGTGATTGCGCGGAGAAGTGGAAATACCACCCGCCAAAATCCTCTCAGTACGGTGGCACCATCGATCCATGCGGCTTCCTCGTAGTCCATGGGAAGTGCCCGCATGAAACCGGCATAAAGGAACAGTGCAAACGGTAGTTGCCCGCCGACATAGAAGATGACCAGTGACCACAGATTCCCCAGGAGTCCGAGATCGCGAACAGTGAAGTACAGCGGAAGCATTGCAATCTGAAACGGCAGTAGCAGACCGCAGAGAAACAGCCAGAAGAGAAAGGTGGAGAGGCGGGAGGAAACTCGCACGATTACGTAGGCGGTCAGCGCGCCGATGAGTACGATGAGCAGAATGCTTGTCGCGGTGACGAAGAGACTGTTGAGCATCGCCTGTCCGAGTCCGGCTTGCCCCCAGGCATCCACGTAGTTGTGGAAAGTGGGTTGTGTTGTTAGCGCCACCGCAGGGCTAGGATCGTTCGCTTGACGTATCGAAATATTGACGAGAACGTAGAGTGGGAAGGCAAAGACCACTCCAACAAAAACCATGAAGAATTCGAGGATTCCGGTGCGCCACGTGTAGGTTTTCATGCTTTCCTTCTTCGTACCAGTGACGCGCGGTACTGGACCACGGAGATAAGTGCAACGAGTACTAACAGAACCAGTCCCAGCGCGGTGGCATTGCCAAATTTTCCGTAGGTGAACGCGTCGCGGAACATGAGGGTGGAGAGAGTGTCGGTACTTCCACCAGGACCGCCGCCGGTAAGCACCCAAACTTGGTCAAAAACCTTGAGCCCGCCGATCATGCTCAACATCAGGTTGATCGTGACCGCGGGCGCAAGCAGGGGCAGCACGATGGAGCGGAAACGGCGGAATGAATCGGCACCGTCCATCGCTGCAGCCTCGATGAGTTCTTCGGGAATGCCCTGCAGACCGGCCAAATAAATAACCATCGAGTAACCAGCAAACTGCCAAATCAAAACCACGATGATGGATCCAAGAGCTAATCCGGGTTCTCCCAGCCATGCCCGTGCATAACTCCCCAGTCCCAATCCTCGCAGTGCTGCATTCACCGGTCCATCTGGAGCGAGCATGTATTGCCATAAATAGCCAACTACGACCGGTGTCATGACGGCGGGGGCAAAGATCAATACCTTGAGGATATTGCGGGATTTGATGCGTGAGTTCACTCCCATCGCCACCGCAAGCCCAATGATGTTTTGGATGACGGTGAAGGTGACAGCCACAACTATGGTGTTGATGACAGCTCGCAGCGATGCGGGTTGGCTAAGCGCCTTGACCAGATTGTCAATTCCTACGAACGAATATGCCTTCGCCAGTCCGTTCCAGTTCGTAAACGCGAGCAGTGCTCCCTGTACTGTAGGCACGAGGACGACGAACAGGTAGAACGCGAGTGCGGGAAGAGCACACAGAAGCAAACCCCGTGATTGTGCGGTCAGACGAGGTCGTGACCCTATTGAGAAGAAGGCACCTCGATGAGAAATGCGTGCCGTGCTGTTAGCGGAAGAACTACCTATTCTCGACATGTCGCCTCGCCATCACACTCGGTGCCTCGGTGCCGATGAGCGTGCATCGGTTCCGGAAAACTTTGTGGTCTCACCCGTTGCCTCGGGTCCCATCGCTGAGTAGCCACCGTCCACCATCAGCTCTGTCCCGGTAATGAAGCTTGCGCGATTACTGGAGAGGAAGAGCACCGCATCGGCAACCTCGGACGGCTCCCCGAGCCGTCCGAGCATGTGAAATTTTCCCCAGACAGGTTCCCAGGTGGCACGGTCTCCGTCGGCGGCCCGTGCAACTTCAGCTGTCCAAATCCAACCCGGGCTTACCGAATTGACTCGGATACCGCGCGTAGCAAAATCCAAGGCTTGTCCGCGGGTGAGCGCGAGGACAGCGGCCTTCGTGGCATTGTAGGTCCACCGGTCTGCCTGCGCCACGTGGGCCGAAATACTCGCAATGTTCACGACCGATGAGCCGGGAGGCATCCATTCGCTTGCTGAGGCCGTGAGCATCGCGGTGGCGACAACATTAACATCAAGTGATCGGGCCCACTCGGATCTGGTGGCGTGCACACCGGCGGCAGTGAAGTTTGCGGCCACGTTGACAAGGTGGTGGATGCCTCCCCGCGCCGCAGCTGTTTTTTGCAGCGCGTCTGCAACCCGATCAGAATCAGACACGTCCAGACTGACCGCGCTCACCTCGGCCGCGCCCTCCAGCTCGGTGAGACGCTGCCGCACCCGGCAGAGGCGCTCGTGGTCAAGGTCAATCAAGAGCGTGTGCGCCCCCGCTCGAACAAACGCCTCTGCGGTGGCTTCTCCAATGCCGGATGCCGCGCCCGTTACAACGACACTGCGATGGGCAAACTCATCGCCACTCATGCTGTCTCTTTCCGCTGGTCCCTCGTACAGAGGGTTTCGTCGGGAGCCGAGACCGCCGTGCGATATTGCGCGCACTGGTCTCTCGTGCGGAGGGCTTCGATGACGTTTTCAATCGCGCCGCGTCTCAGGTCGGGCAGGGCATCCTGCGAGCACCACGCGGCATGCGCGGTGATCAGCGTGTTGGGTGCACCCAACACGGGATGGTCGGCTGGCAGCGGTTCTTCCTCAAATACATCGAGTCCCAGACCGCGCAGCCTGCCGTCAATGACCGCCTCTACCGCAGCGGGAACATCTACCAGTCCGCCGCGAGAGGTGTTGATGAGCACGGGAGCCCTCGTCATCGAGTTGAGAAGATCACGATTGATCGTGTGGCGAGTGCTCTCGAGCAGTGGGGCATGGAGACAGATAATGTCCGCACGCTGCGCGAGATCGGACAGTGTCACATGCTCAAGGTTCGGTGTTGCAACCGCGGGATCGACGACGATAACTTTGCTGCCCAGCGCCTGAAAGGCACGAGCCACCAGGCTGCCGATTCTGCCACAGCCGATCAGTCCGACCGTGGCTTTTGAGAGTCTGCCGATGTGCGGCGCGTGCGCGGCGGCGTGCCAACGCCCCTCACGAAGTTCAGTATCCAGCTGCGGTAGGCGTCGCCACAGCGCCAGCGCCAGTGCGACAGTGTGTGCTGCCACCTCTTCAGTGCAGTAGTGCGGTACGTTCTTCACCTCTATTCCGGCGACCGCAGCGGCTTCCACGTCAATCATGTCGACTCCGATACCAATCCGACTGATGATTGTGCACTCGGTTGCTGCGGCAATCACTGACTTTGTCACCGGTGCCCACTGCGTCACGATTGCGTGTGGTCGAGCGCTTTGCACCTGCTCCATAACGTCGGCTTCGCTCTTACAGTCGGCCACGATGACGCGTGCATCCAGCGCATCAACGAGCCAGGCACGCTCCACATCACGATCGCCGAGATCGCTGTCGGTCAGGAGAACTGTGGGTTGCATCATCGCTACACCTCATACATGTTGGACACTGGTGCTAGGACACTAACCGCAAATTCGTCATATTGCAAGATACTTGTCTGATGAGTTATCATCTCAGCAGGGGTGATTCTTGATGTCAACGGTGAGCCTCACCACCGCAAGACAGCCTCTTGAGAGCCTCCGAAGGGAGCCAGCGTGGCACGAGTTCGGCTGAGTAGCGCCATCGTGAGCGACTACCTGAAGAAGATCGGATCCGGCGACATCGAGCCGGGTGCCCCCATGCCCACCGAATCAGTGCTGTGCGAAACGTACGGTGTCGGGCGCAGTGTTGCTCGCGAGGCTCTGCAGGCTCTGGATGCTAAGGGGTTTATCGTTGTGCGACAGGGAAGCGTCGCACAGGTTGCGCCGAGATATCACTGGCATGTCCTTGACCCAGACTTTCTTGCTGTCTCGGATGCACAGCAGTACTTTTTACTGCTGCAGGAAGCACGCGAGCTTCTTGAACCAGGCATCGCGGCTATCGCCGCCCGCACCGCCTCAGCCGAGATCATCGCGGAAATGAGTTCACTCAATGCGCAATTGGTTGGTGTAACCGATTCCCCCGACGAGCACGCCGAGCTTGATATTGCGTTCCACGATGCTGTGGCCCGAGCAACAGACAACGCCATTCTCGTCTCGATGCACAGTTCTCTTACCGGCCTCGGTCAGCGTACCCGGGTGGTTTCGGCGGTTGTGCCCGGCGCCATAGCGCGGGGAACCGTGTGGCACGAGCAAATCATCAACGCGATACGCGATCGTGACAGCGTCGGTGCCTCCGCCGCGATGCATTTGCATCTTCGGCAGGTACGAGCAGAGCTGGAAAATTTCTCGCACTTTACAGCACCAAAAGATTCTCGGGAGCAGTCATGACACAGTATTCGGTGACAACGTTAGCTGTGGGTAGAAGCCTCATCCCCGGACCAGAACTCTTCTGGATGAGCCGTTTCGACGAGTGGTTTCCGTTGACGTTTCAGGTGGTACTCGTCCGTGGCGATGGCGTGTGTGCTCTCATCAATACCGGACCGGCCGTTGATCTTGCACCCATGAACGACGGTTGGGCAACATTTCTCGGTGACAAGGCCCGGATGCAGCGATCTGCTGGCGAATTTATTCTGGAACAACTCTCCCGGCACTCCCTCGTGCCAGAAGATATTACCCATGTCATCCTGACCCCACTGCAGCTCTACACCGTGAGCAATGTGCTTGCCTTTCCGCGGGCGACGATCGCGATGTCGAAACGAGGTTGGTTGCATTTCCACAGCGTGCACCACCATCCGCATGACAATCGAGCGACAAGCATCCCTGATCATATTCTTACTGAGCTTGTTACCACCGCGTGGCCGCGCGTTCGCCTGCTTGAGGCCGAGGATGAACTGGCACCGGGACTTCGCACGTGGTGGTCAGGTGGGCACCACCGTGCATCCATGGTCGTTGATATTGACACGGCACAGGGTGTCGTTGCGGTGTCGGATAGTTACTTTTATGCGCAAAATGTTACTGATGAAATTCCGCTCGGTATTTCCGAAAATATGTATGAAATTCTCGACTGCTACGAACGGGTTCGTCGAAGTGCAGACATTATATTGCCCCTCTATGACCCCGAAAATTTCACTCGATACCCACGGGGCATTGTTGCCTAGTCTCAGCAACAGGCCGCGCATGATTCCTCGTCAATGATCCATCTCATCCCGCCACCTCCGGGGCGCATCATTGCGCCCTATGGACACGACCAGAATGCCTGATATCTCTCATGAAAGCACTTGTATATGATGGACCCCGGACGCTGAGTATTCGGGAGTCTCGAGAACCTATTGCGGGCGAGGGCAAGGCAGTTATCACCGTTATTGCAACCGGGATTTGTGGCTCTGACGCCCACGGATACACCGGTGAGACCGGACGCCGTGTGACGGGTCAGATTATGGGTCATGAGCTGGTCGGGCGAATTGCCCATGATGCGCCCGGTCTTCCCGCCCACACCCTTGTCACGGTTAACCCGCTCATCGGGTGTGGAGAGTGTGAGTACTGTGAGGTGGGAGAAACCCAGGGTTGTGCAACCGCCGTTGTCATCGGCGTCGATCCGGCACTGCCAGGCAGCTTTGCAGAACAGCTTGTCGTGCCCATCGGAAATGTTGTGCCGCTGTCGGAGTCAACTCCGGTTCTGCACGGCGCACTCGTGGAACCGCTCGCGGTCGGGTACCACGCGGTCATGCGCGGGGATCCGGTGCCGGATGATCGCCTTGTTGTTATCGGCGGTGGACCCATTGGGCAGGCTGTTGCCATTGGTGCACGGCGGGCTGGAGTGACACGCATCCTTGTTAGCGAACCCGTCTCTGCGCGTCGAGAACTGCTTGAACGCCTGGGGTTTGCGAGCACCGTCCCGGATGCACTCCCCGATGCGAGCGTGTCGGAGCTTGGCGGGAAACCCACGCTCGTTGTTGACGCCGTTGGTATTGACCACACCATCGCGTCGGCCCTGCAGAATTCAACCACTCGAGCGCGAATCGTTCTGGTGGGGATGGGGGCAAGCATCATGACCTTTGCACCGTATGCGCTCACTGTCGCAGAACGAACGCTTATTGGCAGCTACTGTTACTCTCGGGCGCACTTTGAGAGCACAGCGAACTGGGTTGCACACGTTCGGCCCGAGTTAGACCTGCTGATTGGGTCGACACGTCCTCTTACAGACGGTCCAGCGGCGTTCCAGAGCGTGGCCAGCGGTGACGGTGAGGCGAACAAGGTCATGCTTCTGTCACAACAACTCGACTCGGGACGGGTGGCGGACACGACGACCACCCCAGTTCCCGGGAGATATTCCGAGCGGTTTCGCACAGATCATTGAGAACCGCACTGTTCCAGAACACGGCGCGTGCCCGGGGGCATCCAGTGTGTCAAGGTACACATGCAGACTGAACAGAACTCGCTGCCTGCCCGGAAGGGGCATCCAGTGTGTCAAGGCACACATGAGACAGTTTCAGCAGCGCCGGGCAAGCAGGTAGCGGCTGCTCGAGTGTTCTTTTGCGACCAAACCGTGTGACTCGAGCGACGTGACGATTGCGTGCACCGTTGACGGGGGGCAGCGACAGGCGGTTGCAAGGTTGGTAATTCCGAGGTGGCGGGCACCCTGGAACTGCTGGATCATCGATAGTATTTATAGAGCGGCACTTCTGGTGCCTCACCTCACCCAGCGTTCAAAGGAGCACCATGGATACCAATCGTCGGTGGCAAACTCTTGCCGCTGAATTCCTCGGTACCGCCTTCCTCGTGTTTGTCGGGGTTGGCTCTGTGCCCGCGGCCCTCATCATGAACGGCGACAAGGGGATTGGTTTTGCCGATCTCGGCATTATCGCCTTCGCCTTCGGCACCATCGTTGTGGCGACCGTCTACGTGTTTGGGTACATCAGCGGTAATCACATCAATCCCGCCGTTACGGTCGGACTCGCGGTGACGGGTAAGTTTCCGTGGCGAGAGGTTCCCGGCTACCTTGTGGCGCAAATCCTGGGTGCGACACTCGGGGCCTTTGCTATCGCGGGTGTGCTTGGCGACAAAGCGAGCAAGCTGGGATTAGGCGTTGCCAGCTATGGTGCTGATGTCCCGTGGTATCAAGGGTTTTTCGCGGAGTTTGTGGGAACATTCCTCCTTGTCTTCACCGTGTTTGGTGTGATTTATCGCAAAGCTGCCGCCGGCTGGGCGGGCCTGGTGATCGGCCTGGTCGTGTTCGCCGCCATCATCCCGGTTGCACCGACGACGGGAGCATCGATCAACCCGGCACGCACCACCGGTCCGATGCTCGTGCAACAGATTCTGGGCGGACAGGTGCACTGGGAACAGTGGCCGGTCTACATCGCTGCGGAACTGCTGGCAGGACTCGCCGCCGCACTGGCATTCAGATTCATCGCTCACACACCGACAGACACCAGCCCCGCGACATCCACCGAAGGAGACAAGTCGTGAAAAAACTCATCAACGATCCCAGCTCGGTCGTACGTGATGCTCTCATCGGCATCGCTGCGGCGCATCCTGAACTGCGGATCGATCACGAAAATCGCATCATCTACCGCGGCGACACCCCGAAGAAAGGCAAGGTTGGTCTAATCTCCGGCGGTGGCAGCGGCCACGAACCGCTGCACGGAGGCTTTGTCGGTTATGGAATGCTGGATGCCGCGTGCGCCGGTGAGGTGTTCACTTCCCCCACGCCCGACCAGATGTTGGAGGCAACAAAGCAGGTCGACGGCGGTGCCGGGGTTCTCCACATCGTGAAGAACTACACGGGTGACGTCTTGAACTTCGAGATGGCCGCCGAGCTTGCCGCAAGTGAAACCGGCGTGGCGGTGGAATCGGTCGTGACCAACGATGATGTTGCCGTGCAGGACTCCCTCTGGACCGCGGGTCGTCGTGGCGTCGGGGTGACCGTCCTGCTCGAGAAAATCGTCGGCGCAGCCGCCGAAGCCGGACAGGATCTCGCACAGATTGCGGCGCTCGCGCGTCGAATCAACGAGTCGGGACGGTCAATGGGGATGGCTCTGACATCCTGCACCGTTCCGGCGGCAGGCAAACCGACCTTCGACCTCCCCGAGGGTGAGATGGAACTGGGTGTTGGGATCCACGGTGAGCCGGGTCGAACACGCGTGCCAACCGGAACCGCGCGCGACATCGCCGCGCAGCTTGTTGACCCGATCCTCCGGGACCTCGATTTCGTGGGTTCGCCCGTGATCGTCATGCTCAACGGCATGGGCGGCACACCCCTGCTCGAACTGTATCTCATGTTCGGTGAGGTCGCGGCGATTCTCAACAGGTCGGGTGTGACGGTCGCGCGCAATCTGGTCGGCAACTACATCACCTCACTGGAGATGACAGGATGCTCCGTAACGGTACTCAAGACCGATAACGACATGCTGAAACTGTGGGATGCTCCGGTGAACACCGCCGGACTCCGGTGGGGAGCATAACCAATATGACCGCCGATACCGGTTCGACAGGTGCCGTTTCGACGGCGACTATCATCGCATGGCTCACCGTGTTCCGTGATCTGGTTACCGCGAATAACGCGTACCTCACCGAGTTAGACTCCGCGATCGGTGACGCCGATCACGGGTCAAACATGACTCGCGGCATGGATGCGGTGGTCGCGCAGGTCGGTTCTGTTGCACCGGAGAGCATCGCGGAGCTTTTCACATCGGCGGGGATGACCCTGGTGAAAACCGTCGGTGGCGCGAGCGGTCCGCTGTACGGCACCTTCTTCCTGCGCTGCGGTTCAGCGACCCCGGCCGGTGCAACACAGCTTGATTCCACGGCGTTTGGTACATGCCTGCGAGCGGGACTCGAGGGCGTTGTCGCACGGGGCAAAGCGCAGGCCGGTGATAAGACGATGTTCGATGCGATGGCACCGGCGTTGGCGGCCTATGACCAGACGGTCGGCCGCGGAGCATCCCTGTCTGCTGCGGGTGTGGCGGCGGCAGTGGCCGCTGCCACCGGGCGCGATAACACCGAACCACTGGTTGCGAAGAAGGGCCGCGCCAGTTACCTCGGCGACCGCAGCGTGGGCCACATTGACCCGGGCAGCGCGTCAACGACCCTGTTGTTTGAGGCTCTGGCCAGAGCGCTGTCGGACACGTAGTCGTGATCGGAATAGTCGTGGTCTCGCACAGCCCACGGTTGGCTCAGGCTGCTCTCGAGCTTGCACTGGCAATGGTCCCGGGTAAGCGCCCGGCCATCGCGCTCGCTGCGGGAGCCGACGGCGATGTGATCGGAACCGATGCGAGCCGGGTGGCGGCTGCAATCGAAGAGGTTTCTTCTCCCGAAGGCGTTCTGGTTGTGAGTGACCTCGGCTCGGCAACCATGAGTGCGGAGCTTGCTCTCGAGTTGATTGATTCCTCGTCGACTCGAGTGGTGCTTTCGGATGCACCGTTTGTTGAAGGGCTCATCGCGGCCGTTGTCTGCGCCGCCGGGGGGGCAACACTCGCGGATGTTGATCGTGAGGCATCCACGGCGCTGCGTGCGAAGCGAGCACAGCTTGCCGCTGCACCACCCTCTCCGCACACAATCGAACACACTGACACCCGACCCCGGGACGGTGACTCACCTTCGCGATACCGGACCGAGCAAGTCGACCGGGGTGGCGTACCGACTCAGGCAGACTCACCTTTGCGACACCGGAGCGAGACGACCACCTCCGGTCACGTCAGTGGAACTTTCGGCTCACCCTCACCCTCACCCTCATCACCGTATCGAACCGAGATTCTTCCCAACGCCGCAGGACTGCACGCGCGACCAGCAGCGGTTATTGCGACAAAGGTTGCGCAGAGTGGTGAGCAGGTGACGATCACCAATGCGTCAGCCGGGCGAGGGCCGGTGGATGCCGCGAGCACGATGCTGCTGCTGTCGCTCGGTGCCCGTCAGGGTGACTCGGTGGAAATTCGAGGCGTCGGTGAGAGCTCCTCCGCGCTCGTGAGCGAACTGGCAGAACTTGTTGCGGAGGGATTTGGTGAAACCGCTGATGGTGCAGCGACTCCCCACAGTGTTGTCGCTCGCGCCCATCACTCTGCGGGTGACCCGATCGGGGTGAGTGCCGGTCGCCGAGCTGGGCGAGTTCTCCGAATGCCCGATCCGATCACCGAACCGAGCGCAACCGAGACGGTGCCGAGGGGTGATCGTGCGGCAGCGGCGGCTCGGATCGTGTCGGCTACGACATCCGTGGTTGCAGACCTCACCCGACGCGCGGAGACCGCGCAAGCAGGACACGCCCGCGATGTCTTGAACGCCACAGCACAGTTGACCAATGACCCGGTTCTCGTGGCGAACTCACAGCGAAGAGTGATGGTCGAGGGGCGTACTCCGCAGCGTGCGGTGTGGGATGCCGTCTCCCATCTCGCAGCTCAGCTCGGATCACTGGGTGGAGTCGGGGCCGAACGGGTCGCCGATCTACACGATGTTCGTGACCGAATCGTGGCCCAGCTCACCGGAGAGGCGCAACCTGGTGTTCCCACAAGCACCGATCCGTTTGTGCTTGTCGCAACCGATCTCGCCCCGGCCGACACCGCACTGCTTGATCCGCGCGTGTGTCTGGGCATCATTACCGCGGAGGGAGGCCCCACCTCTCACACCGCTATTCTCGCTCGGGCGCTGGGTATTCCTGCGGTCGTGGCGGCGGGTGCAGCGGCATCCGCCGCCGTGCTTTCCCCCGGTACCCTGGTGCTTCTCGACGGCATGACCGGTGAGATCGTCATTGATCCGACCCCCGAGCTTGTCGCGTCTGTTGCGACCGCGACCGCGACATCCACCGCTGTCACCGGCGCGGGTGCAACTGGCGACGGTTATTCGGTTCCGCTGCTCGCCAACATCGGTGGGGTATCGGATGTTGCGGTTGCGGTTGCAGCTCGCGCACAGGGCGTTGGTCTGTTTCGCACGGAGTTTTGTTTCCTTGACCGTGCTGATGCTCCTCGTCTTGACGAACAGATCGCGGCGTACCGGGCTGTTTTTTCGGGGTTTGCCGGACAGAAAGTTGTTGTCCGAACACTCGATGCGGGTGCTGATAAACCCCTACCGTTTCTGGCCTCCGGCCACGAACCAAACCCCGCGCTCGGTGTGCGCGGTTATCGCACGTCGTGGGCTCGTCCCGAGGTATTAGATCTGCAGCTCACCGCGATCGCCGCTGCCGCTGCCGCAGAGCGGGCAGATGTCTGGGTCATGGCACCGATGATCGATACCGTGGCCGAGGCCATCGAGTTTGCCCGTCGTGCGCGAGGCCAGGGCGTGTCCACCGTCGGCGTTATGATCGAAACTCCGGCGGCAGCGCTCATGAGCCGTGAGCTGCTGGATGTGGTTGACTTTGCGAGCCTTGGCACCAACGATCTGACGCAGTACACGATGGCCGCCGACCGGATGCTCGGTTCACTCGCCGCGCTCAACGATCCGTGGCAGCCTGCCGTTCTACGGATGATTGCCGCCGCAACCGGAGGAGCCGAGCAGGCGGGCAAGCCCATCGGCGTGTGCGGCGAGGCCGCAGCGGATCCGCTGCTCGCCGTCGTGCTTGTCGGTCTCGGGGTCGCGACTCTGTCGATGGCACCGCGTGTGATCGCCCCCGTCGCGGCGGTACTCGGTGGAGCATCCCGCGCGATGTGTGGGGATGCCGCGGCGCGTGCGCTGAGTGCGACCAGTTCGGCTGCGGCTCGGGCTGCTGTTAAAAAGGTGATGGAGAGCCGCTAACCGCGCATCACTGAACCCAATCGGCTCTAGACTGTGACCACGATGTCGACGACCTGCGTGCCCCCTGCGCCTCCCGTGCCCACAGTGTCGGTTCGGCGCAAGGTTTCCGCGTACATTGCTCTCACGAAGCCACGGATCATTGAACTCCTGCTCGTTGTCACCGCGCCGACCATGATCCTCGCACAGAACGGGATCCCGGACCTGTGGCTTTTTTTTGCCACGATCCTCGGTGGTGCGATGAGTGCGGGGTCGGCGGGGGCGTTCAACTGCTACATCGACCGCGACATTGACCGCGTGATGCACCGCACCAAGAATCGGCCGCTCGTGACGGGTGAGCTCAGCAATCAGGAAGCGCTCGTCTTTGCGTACGTGCTGGGTGTCGCGTCCATTGTGTGGTTGGCCGTGTTCACAAACCTTGTGGCCGCAGCACTGTCGCTGCTAGCAATCCTGTTGTATGCCGTGTTCTACAGCATTATTTTGAAGCGACGAACCGCGCAGAACATTGTGTGGGGTGGTGTTGCCGGATGCATGCCGGTGCTCATCGGCTGGGCTGCGGTGACGGGTGGGCTAGCATGGCCTCCGGTCATCCTGTTTCTCATTATTTTTCTCTGGACACCACCACACTATTGGCCGCTCTCAATGAAATATCGCGATGAGTACGAGGCCGCCGGGGTGCCGATGCTCGCGGTCGTGCGCGCCCGTGCGCAGGTTGGACTGCAGGTTATTTTGTACGCTTGGGCGACCGTCGCCTGCTCGCTGCTGCTCGTACCGGTTGCCGACATGGGCCTTATTTACACGGCATCAGCGATCGTCGCGGGTGGCTGGCTCATTTACGAGGCGCACCGGCTGTACGGGATGTCCCTTCGACACGGGCCCGTTGCACCGATGCGAGTGTTTCACTGCTCGATCGCGTATCTGTCGCTTCTGTTTCTCACCGTGGGAATTGACCCCCTGCTGCGGATCGCACTGCCCCGTTAGTTGGCTCAGCCGTGCCGGGTTGCTGGTTGTGTGCACATGACCTGGCTGCTCAGCCGGTAGGCCGCTTGAGCCGCAGGATGATCATTGTCGTGCTCGCCGCTGCGAGGGCAGCGAGCACGAGGTGCACTCCCACCGCCAACGGTGGAAGTCCGGCGCGGGACTGGTAGATTCCGACGAAAACCTGAACCACTACCACCAGCACCAGAACGAGGTACCACCGGGCCACCGGCAGTTTGCGAATGACCGAGTACGCCATGAGAGTAATTGCGAGCCCCGCCAGGATATAGCCGGGCCACGAGTGGATGTGCTGGAGGAGGGTCGCATCGAACCCATTGCGGGCAACATTCGGGTCACCCGAGTGCGGTCCGGCTCCGGTCGTGAGCATGCCGAACACAAGCGTTACGAACAGCACACAGCTGGCCAGGTGGGTGAGACGGGCAAACCACGGCGGTACCGCGAGCGTGCGAGGGCCCGGGAGATCTCGGAGCCGCGCCAAAAACACCGCCGCAACACAGACCAGCAGCACCGAAATGAGGTAGTGGAGCCCCACGATGAACGGATTGAGACCCGTGATGACGGTCACCCCACCGATGAGAGCCTGCACCGCAATACCTCCGAGCACGGTGAGTGCGAGGGCGAAGAGATCGCGGCGAGTGCGGTGGCGCATCCAGACGAGAATGACGATGACCAGTGCGACGACGCCGAGCAGCCCGGTCATCATCCTGTTACCAAATTCGATGATGCTGTGATAGCTCAGTTCGGTGGTCGGAATGAGTGAGGTGGCGGTGCATGTTGGCCAGGTGGGGCATCCCAACCCCGATTCGGTGAGTCGAACTGCGCCGCCGGTGGCAATAATCGCCACCTGACAGACAAACGACACCCACGCGGCGACGGTGAGACTACGGCCGATGTGAGCCTTGGAAGTAGGCGGAGTAGTGGGTGTCGTGGGGGAGGGGTTATTGCTCACTCCGCAATCTTAGATTCTACAGCGATCAACTCGCTGTAGACTAGGCGGCACAGGGGACGTGCCACACCCACAGTCGGCACCACAACCCACGCGGGTTCGACACTGAACCACCTGGCACCATTCATGACCCGAGCAAAGCAACCCGATTTGCGAGGGAATGAGCCGGATTGATAGCCGGTTGCACAGGAGAGAAAGAGGGAAACATCATGTCGGACGTCCTTATTGACCGTCCAGAGCTCGAGGGCTTGGGAACGTACGAGTTCGGATGGTCGGACTCCGACGCCGCCGGTGCGAGTGCCCAGCGCGGGCTCTCCGACGGTGTCGTGCGCAACATCTCGGCACTCAAAAACGAGCCTGAGTGGATGCTCCAGCGCCGCCTTCGGGCGCTGCAACTGTTTGAGCGCAAACCCATGCCGACATGGGGTGCCGACCTCAGTGAGATCGACTTCGACAACATCAAGTACTTCGTGCGCTCCACTGAGAAACAGGCACAGACCTGGGAGGATCTCCCGGAAGACATCAAGAACACCTACGAGAAACTCGGCATTCCGGAAGCGGAGCGCCAGCGGCTCGTCGCCGGGGTTGCTGCTCAGTACGAATCCGAGGTCGTGTACCACCAGATCAACGAGGAATTAGAGCGGCAGGGCGTCATCTTTCTCGATACGGACACCGCGCTGCGGGAGCATCCCGGCGTTTTTGAAGAGTACTTCGGCACGGTCATTCCCTCTGGTGACAACAAGTTCGCTGCTCTCAACACGGCGGTGTGGTCGGGTGGATCATTTGTGTATGTGCCGAAAGGTGTACACGTTGATATTCCGTTACAGGCATACTTCCGCATCAACACTGAGAACATGGGGCAGTTCGAGCGGACGCTCATCATCGCTGACGAGGACAGTTACGTGCACTACATTGAGGGATGCACCGCACCGATCTACTCGTCAGATTCACTGCACTCGGCCGTCGTCGAGATTATCGTGAAGAAGAACGCCCGCGTGCGGTACACAACAATCCAGAACTGGTCGAACAACGTCTACAACCTCGTCACTAAGCGCGCTACCGCGGCCGAAGGGGCGACAATGGAGTGGATCGATGGCAACATCGGTTCCAAGGTGACAATGAAGTATCCCTCGATCTTCCTCATGGGCGAGCACGCCAAGGGTGAGACGCTCTCGGTCGCGTTTGCAGGACCGGGTCAACACCAGGATGCCGGCGCGAAGATGATCCACATGGCGCCGTACACGCAGTCGTCGATTATCTCAAAGTCGATCGCGCGTGGTGGCGGACGTGCGGGGTACCGCGGTGAGGTACGGGTTGATGCCAACGCTCACCACTCCGCCAACACGGTGCGCTGTGACGCGCTGCTGGTCGACACGATCTCCCGATCCGACACCTACCCAGCCATTGATATTCGAGTTGATGATGTGCAACTCGGACACGAGGCAACGGTGTCGAAAGTGAGTGAAGAGCAGTTGTTTTATCTCATGGCTCGCGGTATTCCCGAAGACGAGGCAATGGCGATGATCGTGCGTGGATTCATTGAACCGATCGCGCGCGAACTGCCGATGGAATACGCGATGGAGCTCAATAAGCTCATTGAGATGGGTATGGAAGGGTCGGTTGGTTAGGGATGACCGCTGCAACACACGCCGCTCCCGCCGCGGTTGCTGTTTCTGGTGCGGTGCCAACTACGGCACAGCACGGTATGACGGCCCACTCCGACGGGGCACGGGCACGCCCGGCGATTCCGGTGCAGACTCGCTCAGAGCGGTTTCGGTCTGTGCACGCTGCCGACTTCCCGCCGGTTACCGGTCGTGAGGTTGCGTGGAAATTCTCACCGACTGCGCGTTTCACCGATCTTACCGACGGTGATCTAGACGGCTCTCGGCTCCCGTTCACCGCGACCGATGCCGCGGGCGTGACACTCTCCTGGATACCTCGTACCGACCCTCGGATCGGTACCGCTGGCACTCCGGAAGATCGTGCCGCTGCGAACGCCTGGACCGCAGTGACCGAGGCTCTCTGCGTCCATGTGGGGGGTGAGAACGAGAAGACCGTGACCATCACCCGTAGCGAGCTTGGCACTGCGCCACGCGCCGCACACACCGTCATCGAAGCCGCCCCGCACTCGCGAGGGCTCATCGTGCTCGCTGGTCAGGGTGATGCGCGGCTCAGTGAAAACGTGGAGATTCTCGTCGGTGCCGGAGCATCCCTCACCGTCGTGTCGCTGCAAGAGTGGGCGCCGGAGGCCGTGCATCTTGCAAGCCACTTTGCACGACTTGGCCGGGATGCTCGGCTCAAGCACATAGTCGTCTCGCTCGGTGGGCAGATTGTGCGGGTGAACCCCACCGGCCACCTCGCGGAGCCCGGCGCTGATATTGAAGCGCTGGGACTCTATTTCGCGGATGCCGGACAGCATCTCGAGCAGCAGGTATTTGTGCATCACGATGCCCCACACACGAAGAGCCGCGTCACCTACAAAGGGGCTCTGCAGGGCGAGGGTGCGCGCAGTGTCTGGATCGGCGATGTGCTCATCGGTAATACCGCCACCGGCACCGATAGCTATGAGCAGAACCGCAACCTTGTTCTTTCTGACGGCACTCGTGCTGACTCCATTCCGAATCTTGAAATTGAGACGGGTGATATCGCGGGTGCAGGGCACGCGAGTGCGACCGGGCGTTTTGATGATGAGCAGTTGTTTTATCTCATGGCGCGGGGTATTACCGAGGAAGAGGCGCGACGGCTCGTGGTCCGCGGGTTTCTCACCGAAATTGTGCAGAAGATCGGGTCGCCCGGGTTGGAGCAACGGCTCACGGCGGCACTGGACATGGAACTACGAAGGAGCTGAGGTGGTCGCGCAACGCGTGTGTATGGTGGCGGAACTGCAGGAGAATGCGGCATCGAAGTTTGTTGTAGACGGTGTTCCCATTGCCGTCGTCAAGGATGCCGCGGGTGAGGTGTTCGCGCTCGGTGATACCTGCACCCACGGTGATATTTCGCTTTCCGAGGGGTTTGTTGAGGATGACACACTCGAGTGTTGGGCACACGGCTCGAAGTTTTCGCTGACCACTGGCAAGCCGCTCACTCTGCCGGCCTACGAGCCCGTGCCGGTGTACGAGGTGTCGATTGAGGAGGGTGTCGTGTATGTTGACCCCGCCTCTGGCACGAAGTGCTAAAGAATTTTTCTGACGTTACGAAGACCTGATGTACCGAGAAACGAGAGTTACCAATGTCTGTGCTTGAGATTAAGAACCTGCATGTGAATGTCGCGACCGAACAGGGGGAGCGGGAGATTCTCCGCGGCGTTGACCTCGCTATTGCGGAGGGCGAGATCCATGCGATTATGGGACCCAACGGCTCCGGTAAGTCAACGCTTGCCTATACGATTGCGGGCCACCCGAAATACACGGTCGTGAGCGGGGAGATCCTGCTCGATGGTGAGAGCGTGCTCGCGATGTCGGTGGATGAACGCGCCCGCGCGGGGCTTTTTCTTGCGATGCAGTACCCGGTGGAAATCCCGGGGGTTACGGTAACCAACTTTCTTCGCACCGCAAAGACCGCAATTTCGGGGGAAGCGCCGTCGGTACGGACGTGGATCAAGGATGTGCGTGAGTCGATGGCGCGTCTTCGAATGGACGCCGCGTTTGCTGAACGTAACATCAACGAGGGGTTTTCTGGCGGCGAGAAGAAACGCAACGAGATTCTGCAGCTCGAACTGCTTGGGCCGAGGTTTGCGGTGCTTGACGAGACCGATTCTGGGCTCGATGTGGATGCGCTGAAGATTGTGTCTGAGGGAGTGAACCGGGCGAAGGCGAACACCGGTCTGGGCATTTTGCTTATTACGCACTACACCCGTATTTTGCGTTACATTAAGCCCGACTTCGTGCACGTCTTTGTGGCGGGCAAGGTGGCTGAGCAGGGTGGTTCGGAACTGGCAGAGCGGCTGGAGAACGAGGGTTACGACCGGTATCTGCCGACCGAGGCATCCGTTGCGGGCGGTGTGAGCGCGGGTGCGCCCGCACCGTCGAAGTAGGTGATCGTGATGGCTGTTGTATCGCTTGAGCCGCACCGTTACGACGAGGTGCTCGAAGCGCTGAAAGAGGTCATGGATCCAGAGCTGGGGATCAATATCGTTGACCTGGGGCTCATCTATGACCTTGGCTGGGATGATGAGGCCGATGCGCTTGTCATTCACATGACACTCACGAGCGCGGGATGCCCCCTCACCGACGTTATTGAGGAACAGACCGCGGAAGCGTTAGACAGTGTTGTTGACGCGTTTCGGATCAACTGGGTGTGGATGCCTCCGTGGGGGCAAGAGCGCATTACCGATGATGGGCGAGACATGATGCGGGCACTCGGCTTCGCCATCTAGCGGTACTTGGCTGTTGACAACCGGTTCTTTCCTGATTTTCTATTCTCGTTTCTGGCGTTCGTAGAGGGCAAGGGCGGCAGCGACCGAGACGTTGAGCGACTCGATCTGGGGGTTGGTCCGAACACGGTAGCGTTCCGTCACGTGGTCTTCGAGGTAGAGGGAGGATCCTCGTTTCTCGCTTCCGAGCAGGATGGCTACCCGCTGCTGCAGGGTTCTAAGCTCGCTCAACGCTAAACCCGCGTGGGCACTCATACTGATCATGAGAAGTCCCGTGTCCTGGAGGAATCCGATCAGTTCTTCGGCTTTGGCAAGGACGATGGGGAGGGTGAACACTGCTCCTCGGCTTGCGCGAACCAGACGTCGGTCCATGCTATTCACGATGCCGCTATCGACGAGTACAACCCCGGCTGCGTCGAATGCTCGGGCAGTCCGGACGATAGCCCCGACGTTGCCGGCAAGGCGAACACCATCCAGAACAACGATGTCACCCTGAGTGTTGCTCAGCTCATGCAGTTTCTTGGGGCTAGGTCGATGGGCGAGCGCGAAGAGTCGGGGTCGTTTCTCAGTTTTGAAGACTGTCTTTGCGACATCAGGTGAAACTGTGTGTATCGGGACGTCTGTAGGCAGACTCCGTCTGAGTTCGTGTGGGAGAGCGTGATCGGGTGTCAGGTAGAGGCTGTCTATCCGAAGCTTGTTCTGGATGGCTGCGAGAATATTCTCTGAGTCGTCAACGATGATGAGTCGCTGGCGCTCATCCCCAGCGTTGCGGAGGACGTCAGCGACTCGGCGGATCGCGGGGTGCCGACTACTGATCAGGGTGTCGGCTCCCACGAGGTCGTCGCCGACCGTGCTAACAGGAGGCAGATCCTCATGGTGTGGTTGCCCAGACATAGCAGAACTATATAGCACTTGCATACTACGTTCGTCGGGTTCGAGCCGACTGTGTTCTCTGCATACCGCTGCTGTTGATCGTGCGGTGCCGTCGTCACCACGTGTCATCGCGGTCGGGGGGTGCCACGCGGGTGCTGACGAGGGTTCCGTCGTCGAGTTCTGCCACGGGATGTCCTTCCAGCCATGTCAGTGTCCACAACTGTCCGGTGCCATCGGCGTGCCCTGCTTCGGTCGCGGCGATGAGCAGTCGGAATGCGGGTGGAACCGAATGTGGTGCTGGCGTACCGAAGGGCCAGCGAGTGCCGAGTCTCATGTGGCATCCCTGTTCATGAGGCATCCTTGTGGTTCACGTGGGGCATCTCTGTGGTTCACGAGGCGTTCGGGTTGATGGCAACATCGCGGACCTCGATGCTGTCACCCTCAACAAACTGCAGGTGGCTGATGCGCCCGACTGCGCTGAGGTCGGCGGCGGCGGTTTGGAGCAGGGCGAGTGCCTCGGCCGGTGCGGCGATGACGGCGCTGGTGATAGGGACTCGCTGCGAGAGCTTCGCGTCGGTCTTGGCGCGACGGATTCCGGTGAGTGCCTGGCTGGCGAGGGCGAGCAGGTTGCCTGTTGCACTGGCAGCGTGGGTGCGCAGATCGACCGGGTCAGGCCACGGTGCTGTGTGCACGGATGTTTCGTGGTTCCAACTCCATGCCTCCTCGGTTGCGAACGGGATCACTGGGGCGAAGAGTCGGAGCAGCACGCTGAGTGCGGTCTGGAGAGCGACAATCGCTGAGGTGCGTTCGGGGCTGGGTTCGCTGTAGGCACGTTCTTTTACGAGTTCGAGGTAGTCGTCGCAGAATGTCCAAAAGAATGTCTCGGAAATTTCGAGGGCGCGGGCGTGATCATAGTTTTCGAGTGAGCGGGTCGCCTGTTCGACAACCACGGCGAGTTCGGCGAGCATCGATTGATCCAGTGCTGCGGTGACGGGGGCGTCTGCGCTTGCGTCTGTTCCTTCGATCCCGAGGATAAACTTCGCGGCGTTGAGCACCTTGATCGCGAGTCGTCGGCCGATTTTTACCTGTGTTGGGTTTTGTGGATCAAACGCCGCGTCTGTGCCCAGCCGAGAGGATGCCGCCCAGTACCTGACGGCGTCTGAGCCGTGCGTTTCAAGTAGTCCCGCCGGGGTTACGACATTGCCCCGTGATTTCGACATTTTTTTACGATCGGGGTCAACGATAAAGCCACTGATTGCGGTGTTCGACCAGGGTGCGACCCCGTGTTCGAGCTCCGATCGGAGGGTGGAGGAGAAGAGCCAGGTACGAATGATGTCCTGACCCTGCGGGCGCAGGGTGTACGGGAATACGAGATCCCAGAGTTCCCGGTCGCGCTCCCATCCGCCCGCCAATTGTGGGGTCAGCGAGGAGGTCGCCCAGGTGTCCATGACATCGTGTTCGCCGATGAAACCACCGGGGGTGCCGCGCTGTTCTTCGGTGTACCCGGGTGCTGGCTGTGAGGAAGGGTCAACCGGCAGAATGTCTCGGTTTGCGATGATTGGTTTATCGAAGACAGGGGTGCCTGCGCCATCTAGTGGATACCAGACCGGGATCGGAACACCGAAGAATCGCTGTCGTGAGACGAGCCAGTCACCGGAGAGTCCACCCACCCAGTTCTCGTAGCGCACGCGCATGAAATCGGGATGCCAGGCCATCGTGCGCCCGTGTTCTCGCAGCCGCTCGCGCACCCGTTCGTCGCGTGCACCGTTGCTGATGTACCACTGTCGAGTTGAGACAATCTCGAGCGGCTTGTCGCCCTTTTCGAAGAACTTCACCGGATGGGTGATGGCTTGTGGCTCGGCGAGCAGTGCACCGCTCGCGCGGAGTTGCGCGACAACGGTTTGTTTTGCCGAAAAGGTCGTTTTACCCGCGAGTTCGGCGAACGCGGCGCGACCAGAGTCGCTCGTGATCGCCTCCGGAATCTCTGAGAGGATGCGTCCGTCAAAGCCGATGATCGCGCGGGTGGCTAACTGAAGTTCGCGCCACCACACGACATCGGTGACATCACCGAAGGTGCAAATCATGGCGATGCCGGTGCCCTTGTCTTTTTGGGCGAGGTGGTGGGCAACAACGGGTACTTCGACCCCGAATACCGGGGTCGTGACAGTGGTGCCAAAGAGTGATTGGTAGCGCTCATCGTCGGGGTGGGCCACGAGTGCGACGCACGCAGCTAGGAGTTCGGGGCGGCTTGTTTCAATCTCGATGGTGCTGCCGTCGGGGCGATCGAATGCGACACGGTGGTAGTGGCCGGGTTGCTCGCGGTCTTCGAGTTCGGCCTGTGCAACGGCGGTGCGGAAGGTGATATCCCACAGTGTTGGTGCGAGAGCCTGGTACGCCTCACCGCGCTCAACATTGCGCACGAATGCAAGCTGGCTGGTGAAGATTGCGTCGGGAGCGATCGTGCGATAGGTCTGAGTCCAGTCGACAGAGAGGCCGAGGGTGCGCCAGAGCGTTTCAAACTGCAGTTCATCTTCGACTGTGAGTTTTTCACACAGTTCGATAAAGTTGCGGCGGCTGATGGGGAGTTGGTCAGCTGCCCGGACAGCACCGTTCACGCCACCCACGGTTGGCGGCACAAAGTCGGCGACGTAGGGGAGTGACGGGTCGCAGCGGACACCGTAGTAGTTTTGCACTCGCCGTTCGGTGGGCAGTCCGTTATCGTCCCACCCCATCGGGTAGAACACGTGTTTGCCGCGCATCCGCTGGAAACGGGCGACTATGTCGGTGTGGGTGTACGAAAAAACGTGCCCAATGTGTAGGGAACCAGAGGCCGTTGGCGGGGGAGTGTCAATCGAGACTACGGTGTCGCGGGATGCTTCGTCGCGTCGAAACCGGTACGTGCGATCTTGTTCCCACTGCTGGGCCCAGCGTGGTTCTAGCCCCTCGAGTGCGGGTTTCTCGGGGATGCGCGGGGCATCGGGCCCAGAATGCTCTGCAGTAGTGTCACCGGGTGCGATGCCAGCTTCGTTTTTGGTCATGAGTCTCCGCAATATTGGCGGCACCGTGTCTGTGCTGAGGTGCCTGAGTGAGTGGCGGATGCGCCGTTAGCAGCCTAACGGGCACCGCCGACATTGGCACCCAGATCACCAACCCTGTTGTCGGTGACAACCTTGCGGTAGGACGCCGTTGGCGAAAAGATCATGGTTTGCGGTCTTGGGTGGTCAGCCGGTCGCCATCTTGCCCCTGCAAGCCGGGAACACCCGGCGGCCCTCAACGCCAGCTGGAATCCCCGGATAACTTGCCCCTGCAAGCCGGGAACACCCACGCCGCTGCCACGAGCGTCGGTGGCAGCGGCGAATCTATGGTGGACACAGCAGAAACCAAACCTGCTGCTATTGGGAGTAACAACTTCGTTCGACAGTAACTGTCAGTTAGCATCCAAAATATCGTTCGGGACTCCGGCTAGAACCTCTGTAGGTTCTCCCTCTCTCAACGGAATAATGGTCGGATGATCCAAAAAACCAATTTTTGTCGCGTGTTGAGCAGGGATAACGAGAAACTGCATCTCCTGAGGAGTCTGAAAACCTTCTCGAGGAGGAAGTGGTACGGAGCAAATTCCATCCCCACCACTGCGCGTTCCAAAGATAGGTAGTTACGCCGACAGCTTCAACACTGTGTGAGCATTTCGTGCGACCGTAGACCAAGGAACTGGAACCGACCCTGCTGGCAAACGTCGTCATTCCACTACAGTGGGCCGGGCTAGCAGCCATTGGCACACCCCTTGACATCTTTGTCATCGACGAGTCCAGCGACTCGGCTATCAATGGGTCCAGTGACTCGGCTATCAATGGGTCCAGTGACTCGGGCGTCGACGGGTCCAGTGACTCGGGCGTCGACGGGTCTGGCGATTCGGTCGCCGACGGGTCTAGCGATTCGTCGGACGTCAGCGGTACCTCAGAAAGTGATTCGGGATCGGCGGGCTCGGACGCTACCGCCCTAACCTCACTTGTCGTTAACGACTGTGTGTCTTCCGCATTTGCCGGATTCCCGAGCGTGATGACCATTGCAACCGCAACTAGCGCTACAACAGCTGATCTTACCTGGTGTTTCATAATTTGAGTTTCCCCCCTCAACAGGCCTGGCTCCGTAGCCACGCACGCATTGACACTACCATACATGTGAAGGTGAAGCGCCCGCATGTCGGTGGCAGGGCCGACAATTACGTCAAGATGCTCACGGACGAGCTCGAAGCGCCCGCATGCCGGTGGCGGGGTCTTGGGTGGGGTGGACAAAAGAAAAATTGGTCGGATCGAATCCGAGGACTTCGGCGGGGCCTTGGGTGGAGTGAACCAAAGGTCCCGGACGAGATCATGATCCGGGGTTTCGGGTCATCAATCCGCCACCACGGTCGCTTGAGTCCTGGCAGCAACATCACCACAGGGTGGGGCTATTCCACATCTGTAAGCCGGAACACCCATGCCGCTGTCACGAGTTCTGGTGCTAGCGGTTTATCCACGGTGGCCATAGCTTTGAGGTATCCGCAACGAACGACGCCAATGCGATGGTGTGCGCCTACAGAAACGCGCACCTGAAGAGAGCCAGGTGAATACGTGAGCACACACTGATCCGAGTCAAGACAATTGATATTTGTTCCCCCGTCACTGCTGTCTGGCAAACCTCCCGCGTCCAATTTTGAGTACAATCCAATATCTAGAACCTCCGGGGGAATATCGGATGAAATCACAATGGTGAGCGATGTTCCTGATGCCGGTAAAGGTGTTATAGGTACCAGTGTGAGATCTGTAAAGTTTAAGTGGACAGGTTTATCATCGGTGATCCAGTTGAGTTGAGAGAGTGCAATAACAGTGCCGTCGATTGTCACAGAGGGAACGATGTTCGGCGCGGAGATCAACTCGGTGAAAATTTCCGATGAGGGTTCGACCGGGGGAACATTCTGCTGTGCAGAACACCCGGTCGTTCCCACTGACAGGAAAATCAAACCTTTTGCTATGCCGCGCAATAATGTCGATCGACGGCGACCGTGAACTAGCATCCAAATCTCTGTACGGAACTCTGGTTGGAAGCTCTGTATGCCCTTCCGCTCTCAACGGAGTAATGTCTTGATGAACCAAAAAAGCTATTGATATCACTTGTCGAGCAAGGATAATGAGGTGTTGCGTCTTTTGAGTTGTTCGCCCATTTCCTCGAGGGAGAGCCGCCACGGAGCAAATTCCACCCCCACCACTGCTGATTCCAAAGTTCGGTAGTTACGCCGATTTCCTCGACACTGCGCGAGCATTTTGTGCGGCCATGAACCGAGGAGTTGGAACCGGACTTGTGGGCATAATCCGTCTTTCCCACACAGCGAGCCGGACTAGCTCTCACCGACACCTGTTGAGCTTTTATCCTCAGTGGGGCCGGTGACTCACCAGGAGCTAGCGGTACCCCAGCGGATACTTCCAGTGACATCTCAGTGGATGTTTCGGGGTCAGCGGCCGATCTTGCCCGGTGTTTCATAGTGTGAGTTCCCCCTCCAACGGCCCAGCCTCGTCGCTACGCGCGCACCCTGACGCTATTCAGTACGAGATCGGCCAGGGCGACGGCGGCTCCTCGCCGCTGCGCGCACCCTGACGCTATCACACGAGTGGACACAGAGCGTCCACGCCGTGTTCAAATCTGAAACGCAACACTGTGGTGATGCGATCAACGATAGGCTGGGGAACCAGCGACTGTGATCCGGCCATCACCGGGGAGTTTTCGGAAGAGCGCGCGGCGGGCCACGGCCCGACGGGCAGGTAGAACCGAACGGGAGAGCCCGTCATAGCCCACGAATGAGCGGCCCGGGGAGAGATCCCGGGGCAAGCGAGGTGGTACCGCGGAGTGACCGGAACTGGCACCCCGTCCTCGTGACGGCACGGTTGTCACACGACACCCACATCACAAGGAGCCAGCGTGTACCCCCGCACCCCAGGTGACGGCACGTTCGATGAGAGCACTGCGACAACCGGCCCCGCTGCGGCAGCCGAATCCACCGCCCCGGAACTCGCAGCTCCCGTCAACGGTGCGAAAGCGTCCAGCACCCACATTCCTGCATCTCCCAACTTCCCGGTGATTGAGCGGGAGATCCTTGCATTCTGGAAACGTGATGCCACGTTTGACGCATCCATCGCCCGGCGCGAGGGTGCACCGGAGTGGGTGTTCTACGACGGCCCCCCCTTCGCGAACGGCCTACCGCACTACGGTCACCTGCTCACCGGTTATGCGAAAGATGTATTTCCTCGGTTTCAAACCATGCGCGGCAAGCAGGTGCACCGTCGGTTTGGGTGGGACACACACGGCCTGCCCGCTGAGCTTGAAGCAGAGCGGCAACTCGGCCTGACCGATAAAAGCCAGATTGAGACAATGGGACTTGCAGCTTTCAACACTGCGGCCCGCGACTCGGTGCTGAAATACACGAAAGAGTGGGAGAGGTATGTCACCCGCCAGGCCCGGTGGGTTGACTTCGAAAACGACTACAAAACCCTTGATATCACATTCATGGAGTCCGTCATCTGGGCATTCAAGTCGCTATACGACAAAGGCTTTGCCTACGAGGGATATCGGGTACTGCCGTATTGCTGGCGCGATCAGACTCCGTTGAGTAACCACGAACTGCGAATGGACGACGACGTGTACAAAATGCGTCAGGACCAAGCCGTGACGGTTGCGTTTCCGCTCACCGGTGAGGCCGCTGAACACGCCGGGCTCCTGGGGGTTTCGGCGCTTGCGTGGACGACAACCCCGTGGACACTGCCCACCAATTTCGCTCTCGCGGTGGGCCCGAACATCGAGTACGTTGTTGTTCCGGTCGGCCCGGTGACAACCCCAGAACGACTCATACCGGGAACGGAATATCTCCTTGCCGCGGCACGCCTGGTCGGCTACGCGAAGGAACTTGGCTACGAGTCACCGGCTGCTGCGACCGCCGCGGTGACCCGAACACTGCGTGGCTCCGAACTCACCAGTATCCGGTACGAACCAGTTTTCGACTACTACTGCAATAACGAGGGGCTCGAAAACGCCTGGCGTATCCTCGCCGCTGACTACGTGACGGCCGAGGACGGCACGGGCATCGTGCACCAAGCCCCTGCCTACGGTGAGGAGGATCAGAAGATCGGCGACGCCGCAGGCATCCCGGTCATTGTCTCGCTTGATGAGGGGGGGCGGTTTTTGCCAGAGGTCACGGATGTCGCGGGACAGCTCTGGTTTGAGGCGAACAAGCCACTCACGCAGCTCATAAGGCAGAAAGCTCGTCTCATCCGACAGGCGAGTTTTGAACACTCCTACCCGCACTGCTGGCGCTGTCGCAACCCGCTCATCTATCGAGCGGTGACGAGTTGGTTTGTGCGGGTGACGCAGATCCGCGACCGGATGGTGGAACTTAACCAGCAGATCACGTGGGTGCCCGAAAACGTGAAAAACGGACAGTTTGGCACATGGCTGCAGGGTGCACGCGACTGGTCGATTAGCCGTAACCGGTATTGGGGATCGCCCATCCCGGTGTGGAAAAGCGATGATCCGGAGCATCCCCGTATTGATGTGTACGGATCACTCGGAGAGCTTGAACGTGATTTTGGGCGATTGCCGCGCAATGCCGACGGTGAACCCGACCTGCACCGTCCCTATGTCGATGATCTGACGCGGCCCAATCCCGACGACCCAACCGGTCGTTCGACCATGCGCCGTGTGTCCGACGTGCTCGATGTGTGGTTTGATTCTGGCTCGATGCCGTACGCGCAAGTGCACTACCCGTTCGAAAACCGCGAGTGGTTCGACACCCACAATCCGGCGGACTTTATCGTCGAGTACATCGGACAAACCCGCGGCTGGTTCTACATGATGCACGTGCTCTCCACCGCGCTGTTTGACCGACCGGCGTTCCAGAGCGTCGTCAGCCACGGCATTGTGCTTGGCTCCGACGGCCAGAAAATGTCCAAGTCACTGCGCAACTACCCGGATGTCGCCGAGGTGTTCGATCGCGACGGTTCCGACGCTATGCGGTGGTTTCTCATGTCGAGCTCAGTGCTGCGTGGCGGAAATCTCATCGTCACCGAGGAGGGGATCCGAGAGGGAGTGCGGCAGTTTCTGCTGCCGCTGTGGAGCACATGGTACTTCTTCTCGCTCTACGCCAACACCGCCTGTGTGGGCGGATATACGGCGCGGCGTCGAGTTGACTCGAGCGATGTGTTAGACCGGTACATTCTCGCCAAGCTGCACGATCTGGTTGAGGCGCTTACCCAGGATCTGGACGACTGTGATTCACCGCTCGGGGCGCAAAAACTGCGCGATTTCGCTGATGTGCTCACAAACTGGTACGTCCGACGCTCGCGAGCCCGATTCTGGGGCGGAGTGGATGGTGCTGCGGTGCCCAACTCCGACGGGGCAGCGGCGTTCGACACGCTGTACACGGTGCTTGAAACGCTGTGCCGCCTCGCCGCCCCGATGCTTCCGCTCATCACCGAAAAAGTGTGGCAAGGGCTCACCGGGAAGCGGAGTGTGCACCTGACTGACTGGCCTGAGGCATCCGAATTTCCCGCGAGTCCCGGTCTTGTCGCCGCCATGGATCGGGTACGCGAGGTGAGCAGCGTTGCGCTCGCGCTGCGTAAAAAGGCGGGCAAACGCGTGCGGCTGCCGCTGGCATCCCTCACCGTCGTGGTGGCGGATGTCGCGGTGCTCGACCCGTTCGTTGCGATTCTGCGCGAGGAGCTTAACGTGAAGACGGTGACGATCGCGCCGCTTACCGCGACCAGCGCGGAGGAACACGGGGTGACCAAGCGACTCACCGTCAATGCTCGCGCGGCGGGACCACGACTGGGCGGCGATGTGCAGCGGGTCATCCAGGCCGCACGGGCGGGGGAATGGCACGCGAGCGGTGATACGGTCACGGTCGGTGGAATAACCCTACTTTCCTCCGAGTATGACCTCGTGTTGGAGGTTGCCGAGCCGGCAGGTGCTCTCAGACCAGCAGCGGGTACTACCGGAACAATCGCGGGCCTTGGCAGACCAACCGCCAGCACTGCCGAGTCGGCAGCGGGTGCTGCCCGACCGGCGGCGGGCGCGGTCGGCCTCTTAGCGGACGGCGGGTTTGTGCTCCTTGACACTCATCCGTCACCGCACCTCGAAGCTGAGGGTTTGGCCCGCGATGTCGTCCGTGTCGTGCAGGAGGCCCGCAAGCAGGCGGGGCTTGAGGTGAGTGATCGGATCACCCTCACCCTCACGCTCGACCCGGCGGGTGCCGAAGCAGCAGGGGCGTTCCGTGAACTCATCGCTGCAGAAACGCTCGCCACAACAGTGACGGTGCTCAGCGAGGCATCCTTCACGGGTGCGACCGTGAATGACCGGAAAGACCGGGATGCCCGCAGGGTGGGCGAGAGTTCGCTTGTTGTCGTTACGCTAGAGGCGCGATGAATGCTGACTCGAACATCCCGGAGAGCCGTGCGCTGCGCCATCGTGACGCGGCACACGGTGTCTACGAGGACCTTCGGCAGCGGCTGAGCGAGGGGTCGCCCCAACCTCGACTCGCGCCGACCCGCCGCGCTGTTGAGATACTCGGAGATCCACACCTGGTGGCTCCGGTGATCCACCTCACCGGCACCAACGGCAAGACCTCGACGAGTCGAATGATTGAGAGTCTGCTGCGCGCGACAGGGCTGCGCACGGGAATGCTCACGAGTCCGCACCTGCTCTACTTCACGGAGCGAATCTGTATTGACGGTGAGCCCATTGCCGATGAGGCGATCGTTCGCAACTGGGCGGAAGTGAAACCGATTATTGGTCTTGTCGACGCGGAACTGCGCGCCACCGACGAATTACCACTGACTTTTTTTGAGGCGCTCACGGTGCTGGCTTTTGCCTGTTTTGCGGATGCCCCGGTCGATGTCATGGTGCTGGAAGTGGGGATGGGTGGGGAATGGGATGCCACAAACGTCGCCGATGGTCAGGTTGCTGTGTTCACACCGATTGCAATCGACCACGTTGATCGGCTCGGGAGTACGGTTACCGAGATCGCACGCACTAAGTCGGGAATCATTAAGCCCGCTGCTGCCGTTGTATCTGCCGCGCAAACCGTCGAGGCACTCGCCGTGCTGCAAGAAGCTGCAGACCTGCGTGAGGCGCACCTGCGGCTGGCCGACATCGATTTTGCGGTGAGCTCGAGTGAACCTGCGCCGGAGGGTATCCGGCTGACCGTTCGCGGGATCGCGACAGATTACCCCGACCTTGTGCTGCCGTTGCACGGGAGTCATCAAGCGCAGAATGCGGCTCTTGCCGTGGCGGCCGTGGAGGCGTTCATCGGCGATGGTCGGGTGCCGTTGGCGACCGAGATTGTCGAGACCGGACTAGCGACCGCGACATCCCCCGGCCGGTTGCAGCGCCTGAGCCGGTCACCGCTAACCCTGGTCGATGTTGCGCACAATCCGCACGGTATTGCTGCCCTGCTCGCGGCGTTGGCCGACTACCCCGGGGTGGATGAGTTTGCGCTTGTCTGCGGGGTGCTCGCCGATAAGGACTGGGATGGGATGGCGCGGCTACTCGCACCGGCTGCCGCGCGGTTTTTTGTGACGAACCCGACCTCTGATCGCTCGTTGGCCCCACCTCTTTTTGCCACGGCATTGCGCACCCACGGTGCACACCGTGTCGATACTGTTCCGGAAGCACATGACGCGCTGAACGCTGCCCGTGACTGGGCGAGCGCCGCGCCGCGCCGCGCCGTCGTGGTGACCGGATCAGTCGTGCTTGTAGGCGACGTGATGGCGAGCGCACATGCCTGAATTTGTTCCGTCGAACACATCGAATTCGCCGCTTGAACCCGGCTTGTCGAGCGCAACCGTGCCCTCACCAGAATCACCGCATACCCCGCGGCCGACTGTTCGACGACGTCTCGCCGGGATCGTGCTCGGGTGCGAACTCATCATCGTCTTTCTTGCGGCACTGGTTGTGTGGGGACTCGCGCGCGACACGGATACGGGTGGCATTCCGGCTTGGTGGAACCTCGTCGCCGGTGGCATCCTCATCGCTCTCATTATCGTGACGCTCGGGATGCTCCGCTACCGCTGGGCGTTTATCGCAGGCTGGAGCGTGCAGGCTCTCATTGTCACCGCCGGGGTGCTCAACCCCGCCATGTACGTTGTTGGTGCTCTCTTTGGCGGACTGTGGTGGTATTGCATGGTCGCCGGGGCGCGCATCGACCACTCTGTGATTGAGGTTGCTACATCCGATCTCGACCGTGAATTCCCTGTTTGATCGTTCATCCCGAAAGGAATCTCAATGACCGTCACCACTGAGGAAACCCTCATTCTCGTCAAACCCGACGGTGTTGTGCGCGGGCTCACCGGCGAGATACTCCGCCGCATTGAGGCCAGGGGTTACCGGCTCGTTAATATCCGCCTCGTGCAGGCCAACCGCTCACTGCTTGCGCAACACTATGCCGAACACGAGGGCAAGCCCTTCTACGAGCCGCTCATCGAATTTATGCAGTCTGGCCCGGTTGTTGCGATTCGGGTGGCGGGCAACCGCGTGATTGAGGGGTGTCGTGCGCTTGCGGGTGCGACCGATCCCACGGCGGCAGCCCCCGGCACAATCCGCGGCGATCTCGCACGCGACTGGGGTCTCAAGGTGCAGCAGAACCTCGTACACGGTTCAGACTCACCCGAGTCGGCCGCGCGCGAACTCGCACTCTGGTTCGGGTAACCCACCAACTTGTGAGAGCGTCACGTAAGCGCGCTACAGTCCCCACGCATTCCGCAGATCCAACAAAAGTCGCGGGATCGCGTTCATCTGAAGCTGTGCGATGAGGATGACGATGACGTAGCAGACCAGCGTGATGAGCGGCACCCAACCATAGAGCCGTGTTGCCACCTGTTTCACCGGATTGGGGGCGGCGATGGTGCCATCCCGAAGATTGCGCAGCGTCACCATCCAGAACGTGGGGATCGTGACGGACCACGTCAGCATGCACCACGGGCAGAGCACGTCAAGTGAGAAAATGCTCTGGTAGATGAGCCATCCGACGAACACAAGGGCTCCGAGTGCGCCGACGTTGAGTCCTGCCCAGAACCAGCGAGGGAAGTGCACTCCGCCGAGCAGCGCCACACCGATCGTGATGACGACGGGCCAGGCCATGAGGCCGATAAAGCTGTTAGCGAACCCGAAAACGGAACCCTGCCACGAGTCGAGATTTGTCGAACACTTTACGAGCACCCCGATGTTGCAGCCTAGGGGGTCTGTCGGGTTCTTGAGGAGCGCGATTTTTTCGTTCGAAAGTGCGAACGCGGCGAGCAGTCCGAGTGCTCCAAAGATAACAAGAAACAGTGCAAATACGCGCGTGCGCGCCGTGGTGATCGTGGTCGACATGCGGCCATCCTTACACAGGCCTGCCAGCAAACCGGTGTGCAGCATGCGATAATTAGAGAACTGCCTCGGCCGCGACCGAGGTCATCAAGAGGATTTGGCGGCGCGCAGCACCGCAGAAGGGCGATCACGCAGATCGCAAAATGTGGCGACTACGGCAAACCTGCCGGTCGCGGAATCAAGGAATTGACGGTCAGCACGGTGCCAGACATCGGATCGTCCGAGAGACAGAACTGGATGGCGGCGCGGTCGCGCATCCACATGGGAGTGCACCAGCAGTGGTGGAGAACAAGAGCACTAAAAAACTAAACGACGACAACACACCGGGCACAAAGAAACGGGTGGGACTGTTTGGGCGCCGCTCACGGGCAACAGGCGAGCAGCCCAGTGGCATTGACGAAGTACCGGCCGTTGAGACGAGCGTGCCGGCAATAGAGAGTCGAGCAACAACCGAATCACGGGATGCCTCGGATGTTTCAGCTCCGGTGGCACCCCGCAAACGAGGGAGTGCACTGACGCGGACCAAACCCGTCGAAAAACGAACCAAACCCGTTGAAACACGGATCGAACCCGTCGAATTACCGCCAACCGGGTTGGCACCGGCATCCCTCGATTCTGCGCTAACCCACCCTGTGTCGGCGGAAGCTTCGGGTGGTGGGGCTGTTCAGCTCGGAGGTGAGCCAGCCCACCCGGCATCGGGGAAAACTCCATCGCAGACACCGATCATCCCTGAATTTCTTACCCACCTCACGACCACATCGCTCGTATTTCATGCACCGCCGACGCTTGCACCCCTACCGGAAGCTACGGTTCCGAGCGAGTCGGGTGAGAACCCTGAAACATCCACAGTAACCCGTCGCCGTACGCGCCGCCGTAGCACTGAACCGAGCACTGAACCGACCGGTGATGAGCGCACTCAGACGACCGTGCGCGTGCGCACACCACGCCCCATTGACCAGATCACCGAACCGCAACGTGTCAAGGGATCGACCCGACTCGAGGCGAAGAAACAGCGCCGCCGGGATGGCCGCGACTCGGGACGCCGCCGCACGGTTGTGACGGAGTCAGAGTTCCAGGCACGCCGTGATTCGGTAAATCGGGCAATGGTGGTGCGCGACAGGGGCGGGCGCATCCAGATTGGGGTGCTTGAAGACGACGTGCTCGTCGAACACTACGTGGCGCGTAATCAAGAGGCATCCCTCATCGGAAATGTGTACCTCGGTCGTGTGCAAAATGTGCTACCGAGCATGGAGGCTGCGTTTGTTGACATCGGTAAGGGCCGAAATGCCGTGCTCTACTCCGGTGAAGTTGACTGGGATGCCGCGGCGGAAGTCGGCGAGAAAAACCAGCCGCGCAAGATCGAGGTAGCGCTCAAGCCCGGCGATAAGGTGCTTGTGCAGGTAACGAAAGATCCGGTCGGACACAAGGGTGCACGACTGACAAGCCAGGTGTCACTGCCCGGTCGGTATCTCGTGTACGTACCGAATGGTGCGGTAAGTGGCATTAGCCGCAAACTGCCCGACACCGAACGGGCGCGCCTGAAGAAGGTTCTCAAAGAGAGCCTGCCGGAAAATGTGGGCGTCATCGTCCGCACAGCGGCCGAGGGAGCGAGCGAGGAACAGCTTACCTACGATGTCACGCGGCTTGTCTCGCAGTGGGATGAAATTTCTGCGCAGTTGGAGCGGGCGCAAGCCCCCGCCCTGCTGCACTCGGAACCCGATCTGCTCATCAAGATCATTCGGGATATTTTCAACGAAGACTTCCACCGCCTCGTCGTTGAGGGTGACCAAGCGCGTGCCACGATCGAAAAGTATCTCGAAGCGGTGGCACCAGATCTCGTGTCACGGGTTGAACGGTATTCGGGTGAGCACGATTCATTTGATGAGTTTCGGGTCTCGGAGCAGATCGATAAAGCGCTCGAGCGAAAGGTGTGGTTACCCTCGGGCGGGTCGCTCGTCATTGATCGCACCGAGGCGATGACCGTCGTCGACGTCAACACCGGAAAGTTCGTTGGTTCAGGCGGCAATCTGGAAGAGACCGTCACTCGTAACAACCTTGAAGCCGCAGAAGAGATCGTGCGCCAGCTTCGACTGCGCGACATTGGTGGCATCATTGTGGTTGACTTCATTGACATGGTGCTGGAGACCAACCGTGACCTTGTGCTTCGTCGTCTCATCGAGTGTTTGTCTCGCGACCGCACCAAGCATCAGGTTGCCGAGGTCACGTCGCTGGGTCTTGTTCAGATGACCCGTAAGAAGCTCGGACTCGGGCTGCTGGAATCATTCAGTGAGGCGTGCGAGGTGTGTGCTGGGCGTGGCGTTCGCATCCAAACGGAGCCGATCAATAAGGGTCGCTCGGCGCAAGTGGCGGAGCGGCGGCGTGTGGGGGTCGGTTCCAGCGGCCCTACCGCAATGACCCGTGATGTAAAACAGGGCAACGGAACCTATGCGATAACCGCCGATGCGAAGAATGCACTCGCGCAGATCGCGGCCTCCACAATTGCGACAGCGAGTAACAGCGAGAAGGATGTCCCATCCGAGGCGGCCAGCGGCGGCACAGCGGTGCCGGAGCCGTCCACAAACGACACATCACGAAGCGGCAGCCGCCGCCGACGCGCGGGCGGTGGGCGCGCGCAACTTGATGCCACCGGAGAGATATCCGTATCGGTTTCGAGTGCCGTACCGGTTTTAGACTCCGCACCAGAGCTCCCCGTGCCGATTTCAGGATCTGCGCAGATCTCGGAGCCCGTACCGGTTTCGGATTCTGCACCAGAGCTCCCCGTGCCGATTTCAGGATCTGCGCAGACCTCGGAACCCGTACCGGTTTTAGACCGAGCCTCGCTGTTGCCGCCGATCGTTGCGGTGGCTCCGGCCCGGCCTCCGCTCGACTCAGCAGAGGCTGCGCGGGTGCTCGATTCGGTGCTCGAATCGCTTCCGGTTGGCCCGGTGAAGCGCTCACGGCGCCGAGTATCAACGGGAAGTGTGCCCGGCACCGGTGCGGTGCCGGTTATCACGGCACCCGGAGATTAGTTCGGTTCGTGTCGTTGCTTTGCGGTTACTCGCAGCCCGGTAGCCCGTAGTCGCACGCGAACTTTTGCGGGTTTTACCTGCACCACACTGCTGAGCCGCACGATGAGCTCTCGCGGGGCTACCCTGCACCGCACCGCTGTTACCCGGTGGCGGCGAATGTCCAGGTTTGGGCAGGCGTGCTGTTTTGTACCCAGATCTGCACGCGGGTTCCCGCTGCTGGGTTGGCGGCAGTGACATCCAACGCTGCCTTTTGCGAGGTATTTTGTGAGCAGGCCGAGAGTAGCGCAAAACCTGTGCCGTTCGGCACGATGTCCCACTTTTGTGCACAGGTCGCATTTCCGGGCCAGATTTGCACACCGGTGCCGGACTGAGTGCTGCCTCCTCTCACGTCAAGGTACATATCGGAGCCAGGGTTGCGCAGGGTATAAAATCCGTCAGTCTGTCGAGTTACCTGCCACTCCTGAGCTCCGGTGCCGTTCTCGTTCCAGGTCTGGACTGGGGTGCCCATGGTTCGCGAACTGGCGGTGACATCCAGCGCCATGCCCCACGGTGTTTTGAGGCGGTATGTGCCATCGATAACGGCGTTGTCACTCGGTGAGGTTGAGCGAGGAGGCGCCGGTGGTGGCAGGCTCGTGAGCGTCCAGGATTGCGCGCCCGTGCCATTCTGGCCCCAGATTTGGACCCTGGTGCCGGGAGCGGTTCCGCCACCGGCTACGTCGAGGACTTTCCCGGAACAGCTGGAGACGAGAATATAGTTATTGTTCTGTGCAGTGAGAGACCATTTTTGGGCGCAGGTTCCATTTCCGGTCCAGATTTGCACCTTCCCACCGTTTATGCCGCTGGCACCGGCGACGTCTAGGTATTTATCGGACTGTGGGTTGCGGATTGTGTAGGTTCCGTCGGGCTGTCGAGTGAACTGCCACGCCTGAGCACCCGTGCCGTTGTCCGTGTAGATTTGGGCGGCGGCTCCGTTTGTCAGTTGACCGCTCGCCACGTCTAACGCCATACCCCCGGTCGTTTTCAGGCGATAGGTTCCGTCAGCAACTGTGGCGGGTGCAGGTGCCAGGCTTGTCAGCTGCCAGGCCTGGGCGTCGGTGCCGTTTCGCTCCCAGATCTGGAGTTTTGTGCCAGAGGTGAGGACACCGCTGGTGACATCCAGCGCTTTTCCAGAACAGTTGGAGACGAGCGAATAGTAGGCTCCACTCGCAACAAGCGACCATTTTTGGGCGCAGGTTCCATTTCCGGTCCAGATTTGCACCTTCCCACCGTTTATGTCGCTGGCACCGGCGACGTCTAGGTATTTATCGGACTGTGGGTTGCGGATTGTGTAGGTTCCGTCGGGCTGTCGAGTGAACTGCCACGCCTGAGCACCCGTGCCGTTGTCCGTGTAGATTTGGGCGGCGGCTCCATCCGTCAGCTGGCCACCGGCCACGTCTAACGCTATACCCCCCGGTATCGTCAGGCGATAGGTTCCGTCAATAGTCGGAGCAGGCGCCAGGCTTGTCAGCTGCCAGGCCTGGGCGTCGGTGCCATTTTGGTCCCAGATCTGGAGTTTTGTGCCAGAGGTGAGGACACCGCTGGTGACATCCAGCGCTTTTCCAGAACAGTTGGAGACGAGCGAATAGTAGGCTCCACTCGCAACAAGCGACCATTTTTGGGCGCAGGTTCCATTTCCGGTCCAGATCTGTGTCTTCGCGCCGCTGATACCGCTGGCACCGGCGACATCCAGGTACTTGCCGGACTGGGGATTACTGATGGTGTAGCTTCCATCGCTCTGCCGGGTGAACTGCCATACCTGTGATCCCGAGCCGTTGGCCGCATAAATTTGCGTTGCAGTGCCGTCGGAGTTTCCGCTCTGGCTAACATCCAGCGCCAGGCCTCCCGGAGTGTTCACCGTGTATGCGCCGTCGGGAATCCAGAGGTTCGTGAGAGCAGGGCTTCCGGAGCCTTGAGTCGACCCAAACCAGTCATTGAAGTAGAGCCAAAAGTTGCGATTACCGTAAGCGCTGCAACTGTCACCGGTTCCGTAACCGGCGTTGAGCGCCGCCTGGTTCGGTTGGTAGGGCGTGTAGTTGTACAGAGCCTGTGTGGCACGGTTTTGAATATTGACCGTGGTGCCACCACAACTGACGTCCGGGTTCCATCGAACATAGTTATTTCCCAAGACATACGGGGTGTACCAGTCCGGGTCATTGTTGAGGATTGAGCGGAACATGTATCCGGCCCGGCTGACCTGATTTGTGAATCCGTAGTATCGCACGTTGCAGTCGGCGGTGTCGGGACATCCGAAGCCGGTTGCAGAGCGGTACTGCCTGCTGTACGGCCAGGAATCGGTGATGAGGCCCTGCTCTTTCTGGAGGAGGACGATGAGTACCTGTGGGTTTATTGAGTACTGCTGTGAGACATCGTAAATAATTTGAGCGCCAGTTTTTCCATTTTCGGAGAAGTCTTTGAGGCATGTGTACGGCGGCGGGTAACCTATCGAGCTCCCGTACTGAGCACGAGTCTGACTGCCGCTGCGTATTTGGGAACCATTGGTGTCACACGTGGGTACCTTGCGGTTGAGGAAGTCTTGTATCTGCTGCACTGACATGGAGTTCTTGTTGGTGAACACCGCATCATTAATGATATTTCCAGGGTTGAAGTCCGCAGCTGCCACAGCACTGGCGCTGGTTGGTTCGGAAACGACCACACCGGCCGCGAGGGAGGCCGCAACAAGTATCAGAGTGAAAACAGACGCGGGTGCTTTTTTTCTTGCCGGTTTCATGAAAGTCCTCATTGCCCGATGGTCATTGTTTGTGTTGCGCGCGCAGTAGTACCCGCTGAGGTCACGGTAACCGTGGCGGTTACGGAACCAGTGGGCAGAACTGAACGAGGGAGGTCAAACCCTTTGCAGGTCGACGAGCTAACAAGTGCTTGGATGCCGGACTCTCTGGTCTCGGTGCGAGACCCAGAAGCCAGGGTGAGAGTGCATGTTCCCTCACCAATAACGCTGTCAATGAGAACTCTTACCTGGAGCTGATCAGATGTCAGATTAAGCGCGGTGAAAGAAACGGTGAACTCAGCGGAGGGTGATGTCGACGGATTCGGCGTCTTCAATGCCGGGTTGTCCGTCGGCGGTGGGGCGGAGACGCCGGGGGGAGAAGCTGCGCGCGAGGGAGAAATAGTGTGTGAGGGGGAAGTCGTTGTGGTAGAAACGGCGGCGGTGTTTGACACTGTGGTTGTGGGTGAATTCCCAGCCAACAGCACCCAGCAGATGACGACAGCAGCCGCGAGTGCGACAAAGACGATCGACAGTGTGACGACCTTGGATGGTGTTTTCCTGCTGCTGTTCATTGGTCTAACAAGATAGCAGTAATTGGTGAAGAATGAGTAATACTCAGACTTGAGAGCATCAGTGTCGGGGGGACGACCGGTCGCGGGTGACCAGATCCCATTCGGTGACGCGACAATTCGCGTGTGGGTGGGGACGACCGGTCGCGGGCGACCAGATCCTTGGATGTGGTGCCTGGTCTTGGTCGAGATATCCGGTTGGTTTGGCCTCCCCTGGATCATCGAGTAGGATTACCCGTTGGTGCCGTCAGATGTGGTTGGCGTGCACATCTCAGGGAGATCGCCCGGCTCAGCCCCTTGCACTGCAGGGAAGGCGGAGCCGCGATGTCCGAATACAAAACGTGAAGACGGAGCATCTGCTCCCACAGAGTGAGGTACGTGCAGTGGTCTACGCAGTAGTGCGCGCCGGTGGCCGCCAGGAAAAAGTTGAGGTCGGCACGATCATTACCATGGATCGGATTAAGGCCAAGGTGGGCGGCACGGTTGACCTTGCCGCGGTGTTGCTTGTGGATGGTGCCAAGATCACCTCCGAGGCATCCGCTCTCTCAAAGGTTAGGGTGACGGCCGAGGTGCTCGAGGAGCTTCGCGGCCCCAAGATCATCATTCAGAAGTTTAAGAACAAGACCGGATACAAGAAGCGCCAAGGGCACCGCCAAGACCTCACGCGCGTCAAGATCACCGGTATTAAGTAACGGCCAAGGGAGAGAGACATGGCACACAAGAAGGGTGCGAGTTCCACTCGCAACGGTCGTGACTCGAACGCGCAGCGCCTCGGCGTCAAGCGTTTCGGCGGTCAGGTTGTCGGTGCGGGCGAGATCATCGTTCGTCAACGCGGTACGCACTTCCATCCCGGTGCGGGTGTCGGGCGCGGTGGCGATGACACGTTGTTCGCACTCGAGGAGGGTGCTGTGCAGTTCGGTACCAAGGGCGGTCGCCGGGTCATCAATATTGTTACAGCGGGCAGCTAGCATCGATTTTGTGTGACGAAAGGGCGGGCTTTGGCTCGCCCTTTTCGTCGGTGGTAGACGCGGTGGCTGGATTCCGGATGGTCTGTCCACCACAACGGTGTGCTGTCTGTGGTGCGCTGAGTGAGTGTGGCGGCGGAGAACGAGCGATCACACCGCCAGAGTCTCACAGGGACAGGAAGTTTTGGGCAGGGCAGGTCCTGAAGTTGGGACAGGGCTCTGCCAGAGTCTCACACGAGCAGGAAGTAGCAGGAACACGGGATGGTCAGCTTTGTTGACGAAGTGACGCTTTTTCTGCGTGCGGGAAACGGTGGACATGGATGTGTCTCAATCCGCCGCGAGAAGTTCAAACCACTGGCCGGCCCGGACGGTGGTAACGGTGGGCACGGTGGTGACATCATCCTGGTGGCTGACTCGCAGGTGAGCACACTGCTTGATTACCACGGGCGACCCCATCGCACCTCGGCTAACGGACAGCCCGGTATGGGTAGCAATCGTGCGGGCGGGATGGGAGAACCGCTGGAGCTTCCGGTGCCGATCGGCACGGTCGTCACCTCACCCTCAGGGGAACAGTTCGCGGACCTGAACAGCCCGGGCATGCGGTTTATTGCGGCGGCCGGTGGCATTGGTGGTCTGGGAAACGCGGCTCTCGCATCGCCGAAGCGCAAAGCTCCCGGCTTCGCGCTGTTGGGCTCGCTTGGCGAAGAACGGCAGCTCACGCTTGAGTTGAAGACTATCGCGGATGTCGCACTCGTTGGGTATCCCTCGGCTGGCAAGTCGAGCCTCATTGCCGCGCTCTCAGCCGCACGCCCGAAGGTGGCGGATTACCCGTTTACCACGCTGCATCCCCACCTGGGAGTGGTGCAGGCCGGAGAACACCGCTTCACAGTAGCCGATGTACCAGGACTCATTGAGGGAGCCAGCGAGGGTAAGGGTCTCGGATTGGAATTTCTCCGGCATGTCGAGCGGTGCTCAGTACTTGTGCATGTGCTCGACTGCGCCACGCTTGAACCGGGTCGCGACCCGATGAGCGATCTCGACACGATCCTCGGTGAACTCGCGGCCTACCCGGTGCCCACCGGGCAAACACCGCTCACCAAACGCCCACAGGTTATCGCACTCAACAAGATTGACGTGCCGGAAGCACAGGATCTGGCGAACCTTGTTCGCCCAGAACTCGAGGTGCGTGGTTATCGCGTGTTCGATATCTCAACAGTGACGCACGCCGGACTTCGCCAGCTCAGCTTTGTTCTCGGTGACCTTGTTGCCACCCACAAAGCGAGAAACGCAACCATGCCAGAGCGCATTGTTGTGCGCCCCCGCGCTGTTAACGAACCTGATTTCAGCGTACGGGTCGAGGGCGGAAGCTACGGCGACCTGTACCGCATTCTCGGGGCGAAGCCGGTCCGCTGGGTGCAGCAAACTGACTTCACCAACGATGAGGCAGTCGGATACCTAGCCGATCGTCTCGCTAAACTCGGCGTCGAAGATGAACTCGTTCGTGTTGGCGCAGTTGCCGGATCAACCGTCGTCATTGGTGAGGGTGACGGTGTGGTGTTTGACTGGGAACCAACGCTGACATCCACGGCTGAGCTCATCACCGCACCACGCGGCTCCGACATACGGCTCGACGAACGTCACCGTTCAAGTCGCGCCGAACGCCGTACTGAATATTACGAGCGGATGGATGCAAAAACCGCCGCACGTGTGCAACTGGATGAGGAACGGGAAGCAAGGCTCTGGGATGGAGACAGCGTGGCGCGGGACGCAAGGATCGTCGACGGGGAAGGATCACAAGAGTGAGGCTACGTCATAGGTCTGACATCATGGCCGCCAGGCGCATTGTGGTGAAGGTAGGCTCATCCTCCATCACTGGCATCAACGCCGCCCACATTGACCTTCTCATCGACGCCCTTGCCGGTGCGCACGGGCGAGGTGCGCAGGTCATTCTTGTGTCCTCGGGTGCCATCGCGACAGGGCTGCCGTATCTGCAGTTGGATGAGCGACCCACCGACCTTGCAACACAACAGGCCGCGGCATCCGTGGGACAGTCTCGACTCATCGTGCGGTATCAGATTGCGCTTGATCGGCACCGGATAACGGCGGGACAGGTGCTGCTCACCGCAGGTGACCTCGACAACCCGGCTCACCGTGTTAATGCCCGTCGCGCGATGGATCGCCTCCTCGCCCTTCGGATCCTCCCGATTGTGAACGAAAATGACACCGTTGCAACCCACGAAATTCGGTTCGGTGACAATGACCGTCTCGCGGCGCTTGTGACGCAGCTCGTTGATGCTGACCTCCTGGTCTTGCTCTCCGATATTGACGCTTTGTACACGAGACCGCCACATTTGTCTGGGGCGCAGCGCATCCCTGAGGTTCCCTATGGCGATCTGCTTGCGGGGATCGAATTCGGCAGTATTGGTGATGCCGGGGTTGGCACCGGGGGAGCCGAGACCAAGTTCTCGGCCGCGCGGATTGCCGCCGATGCGGGAGTCGCTGTGCTTATTACCGAAACATCGCGGGTTGCGGAGGCCCTGCGCGGCGGTGACGGGGGCACCTGGTTTATGCCTAACCCAACACGCCGAGCATAACAAAGCACTACATAGGTACTGAGTGCGTGCAATGTTTGGGATGTCTGCGACCAGGTCGGGCCAAAGCACTACATAGGTACTGAGTGCGTGGTTGGTGCTCGAGTTATCCATACGTGAACGGGACCACGCATCGGCGTGTGAACGGGACATCCGCACGTTGGGAGTTATCCACATATGGTCGGTATCAGCCACGAGATTAATGAGCATCTCGAGTTATCCACATATGGTCGGGGTGCCGCTCTGTGGTCGGGGTTGTCGGGTTAGGGTTTTACGACGGGTCTGCTGTAACGAAGGCATCCAACTTGATGGGATGGGTATGTTATGACCGGGGAATTACACATCGATTCACATGACGTTGATGTTGCGTGTGGGGTGTTGTGGCAGTCGGCGGAAAATCTTGTTTCTGCTGGTCGACAGCTCGTGGGGATGGGGAGGTAGCACGAGGCATGACCCGAGTGTGGAAAAACGACGATCCGGGACTGTGCGCAACCGATGATGTGTCCGCGTGGGCACGGCGGTGGTCAGCGCGCAGCGCGATGATTGTTGAGGAGATCGAGCGGCCACTCATGCAGGCAGAGAGTTGGGCATCCGATGGTTCGTGGCGTTCACTGGCTGCAACCAGCATTGCTGCTCGCATCGCTGAACTGCGACCGGCGGTTGCTGCTATTGCTTCGGGGTATGCTGCGGGTGCTGCCGCGCTGGGGAAGTATGCCATTGTTGTGGCCCAGATCGCGCGGGAGGCCGATATGCTGCGGCAGCACGAGCGGGAAGCTCGGCAGATTGCCTCGGCAGCGCGGCAGGTTCTCGAGCTGACACCACCCACCGTCTCGAATGAGACCGTTCGGCGTGGCGCACAACATCAGATGGATGCTGCAGAAAACGACATGCGTCACATCAGTGCTGCGTGGCAGCAACTGAGCGAGCGACGACGGGCCGCCGACACGACCTGTGTCATGTCACTCACCGCACCTGATGCGCTGGGGGAATTCAGTGGCCTTCTCGGCACCGACACCACCGGTGTGGGTGCGGGCGTGCTTGTGAGTGTGGGCAGGATGTCGGCGTTTGACCGTCTCGTGTTGGAATTGGTTCGTCCAAACCTGTTTGCTGATCTGGTTCGCTGTCCGCCGCCGGCGGGTGAGGTGGCGCGGATGTGGAGCATCCTCACCCCGGTGCAGCGCACCGCGCTTATTACCGCGTACCCGACCATCATCGGACAGTTGAACGGGCTGCCGCCCGGTGATCGCGTGACTGCTAACGGTCTGGTTGCCGCGCATCGGCTGGCAGAGGCTCGGGTTGAGCTGGCGCAACTGCAGGCCCGTCTTGATGCGCTACCCACACTTATCAGCAGGTACGGGACTGCTCTGTCGCAGCCGCAGCGGGTTGCTCTTGCCGCGAGTATCGCGGATTTATCCCAGGAAATCACATACCTCAGCCAGGTGCAGGACGGTGCTATTCAGCTCTACCTCTACGACCGCGGCGCTGACCGGATTATTGAGATGATCGGTGACCCCGCCCGGGCAAAGGTCGTGCTGTCGTATCTACCCGGCTCCAACGCCACGCTCAAGGGAATGTATCAGGGCGCACTGAACAGCCGCGACCGCGGTGGAATACAAGCACTCGCCCAGTGGGAAGTAGACCGGTCCTATGGTGGGGTGCTTGCGTTTGTTTTCAAGGATGGTCATTTTCCGCAGACTGCTGATCTGTTCTCGCAGGGACCGCAACTCAATACAATTGCCGATGTGATCGGGGCGAACTACGCTGACTTCCTCAAGGGATTTCGGGCCAGTGAATTCGGGGATCTGAGGATTGTCAGTGTGGAACACAGTTTCGGTTCGGCCGCTGCCGGGGAAGCGGAACGGCGTGGAGCGCGGCTGGACACACGGATCCTGCTCGGAGGGATCGGGATGAAAGCTGGCTGGAAGCCTGACCCGTCCACGACATACATCGGATATGCCGGGCGTTACGACCTCAACAAACTGTTTTATACACCCAGTGGTCAGGGGTTGGCAATGGGGGATCTCGGTTACGCTGTTGCACCGACTGCAGAGAACGGAATCATCGAACGCGACTCTGGCATCAACTTCAGCGGAAACGAACTCGCAAAAGTCTTCTGGGGCGTGACAGCGCCACCCATCGCGATGAAGCTTCATATTGAGGATATGCTCGCGCAACACAACCAGATCGCCGGAACCGAGAACAATAACACGGTGTTGGAAGGAATACGGTATGACTTGGTTCACAGCCAGAAATAATCGCACGTTTGGCACGATTCTGCTGCTCGGTTTCGTACTGATTCTCTTAGGTTGCACTACAGCCAACACATTGCCTACATTTGAAGAAGCTCGCGCGGAGACCCATATCGAAATGCGGAAGATCGTCACACAGGTTCCGTCAAGTGCATTCCAGGTGCTCGTTGATGAACTCCCAAATAGCTCCTTTACATGTGGTAGAAACGCCTCCACCTACACTGGATTGTGGACTGTATACGTCAACCAGAACTTCAACATTCAAGAATGGTTTGCTGTTCTCCGGAGCAAACTTGTGACTCAGGGCTATCAGGAAAACGTTGTGACACCAGCGACTAATCGCAGCGTGGCATTTTGGACACCCGGCAAACTTCTCATTTCAATTACTGAGAGGCGAAACGGGGATGAAGAGCAACAACTCGATATTTCCGGCTACTCCCGTTGTGCTCAGGAACGTATCCCCACCACGCCCGCGAAAGTCCCGCCGATTACTCTCAGTCCGTCCCCGTAATCTTCTGGGGCATGACAGCGCCACCCATCGCGATGAAGCTTCATATTGAGGATATGATCGCGCAACACAACCAGATCGCCGGGGTCAAGGGCAACCGAAAAGTGCTGACGGGGATACTAGATGAGTTGGTCCTCAATAATGATTAATCGTGTGATCAGCATCGCGACTATCGTCTGCACTGGACTAGTTCTTTCGGGGTGTGGTACGATCAACCATTTTCCTACTTTTGATGAGGCTCGTGCTGAGACACACGTTGAAATGCGGAAAATTGTTGCCCGTATTCCGGCGGAGGCATTCCGAGAGCTTGTGGATATGCTCCCGAACAGTTCCTTCGCGTGCGGCAAAAACACTACGCAGTATACGGGTTGCTGGGAAGTATACGTGGCCGATACCTTCGATATTTCTGCCTGGTTTGCAACCCTCAGAAGCCAACTTCTCAGCGAAGGATATCGAGACGAAGGCTATCACCCGGGCGAGAAAGTCTCATTCCTCAGCCCTGGAAATAATCTATTCATCGCAGCAAGTAAAGACCACGACGACTCCGGAAAAGCATGGATCGAGATTGATGGCTTCTCCCGCTGCGCTCAGAAACGTATCCCCACCACGCCCGCGAAAGTCCCACCGATTACTCTCAGTCCACCCCCGTTTACCACCGGGTAGCGTCCTGCACCTCACCAATCAGTTCCTCAGCGGAGTCAGTGTCCACGCGGCAACTGATCAGACATCTGTACATACCCAGCTCATGGGACGATGCCTATGCCTCCACAAAGCAGTAGGCCAAACTTTTTCTCGCCGCGACCGCATGATAATCGTCTAGTCTTTATCGTATGACACACAGTATTGGTGCGCGCGAGGCGGAGAGGGTGGACGCCGCCGCCGCGGCGCTCCTTGATGCCCGATTTGCGGCGGCGAAGGAGGCATCCCGCAAACTGGCACGAGCGACGAGCGCGGAGAAGAACGCGGCACTGGCGACAATCGCGGCGCAGTTGCGGGCAGCAGCTCCCCGCATCGTTGCGGCAAATGCGGAAGATCTCGCCCGCGGTCGTGCTGAGGGGCTGAGCGCGGGCCTGCTTGACCGACTTACTCTCACGACGGCGCGGATTGAGGCCATCGCGGAGGCGGTTGGTGAGGTGATAGCGCTCGCCGACCCGGTAGGGCAGAGCGTAGCGGGGCGCACTCTTCCCAACGGTGTGCGGATCGATCAGATCCGGGTGCCGCTCGGGGTCGTCGGTGCTATTTACGAGGCTCGACCCAATGTCACGATCGACATCGCGGTGCTGGCTCTGAAGAGCGGAAATGCTGTTGTGCTGCGCGGTGGTACCTCAGCGGAGCACAGCAACCGGGTGATCATTCAGGTGCTGAGAGACGGGCTTGCCGCAGCGGGTTTACCCGCGGATTGTGTGCAGACCGTTGATGACTACGGGCGGGCGGGCGCTCGTCACTTGATGGGTGCCCGTGGTTACGTCGATGTCCTCATTCCTCGCGGAAGTGCTGCGCTCATTCGGACGGTTGTGAGCGAGGCCCACGTTCCCGTTATTGAAACCGGAGCCGGGGTTGTGCACATGTTCCTCGATGAGAGCGCTCCGCTGGACTGGGCGGTTGAGCTCGTGCACAACGCAAAGGTGCAGCGACCCAGTGTGTGCAACGCTCTGGAGACCCTTCTTGTGCATCAGGATGCCGCGGAGCGGCTACTTCCCGCGGTGTTTGAGCGGCTTCGGGGCTCCGGTGTGACCATCCACGCCGATGAGCGCGTGCGGGCGTACCATCCCGACACGGTTGCAGCAACGCTCGAGGACTGGGAAACCGAATACCTGAGTCTCGATCTTTCGGTGGCAATCGTTGACTCGCTCGATGGCGCGCTCGCGCATATTCGCCGCTATTCCACCGGGCACACCGAATCAATTGTCACTAATGACCTGGCGAGCGCGGAAAGATTCCTCGCTGAGGTTGATGCGGCGGCCGTCATGGTCAACGCTTCGACCCGTTTTGCCGACGGCGGCGAGTTTGGATTCGGTGCGGAGGTCGGCATTTCCACCCAAAAATTGCATGCGCGCGGACCCATGGGTTTGAGCGAACTGACGAGCACGAAGTGGATTGTGCGAGGTAACGGGCACGTGCGGCATTAGCCTGTGGAGCCGTTAGCTGGCTAAACTGAACCTGGGCGGATCATTCAGCGGTTCGCGAAGATATTTGGCGGATGCGCCAGACGGAAGGGTGCGGACGGTATGAGCCTGCTGACGACGACGATCATTCTGGCGACTGAGGAGGGGGAGGGTGTATCTCTGCCGATGCCCACGTGGGCGTACGGTGTCATCGCACTGGGTATTCTCATCACCCTTGCACTCATTACGTATTCGTATCGGGATGTCGCGAACCGGCACCGCCAGGGTGGGCAGGACGACGCACACGATGACGGAGGGGCCCACGGGGGCCACTGAGGTGATGGTATCTGACCCGGTTGACACCCGGAGGCCTCGCATCGGGGTGATGGGCGGGACCTTCGACCCCGTTCATAACGGTCACCTTGTTGCCGCAAGCGAAGTGGCACAGTCGCACGATCTCGATCGGGTGATCTTCGTGCCGACCGGGAAACCGAGTTATAAGCCTGCCGTGACAACGGCAGAGCACCGGTATCTCATGACGGTTATCGCAACGGCGTCAAACCCTCGGTTTACGGTGAGTCGTGTTGATATTGATCGGGAGAAGACAACATACACGATTGATACGCTGCGGGACATCCGTGCTGAATATCCAGATGCTGACCTTTTCTTTATTTCCGGTGCCGATGCGATCGCGCAAATATTGTCGTGGCGGGATGTCGGCAAACTCTGGGAACTCGCGCACTTTGTGGCGGTGACCAGACCCGGTCATGTGTTGTCGGTGACGAGCCTCCCGTCTGAACATGTCAGCGTGCTAGAAATTCCAGCACTTGCGATTTCCTCCACGGACTGCCGAAACCGGGTTAGTCGGGGTTTCCCCGTCTGGTATCTCGTGCCGGACGGCGTCGTTCAACACATCTCAAAATATTGCCTGTATCGGAGTACCCCATGACAATTCCCGAGGAACCACTTCGCCGCCGCCGTGACCGTGGTGTGCCCACCGGGGCTGGAGCGTCTGGTCGTCACTCACGGTTCAGATACCGTCCTGACACTGGGGCGGACGGCGCGGCCCAGGCCCGCGACGGTGACGGCGCTGCTGCGAATGTGCAGCACCCCGATCACCATCGTGATCGCTCCATAAATCAGTGGGAGGCATCCACGACACCCGGTGCTGCCCGGTTTGCGGCGGCTGATGCTGCCGCTCGGGTTCCAGGCGCATCCGTGGTTCCCAACGCCGCGGCCGCCGGGTCTGCTGATGCCGCTGTGGCCGGTGGGGTCGCGCAATCGCGACCGTTTGAGGTAACGCCTGATGCTCGGGAGTGGCCGCGGGTTCGTCGCAGTTCGTACGTCGGACCCCTTGACGAACGTGCCTACGAGTCGTGGTCAGATCGCGGGTACCGGGAGTCCCGTGGCGGTGGTGCAGACACCGGCTACGTTGGTGTTGGTTCTATTGGTGTTGATTCTGTTGGTGCCGGTTCTGTTGGTGCCGGTTCTGTTGGCGACGCGGGTCAGGTGCTCGGTGCTCTCGACGCGAGTGCTTACCCTCCGGAGCTAAATCTGCCTGATATATCACGGCTCAATCTGTCACGCTCCGAGCTTGTCACACCGGTCGTGGATGCCTCGGTGGCTGAGCCTGCCGCAACGATAGGTGACAAACTGTCACGGATTAGTTATCCGTCTGTGCAGGAGGCTTATCCGTCTGTGCAGGAGGTTTATCCGTCTGTGCAGGAGGTTTATCCGTCTGTGCAGGAGGTTTATCCGTCTGTGCAGGAGGCTTACCCGTCTGTGCAGGAGACTTACCCGTCTGTGCAGGAGACTTACCCGTCTGTGCAGGAGACTTACCAGGTCTCGCGGACGGATTACCCGTCAGCACCGGATACAGGAATCTCGATCAGACCGACACCGATGTCGATCGTGCCGCCGCCGGTGCCGGACGCGCTGCCACCGACCACATCGGCACCCGCGTATGCGCCCGCGGTTCCGATTCTGCCCCCTGCACCGTCGATGTTTGCTGAAACAGCTCTGCCGGATGTCTCGAGCTATGCGGATACGCTGATGACGCCGGTTGCAGAATTTGGGCCTACGTATGTGTCGTCACTGTCTCCCGCCACGGATGCGTTACCGGGGTATACGCACACTCCCTCAAACCCGGTTGTTGATCCGACTCCGGTCGTGGTTAGCGCCGAACCCACACCAATCGCCACATCGTCGTGGTCGTTCCTGCCAGCGCCCGAGCCTGTGGCAGCGCCCGAGTCTGTGGCATCCGTGTCTCTTACTGACCCGGCATCGCCCGTGTCTTTCACTGCCCCATCGGAAGTAAAACCTGTGGGGCATTGGACATCGCAACTTGATGGCACGGTGTCCGAGAATACCGCGGAGGTTGTAGTAGCACCGGTGAGCACCACTGAGGCCATTCCAGTTGAACCAATTGCCCTCACGAGCGTTCCGACCCCGACCCCGACCACCGCGAACGACCTGATTCTGCCGTCTCTGCACGACACGGGTGGTGTGGTGCGGTCCGCCGAGGGGGGCATGCTGCTGACCGACTCCATCAGCCTCCCCAGCAGCCTGGGAATCATGGGGGCACAGCCGAGTCAGATTGATTCGCCTGAGGTTGATCGCTCGTTGGACAGGGTAGAGGACATTGGCACTGACTTCCGGCCCGTGACTGCCGCGCACGCGATCAGTAGGAAAGGCACATCAAGTGGTGTTGTTACCACCACGTCAAAAGACAAAGCTAACCTGTTGTTGGTTCTTGGTCTTTCGGTGGGATTTCTTGCGCTCGCTGTCTTCGCCACGCTCATCATCGGCGCCGTGACGAATCTACTGTAGTGGCTGAGTCGGCACCCGTGGTGTTCCGGGATACGAGGGTTGGATGACCGCTTCCGAGTTAGCGCGCGAACTTGTTGCGGTGGCGGTGGAGGCCGCGGCATCCCGTTTTGGCGAAGATATTGTGGTGCTTGATGTTTCGGAACGCCTTGCGTTCACCGACATATTCGTTTTTGTGACCGCTAACTCGGAGCGCAATGTCATCGCGATCGCTGATGCGGTGGAGGACGCATTGAAAGCAGTGGGAATTCCAATTCGCCGCCGTGAGGGATACACCGCGGGCCGGTGGATCCTGCTCGATTTTGGAGATTTTGTGCTGCACGTATTCCACCCTGAAGAGCGGATGTATTACGGTCTGGAACGGCTCTGGGCGGATTGCCCTGTGGTTTCCCTTCCGCCGCAGCGTGGCGGATTGCTTGTGACACAGGGGGATGTCGCGAGCTAGTGTAAACTCGAGTAGTTTCCTTCTCGGCCCTGTTTGTGGCTGTGGAGCATCCGGGTCTGTGGCGCAGCTGGTAGCGCACCTGCATGGCATGCAGGGGGTCAGGGGTTCGAGTCCCCTCAGATCCACCACAATGCTCCTACTCAAACCCCTGTCCAGAACAACGGGCTGAGGTTGGAGCTCAGAAGGACGCTCATCGCTTGCGGTGGGCGTTCTTCTGTTTTCCGGGCAGCTGCGGAGCCTGGCCTCTGCTACGAGGGTTCTGGTCGCAGCAGCGAAGATCAGGTCGAACGGCGGCTGGAGAATGGCTTCGAGCCGGTGCTGGCCGTGCTCATCGTGGGTGATCTTGATTTTCTCGAAGATGAGCTGGTTGAACATACGTCGGATCTGCTCGGGCGCCTGCCGGTAGCTCGCCCCGATGTACTGGGCGAGGTCCAGGGCCTGCGTGATGAGTCCGTCAGCCCTCGTGAAGTCAGCAGTGAGATCTCGGAGCTTCCGCGTGACGGTCAGCAGCTCTGCATCGAGTCGCTTCTGCTCGGTGCGGAGCATGTCGATCGAGATCGCGTCGTTGTAGTGGGCCTCTAGATGAGTGAGTCCTATTGGTTTTAGTGGTTGTAGGTGGTGGGGGGTCGTTTGGCGGGGTGTCGGTGAGCTAGTTGTGTCAGATGGTGGCGGTGAGGGTGAGGAGTCGGGCGGTGACGCGGGGGTAGACGCTGGCGATGGTTTTGCCACTGTGGTCTTTGAGGGTGGGTTGGTCTTTGAGGGTGTCGAAGATGGACTCGATCTATTGTCGTATCTGGCCGAGCTTGCTGAATCGGGGTTTCGTGTCTTTGCGGTCGGGGCGGATCAGGTGTGCGCCGAGATCGTCGGTGGTGAAGGTTTCGAGCTCGTGGTCTGCGAAGTCCTTGTCGCCGATGATGGCTTGCCCGGGCTGGATCAGGTGACGGTCGTGGTGCCGGAGTGCCTTGGTGACTTCTCGCTCGCCGTGCTTCGGGTTCGTCGGTTCCCAGATGATCGGTATCCTGTCGGGGGTGCAGAGCAGGTAGAGCCGGAATTCCCCAGAAGAATCGGGAGTGGGAGGTGCAGTACCCGTAGTCGGCGTGCCCGGCCAGATCGGAGCGGTTCACGCTCTCTCGTGACTTCCCGCACGGCAGCGGGGTCGGGCCGGAATGCTCGGCGCACGCTAACAATTCCAGGCGACTTCCCGCACGGCAGCGGGGTCGGGTCGACCGGGCGGGGGAGCTCATCCCGGGAGGGGGTGTCGTGGGTGAGTTCGGTGGTCACCGCGGACAGCAGCCCTGTCGATTGCCGGACTTGTTTGCCCCACCCGGACTGTCCCGGCAGACCCGGGAACATGCTCATCATCACGATTACGGCAACGTTTGTCGGACTGTCTCGGCAGACCCGGGAACATGCCTTTCAGATGCGTGTGTGCGTACCGGAGCCACTTCCGATCCGATGCGATCCCGAGTAGATGCTGCGCGATCAGCAGGCACAGCAGCTCGAGGTCGTTTAGCGCGGGCTTGCGCCCCGGGGAGTGATCCCGGGAAAAGCCGATCGCGGGCAGGACCCGGTCATCGAGATGAACGTAAAGTGTGGTCAGGAGGGTGTTGAGGTCTGTCTTCACACATAGTCGTTAGCACCCTCCGCCTGGCACTAACAGCACCCACGCCGCCCAAACCAATAGGACTCACTCATCTAGCGGCCAAGGTCTTACTCGGTCGCACGATCCGCTCGGCTGGGATTCTCCCGTTCCCCTTCACCCCGAAGGCTGGACGCTGGCGGAACTGCGGGACAAAGAACCGGCCTTTGGTCCCAAGATTGCGTCCTGGACTTCGATTGGGTTCCGCCGTGCCTATCTCGCCCCTCTCTTTGGCGGCAGGTCCGTGGGGCACCTGGACAAACGGCGACCCCATCTACCTCGCATCGTGAACGTGGTTCTGGAGAAGCTGTTCATGGAGGTGGCGGCGGCCGCGTCGGGGCGTGCCAGCAAGCAATCTGAGTCCGATTCGGCAGTGCCGCTCATCTTCGCAGGCCTCGTCGCCCCCTATCGCGTTGAAAGTGACCCTACTGGCGAGGCCATCGCGGATCTCGCGATATGTGCCGAAGGGGATGCCGTCCTGCCACGGCTGATCGCTGCGGCCCTGAACGCGCCGGACTCGCCGTCGATCGCTACCCCGCGAGACATCCTGAACGAGGCCGCTGCCGCCGACGATCCGACGGCAACACGATCCCTGATGCTGATCGATCACCTCCTCCGCCCCTTCGATGCACTCGGGAGGGCGATTCTTGCTGCGCTGGCGGTCATCCCTGGTGTCGAGTGGACGGCGGACGATCTCTGGACGGTGGAAGGTCCGCTCGACGCTGACGACATCCTCATCGGCGACATCATCGCCAGGCTCTGCAGCTACGGCCTGTGTGAGGAGTTCACGCTCGGTCGGTACCGTGTGCCGGTGGTGCTCGCGGAGCGCGCGGCCGTCGGGGTGCGCAGGGTGCTCTCGTTGGAGGAGTGCCAGGAGATCGTCGGCGAGATCTACGCCAATGTCGCCGAACGGTTGGAGACCGTTGGGTGGGCGCCCATCTATGAGAGGATCAACGCATCTCCCACCATACCTCGGCGACTCGGGCTTGCAGGACGCGGGGCTCCAACTATGACAGCGCAAGAAGCGATGGGTGCTGCCGAGGCGCTTCTCCTTACGTGCAGTGCGCTCCTTGACTACCTGCCCAACTTCCTGATCGAAGGAGACCTCAGTGTCCCGGAGGCGATGCCGTCGCTGATCCGATGGAGCAGCCTGATCGCGCTTGCTGCGAGGCATGAGGATGGTCGTGCGCTCGTTGAGGAATATGAACGGGAGCAAGGCGCAGCCGCCTACTCTCGACGCATCACGCAGGCGAATGTGGACGCCTTTGACCGAGAGCTTGCGCGGCTCACGAATGAGCAGATTGAATTCTGGCGAGCCCACGGCGACCACTCCCAGGATGAAGTGGATGAGGTGTTGAAGCTCGTTGAGGCCGCGCAGCAGCGAGTTGCCCAACGTGCTACCGAAAAACAAGGAACTGCATGATGCCCGCGATGCCGATCATGATCCTGAAACCTAATGCCAGAGCGGCCATTGAGCTGCCGTGGCGCAGCTCGCCCCGCGCCAATTTCGACTGGCTGAAGGACGTCTGCGGCGAACGCACGAGGCCAGAGTACGACAAGCAGTCCAAGCGCTTTCTCGTTGCACGACCTCGCACTCGGCATGTTCTCGAAGCGTTGGTCGACGAGTACGGAGAAGTGCTGGTGCATCAATTCGGGCACGCTGCCACCACCTGCGTTGAGGCCTGCTGGGGCGCCAACCCGGACAACGCCATCGACTGCGTCTGCGGCTGCGCAGGACTGAACCACGGTTCAGGGCATCCGCTCGGGACGCAGGTAGCGCCGGGACTCTCCGTCCACCAGGAGCTGACCGAAGTGACCTACCTGGTGACGGCGAACGGGACGACCGCGCTCACTTAGATGCTTGCAGCGGGAGCATCGTGCTCTCGTTCGTTGTCGGTGGTGTACCGTACAGTGAGCCGCACCTATCAGGAACGACTCAGGAGTGCCTCGTGACCAACACCCAGCGCATCGGCGACAGCAGTAACGGCAACCAGCAGATCCAGGCGGACAGCGACGTCACAGCCCCGTTCGCCAAGGACGGTGGCGTTGCCTTCGGCGGCGACAACCACGGCATCGTGATCACCTCGGTGCCAACCCCTGAAGAGCCGCAGCACACCTTCGATATCGTCAAGAAGACGCGGATCCCGACCCCGGCTGCGCTCATCGGCGTCGTTTCGGGCCTGATCACCATCGCCGGGTTCGTCACGGGCGCCTTCTCGGTGAAGCAACTCGTGGACGTCTTCACTTCAGGCAGCGGCTTCGACGTCTCGAGCGGGATGCCCAAGGAGTACTGGTGGCTCATGACCTCCATCTTCACGATCGCCGTCAGCATCATTGGCTGGTCGTTTGTTAGGTTCCTTCGATGCTCTCCTAAGAGTCAAGCGGCGATTTGGGGTCGTTTCGTGTTCGGGGCGATGTGTTCGATGCCGGGGTTGAGGAGGAAGTAGACCT
>NAEP01000051.1 GCA_002529645.1 Candidatus Lumbricidiphila eiseniae | reverse complement strand
CCCAGCGAACGACCACGCCGTCTCGTCCTTACACAGCGATCAAATCGCGTCTCTCAATCAGCGGTCGAGCCGTTGCAAGACACAGCGCGGCCAATCCTTTCAAGCCGTCAAAACGGCAACCACACGAAAGCCATACCCAGTACCTCCGGGGCAGTCAGAAGCCCACGACACTCCCGAAACCACACACCAACACAGTAAGGAACACCGTGACACCACGAACTCTCCATGTCTCTGCCGACACTGGTTCAGACACCGGCGACGGCGCCGAATCCGCGCCCTTTCGCACCATCTCCGCTGCAGCTGCCGTCGCCATGCCCGGTGACACCGTGCTTGTCGCCCGCGGCACCTACCGCGAACAGGTGTCGCCTCCACGCAGCGGCACCGCGGAGCATCCCATCACCTTTCTGGCGGAGTTACCCGCGCAGACCGTTATCACCGGGTCAGACATTGCAAGCGACTGGGAGCAGGTCAACGGCAATGTTTGGCGATACCAGATCAATAACTCGCGGTTCGGCACATTCAATCCCTACGCCGACATCATTCGCGGTGACTGGTTTGACCCGCTCGGTCGGGTGCACCACACCGGCTGTGTCTACCACAACGGCGAGTGGTTAGTCGAAGCAACCCAACTGGATGAGCTCAACACCGTGTCGCACCCCGATGGACTGTGGTACGCAACAGTCGAAGGCGACGCCGACAATATCTTGAGCCTCGGTGAAATTCGACCGGTCGGTGGAACCCCCGTGCCCGCCGAAAGCGTCTCGTTTCGCTACGGTGGAAGCCTCGCAAAAACCGATGTTGGCTCTTATTCAACGGGCTTCAAAGTCGGTGACTGGCTGCGATTCGAGGGGGTCGATGTCGGTGCGCAGTGCCAGGCACTTGACATTGATGTGGCCACAGACATTGGTGGCGGCGGTCGAATCGAATTTCGCGAAGACACTCGCGACGGACGAATACTCGGAGTGTGTGATATTGAACAGGGGAATTCCCTCGGTGTGTGGCGCCGTGTCACAGTGCCGATTTTACCGGTGTCTGGAAAAGTCACCCTCGTGGTTCGATTTACCACCGTCGAGTATGAATCAGGAACCACGAAAATTTATGCACAATTTCCCGATACTGACCCCACGACCGAAGACGTGGAAATAAACGTGCGTCAGACCGTATTTTACCCTGAAAAAAACTTCATTAACTACATTCATGTCAGCGGTTTTACTCTCCGGAATGCCGCAACCAATTGGGCACCTCCTTCGTCCGAGCAAACCGCGATCATTGGCACCAACTGGAGCCGGGGTTGGGTTATCGAGAACAACGTCATTCACCACTCCAAGTGTAGTGGCCTCTCACTGGGCAAGTACGGTGATGGGAGCGATAATACCAACGATGCGGGTGCCGCTGACCCCTATACTCAATGTGTACAAAACGCACTCATAAATGGCTGGAATAAGGCAACAATTGGCTCGCACACAGTGCGAAATAATGTCATTCATGACTGCGAACAAACCGGCATAGTCGGTAGCATGGGATGCGCCTTCAGCACCGTTACCGGAAACAATATCTACAACATTGACAGCCGTCGGTTATTCTCCGGTGCCGAACAGGCTGGAATTAAGCTCCACGGTGCCATCGATGCACTCATAATGGACAATCATATTTACCGCAGTGGCCTCTTTGGTTTATGGCTCGACTGGATGTGCCAGGGTGCCCAGGTCAGTGGTAATCTCTTCCACGATAATGACTTTGAAGCCGACCTCTTTCTGGAAATGCAACACGGCCCACTACTGGTCGCAAACAATATTCTGTTGTCAACCCGGGCAATTGCCCTTAACTCTAAAGGGGTGGCTTTTGCTCACAACCTCTTTGCGGGCCAGATACGGAACTGTGTGACCGATCTCCGCCGGACTCCCTACCACCCGGCTCACACCACCGAGATTGCGGGACTGGCCGATTCCACCGCTGGCGACCATCGCTTCTACAACAATGTCTTCGGTGCCCACCAGCCCGACACCACCGGATTACTCGACCCGGATGCGCCGTGGGACATCACGCTCGACGGTGTTGGATTGGCGTGCTTCGCACACGGGAACCTGTTTGCCCACGGTGTGCACCCGTCACACTTTGATGAGTCACCCGTAACCGGTGCTGACATCCAGCCGTTATTGACCCAGCAACCGGATGGCTGGTACCTCACGGTTGGTATTCTTCCCACACATTCGGTCGCCCGCCGACTCGTCACGAGCGAACTGCTTGGCGTCGCCGTGGTGCCCGGCGTGCGGTACGAGAACGCGGACGGCTCGGACTTGAACGTTGACACCGACTACTTCAGTTCTCCTCGGGGAACCAATCCGGCACCGGGACCGTTCGAGCACACCGTGACCGAACCGGTCAGAGTGTGGCCGAAAGCAACTGGAGGATCGTGATTGGTTGTTCGCGCCACCCTCGACAGCACGGGACTCCGCACACCCGCGAGGGTAGGGACGTGTGTTCAGTCGCGCCATCCTCGACAGCACGGACCCCTGACCCGGTGTGACACTCACTGGTACAGACACTCGAGTGACCCCCTGTTCCCAACAGAATTCCGCAAAAGCATTGCATCTGAGCGATTCGTTCACTATAGTGAGCAAACCGTTCACTATATCGGCACAGGCTGTTCACTGTTCGACCACAAGCTGTTCACCATATGGACGATGGAGGTAGCGTGAGCGAAACCACGACGTTGGGCGAGAAGATCGCCAGGTTTCGCGCACTCCGAGGCCTCAGCCTGCGCGCCACCGCAGCATCAGCCGGTGTCAGCTCCAGTTTTCTCAGCCAGGTTGAAAACGACCTCGCCAACCCGAGTGTCGCCTCTCTCCGCAGAATCGCCGCAGCACTCGGGGTCTCACCCGCCGTGTTGCTTGAGTCTAAAACCGGTCACACCCGCGGCGTATTGCGTGCGGTAGACCGAGCGCAACATCCGCTCGCGGGGGCTGTGAAATACGTCATCTCCGAACCGCCACTGCGCAATCTTGAAATTTATTCGGGAACCTTCGAACCCAACGGCAGCACGGGGGATGTCCCGTATGCACACGGAGACTCGCAGGAGTTTCTCATTGTGGTTTCTGGGACTATCACGCTCCGACTCGGAGACGAAGATTACGTGATGCACAGGAACGATTCGATCGAATACCTCAGCTCGACACCACACCGAATCCGAAACGAATCTGAAGCACCGGCCGAGGTGCTGTGGATCACGAGTCCTCCCACGGAGAGAATAACCACAAGAACCACCACCCGTACACGAGAGCAGATGCAGGAGACATAATGGCGAAAAATCTAGTTAAGTGGCCGGTACTCGGTGTTGCCTTGGCCTGGGGCTTGACCTCGTGCCAAGCGTCCGCGTCGGCCCCCGAGATTGATCTGGGGTCGGGGCCTGCCAAAGTCGGCACCATTAAAGCGAACTCGCTCAAGGGTGTCACGCTAACCCTCACCTCCTGGGGAGGGGTGTTTCAAGACGGGCAAGTGAAGGCTGCGTCTGACCCCTTTGCCGCCGAATCCGGTGCGACAATGCTCCAGGATGGCCCGACAGAGTATTCCAAGGTCAAAGCACAGGTCGAAGGCAAGAATGTTACGTGGGATATCGTTGATACTGACGTGATCTGGGCCAGTAAACAGTGCGGCCCAGATGGGCTGTTTATGGACCTCGACATGACCATCGTGGACACCTCACACGCACCCGCCAATCTGGTCGGAAAGTGCTATATACCGGCGATGCAGTATGGCTACGTTGTTGTGTACAACACCACGAAGTACCCGACACCGCCAACGGGGTGGGTGGATTTCTTCGATACAACAAAATTCCCGGGTAAGCGAGCCATCGCAGGGTTCGAAGACATCGCACCCGGAGTATTCGAGGGAGCACTGCTTGCCGATGGAGTGAGCCCCGACAAGCTGTATCCACTCGATGTTGACCGCGCATACAAAAAAATCAACCCCCTCCGAAGCAGTCTCATCTACTGGAAAACCGGTGCTGAATCAGAGCAAATGTTAGAGTCTGGCGAGGCTGATATGGCTTTGGTGTGGTCAGGACGCGCTTATGCGGCAGCAAAGAACGGCGCGAAGATTAAACCCGTGTGGAACCAGGCTCTCATTATCGCGGATGCGCTGGGAGTGCCGAAAAACGCCAAAAATCCCAAAGCGGCTTTCGCCTACCTCAACTACTACCTTGGCGCGACGCAGCAGGCCAAGCTTTCAGAGCTCACGTCATATTCTCCGGTACACGACGAAGCTAAGCCACAACTGGATGCTGTTGCTAAACAGTATCTCACCACGGATCCACAGATCCGCAAGCAGATGATCCCTTCCAACTCTGAGTGGTGGTCAAAGAACTACGACACCGAGTTGGTTCGCTGGCTCGATTGGCTCAAGGGCTAAATCATGTCACTGGCGTCGGAAGGGGCACGAAGACGCACCTGGTCCACCGTGCGACCACTCCTGCTGCTGCTCCCGGCATACGCGCTCCTTATCGGCGTATTCGCCTACCCGGTACTCGACAGCATGTGGCGCAGTGTGACCGAGCCCACAGCGGGTTGGGGGAACTACGCCTGGGCACTGGGCAGTTCGGGCAATCTCGCGGTCATCGGACGTACGTTCGGTAATGCTCTATTTGCCACGATGGTGTGCGTGGTGCTTGGGTTCCCCTTTGCCTACCTTATGGTCATCTCTGCGCCTCGGACACGTGCCATCCTCATCGCGATTACCCTTGTCCCGTTCTGGACCTCGCTCATGATTCGTACCTTTGCCTGGATCGTGATCCTTCAAGATCGGGGAATTGTTAATTCACTTCTCGCTGGAATCGGACTGGGACCCCTTGAACTTCTCCGAACAAACACCGGAGTCCTCATTGGTCTGGCTCACGTGCTGATGCCCTTTATGATCCTTCCGCTCTACGCCACGATGAATTCGATTGACCTCAGGTTGATCATGGCAGCTCGTTCGCTCGGTGCCTCACCGTTCTCTGCGTTCTGGCGGATCTTCGTCCCACTGTCAGTACCGGGATTGGCTGCCGGATCTCTTTTGGTCTTCATCCAAGCCCTGGGCTTTTACATCACTCCCGCGCTGCTGGGTTCCCCCGCCGACAGCATGCTGGCCCAATCGATTTACTCGCAGGTGAATGGTCTGCTCGCGTGGGGACGGGGTGGAGCACTCGGCGTCATTTTGCTCACGGTTACCCTCGTCCTGCTGGGCGCGGTGGCACTGTTGATACGGATAGGGCACCGAAGGGATGTCTCTGTGGGGATTCCGGGACAATGAGAACAAGCCTCCCCACGAAGATCGCGCTGTGGGCGCTCGCCGTCGTCGTGTCGGCGTGGCTTGTATTCCCCAGCATCATCGTGATACCGCTGAGCTTCACCGATAAAGCGTCGCTGGTGTTCCCCCCTTCGGGCTGGTCACCGCGGTGGTACGAACGATTCTTCAGTAACCCTGCGTGGACGATGGCACTCGGGAACTCACTTCTTATTGGACTACTTGTCGCCGTGCTCGCAACAATTCTCGGCACCCTTGCGGCATTCAGTCTCCGTGCACTGCGCAATCGTTCCCTCGCGAATGCCCTGAAGCTTGGTTTGCTCGCCCCCATGATCATGCCAGGGATCATCATCGCGATCGGTCTCTATGCGCTATTTCTCAAACTCGGCTGGGTGGGAACCCTACACGGGTTTGTTTTTGCGCACACGGTACTTGCCCTTCCGTTCACCGTTATTGCGATCACCGTAGGCCTGGCAGGTTTTGATGCACAACTCGAACAAGCGGCGCTGAGCCTCGGAGCAAATCCTCTCAGCACTTTCTTTTGGGTGACACTGCCGAATGTCCTCCCCAGCATGATTTCGGGTGCGCTCTTTGCTTTTGTGACCTCGTTCGACGAGGTGTTGTTGTCGCTGTTCATTAAGAGTCCGTATCTCAATACCCTCCCGGTTCTGATGTATTCCAGCGTGACACGCAACACTGATCCAACCCTTGCCGCCGCCGCGACGCTCATCATGGTGATCACAACGGTGCTTGTCATTACCGGGCTCATTCTCTCGGGAAGGAAGAAACATGCCAGCGTCCTCTAACCGTGGTGCAGAAATCTATCTTGATGGTGTCACCAAGCGTTACCCCACGTCGCTAGCCCTTGACGACATCACCCTGCACGTGAGGGCGGGTGAGTTCCTGACGCTCCTGGGTCCGAGCGGGTCGGGCAAAACGACTCTGCTCAATCTGATCGCGGGATTTATTGAGCTTACCGCGGGATCCATCCATCTCGACGGACGAAGAATCAACGATGTCCCGGTACACAAGCGCGGACTGGGAATTGTTTTCCAACACTACGCACTCTTTCCCCACCTCACCGTCTCCGACAACATTGCTTTTCCGCTGACAAGACGAAAGATGCCAAAGGAACAGATCCGAGAACTGGTCAACGCGGAACTTGCCACCGCGGGCCTCAGCGGCTACGGCAAGCGCTTCCCTCGTGAACTCTCGGGCGGACAACAACAGCGTGTTGCACTGGCGCGTGCCCTCGTGTTTAAACCGGAAGTACTTCTCCTTGATGAACCACTCGGTGCGCTCGACAAGAATCTGCGCGAGCGGCTACAGCTGGAGATACGGCGGATCCATCGTGAAGTAGGTCGAACTTTCGTCTTTGTTACCCACGACCAAGAAGAAGCACTGACCCTCTCCGACCGAATCGCGGTCTTCAACGAGGGACGCATCGAGCAGGTGGGAACCGCACAAGAACTGTACGAACGCCCGGTTTCGCTGTTCGTGGCCGAATTCATCGGAGAATCAACCGTGGTGCCGGAAACAACGGGAGATATGGCGTGGGTTATCCGACCGGAGAAAGCCAAACTCCTCGAACCACATTCTGAAGTTCCCGGCGGATGCCTCACCGCCGACGTCATGATCCAACAGTCCGTCTATCTCGGCTCGGGATGGAAACACGAGATCGTCCTACCCGACAACACAACGGGTGTTGTGAGGAGTGACAGAATTCCTGATTCGCTTCACGGGGTAAACATTCCGGCGCAACTGACCTGGCACCCATCGGAGGTGACACGGGTCTCAGCCCCGAAACGCACATAGCCCCAGGCTAACTCCCCGACCCAGCAGGTCTTCGGCAACAATAATGAGCCCCAGTGCTGATGCAACCGCCAACTCCCCGACCCAGCAGGTCTTCGCCTCGTGCCTCAGATGCTGTCTCATCCTCATCTACGTTGGGCTCTTCTCACAGGTCTTCGTCTCGTGCCACTGATACTGTCCCCACTGTCAACGGCGGACCCCCTTGTCTGGCAGGGTGATATTAGTCGGTGTAGCCTTTGGCCTGCAGTGCGTACATGTGTGCGTAGACTCCGCCAGCGGAGACGAGTGAGCTGTGGGTTCCCTGTTCGATCAGTTCTCCGTCGCTGATCACTAGAATCTCATCCGCTGTTCGCACTGTCGAGAATCGGTGGGATATGAGGAGTTTTGTCGCGGCGGATTCCTCGGAGTTTATCTGCTCAAACACCGCCTCTTCGGCTTGGGCGTCAAGCGATGCTGTCGGTTCGTCCAAGACGATGATTGGAGCACCACGAAATAGCGCTCGTGCCAGAGCCACGCGTTGCCACTGTCCACCAGAGAGTTGCCGACCCTCGCTAAACCATTTTCCCAGTTGTGAGTCGATTCCATAGGGAAGCTCGTCAATGACATCAGCAAGCTTGGCGCGTTGCGCAGCCGATATGACTCGTTCGTTGTCTTCCATAGCTTCGAGTCGGCCGTATGCAATATTCTGCCTGAGCGATGCCTCGTACTGGATGAAATCCTGGAAGAGCACAGCTAACTGTTTGCGGTATGTGTTAAGTTCGATCTCACGGATATCAGTGTCGTTAATGAGAATGCGACCCTCAGTTGGCTCATACAGCCTGGCAAGCAACTTAACAATAGTTGACTTACCAGCACCATTTGCTCCGACTAGCGCGACAGTTTTGCCGGGATAAAACGTGGCAGAGAAACTGGATAGCGCAGGCCTCTCCTGATCCGGATAGCAGAAAGTAACGTTCTCAAACACAATAGTGGGAGGACCGTCCGAGATCACTCGGGCACCCTTATCTCCCGATTCAAGCTCCAGAACGGGATGAAGGTCGAGGAAATCAAACAAATTGCCAAGAAATAGCGTGTGCTCGAAGAGCTGTCCAAATCCGCCGATAAACATCTGCGCGGCCACGCTCACCGCCGCGATAGCACTGATGTAGGCCGCCAAGCGCCCAACATCACTGGCAGCAAGCGCATCTGAAATCGCAAAGAAGATAGCTACCGCGGTCACCACCACACCAACAAGCCCAGAAACAACACTCGCCAAGCTCCGCTTGCGCTCAATATCCATATCTACGTCATAGAAGCGACCAAGCATAGTCCGATAGGTCTGAATGAAATGAGGAACTAGACCAAATAACCGTGTTTCCTTGTAAGGCTTGTCATTCGTCATCAACGCTAACAAATACTCCCCCCTGCGCCTCTCCTCAGACCGCTCACGCTCTACCCGCCACAATCGCTTGACAAAGAACTGATTCACACACACAGGAAGTATCGGAGAAAGAAGCACCAAAACCGCAACCAAAGGATTCCAACTGATGAGGATACCAGTAACACTCACAAGAGATATCCCACCCGATATTGTCGCAACAAGCTGAGAGAACATCTGGAAGGGTCTACCCGTTGCCTCACGAGTCGCCAACTGCAGCATGTTGTACACCCGTGGATTCTCAAAATCAGGCAAACTCAACTGCGCAGACTTCTCCGCGAGCTTGAGATTAAAGGTGTTTGATACACGCTGTTCCAAAGAAGCCTGCCAGTAACCCTGCAGCGCGGTAAAAACGAGACTGAGGCAGGCCACCAGACCAAACAACAGCGGATACAGCACAAGCTCGCTCGGGCGCTCCGCCCGGAGCACAGCATTCACCGTCACACCCAGAAGCACAACCTGAGCCGCCGGCATCAGAGCATCCAGCGCGGTAGTGAACACTATCCCAACCACACCTCCCCGACCTGTCGCCCACACAAGGCCAAGCACACGCACCCAGTTCCTCATCACCACACCCTCTCACATCCCTCACCCAACGACCGAACTCCCCCACTCACCAACCGAACTCCCTCACTCGCCAACGCCCAAGCCCTTCTCTCTCACGTCCACTCGCAAGCGCCCACAGATCCAACGAACGCCGCTCCACAGCATTCCCAACCGAAAACGCCCGGTTGAACACCATATGAACCATCGAGACCACAGCGTCTTCATACTCCGTTGCGATCTACTCGTCTTCGTCGTCCTCGACAGCGCGCGGCTTAACGTAGGGATCAGCATCGCCCGCGTAGTGGGCAGATGCCGCAAGTGCGGTGGTCTCCGCGTCCCGTTCGCGCGCTTCGCGCAGGAGATCCTCAATGTGCTCCGCGTTTTCCGGGACACCATCGAGGATGAACTCGAGCGTGGGCGTGAGTCGCGTGCTGAGGTTGCGCCCCACCTCGGTGCGGAGCATCCCGGTTGCCGCAGTGAGCGCGAGCGCCGAATTTTTCCGCGACCGTTCGTCACCGTACACGGTGTAAAAAATGCTCGCGTGCTGCAAATCCCCGGTCACTCGCACATCTGTCAGGGTCACAAACCCCAACCGAGGATCACGCAACCCTTTCTCTAACCGCTGCGCCACAATCTCTTTGATTCGATCCGCCAACTTCCGCGCCCGCGCTGGATCCACCACAACAGCCACCTACCTTTCCGTATCATCAATCCCACCTCCTTCATCCTCCACCGAGGCACGGAGTCGGGTCCTGACAAACCGTACATTCACCGGGCCACCCCACCCCTGGCGGGGAAGGAAAAACACATAACCGGTTTTCCGCTAATTTTCTGAGGCCCCACCCCTTACGGGGAGGAAAAATCTAATCCGCTTACCCTCGAGCCTTCTCCCTCATCTCGATAGTCTCGATCTCGTCGCCAATTTGGATATCGTTGAACTTCCCCAGCCCGATACCACACTCGTACCCCTCCCGCACCTCCGTGGCATCGTCTTTGAACCGCCGCAGTGACTCGATGGCCAGACCGTCGGCAAGCACAACACCATCACGGATGACCCGTGCCTTCGCATTGCGCGTGATCGTGCCGGAACGCACGAGCACACCCGCAATGTTGCCAAACTTCGAGGAACGGAATATCTCACGAATCTCAGCGACACCCGACTGCACCTCTTCGAACTCGGGTTTGAGCATACCCTTCAGTGACTGTTCGATATCGTCAATCGCGTTGTAAATGACCGCGTAGAACCGAACGTCCACCCCTTCACGGGCGGCACGCTCGCGAGCCTTAACGTCGGGGCGCACGTTGAATCCGATAACAATGGCGTTGTCGATGGTGGCGAGGTCGATGTCGCTCTCCGTGATGGCCCCCACACCACGGTGGAGGATACGCAGCTGCACCGAGTCATCCACCTCGATCTTGAGGAGAGACTCTTCCAGCGCCTCGACGGCACCGGACACATCACCCTTGATAATGAGGTTGAGTGCTTCGACCTTGCCCTCTTCGAGCGCGCGGGTAAAGTCTTCGAGGGAGATGCGCTTGCGAGCCTTCGCGAGTTGTGCGTTACGCTGCGCGGCTTCCCGCTTTTCAGCAATCTGGCGAGCAGTACGGTCTTCGTCAGTGACGAGGAAGACATCACCGGCACGAGGGACACTCGACAAACCCTGCACCTGAACGGGCCGTGACGGCGTTGCCTCGACGACCAGATCACCGTTCTCGTCCGCCATCGCCCGCACCCGGCCGTACGCTGTGCCCGCGACGATTGCGTCGCCAACCCGGAGGGTTCCCGATTGGATAAGCACTGTTGCGACGGCACCACGGCCCTTGTCGAGCTTGGCCTCAATCGCGACACCACGAGCAGACTTGTCGGGGTTCGCCCGGAGGTCGAGCCCCGCATCGGCGGTGAGAAGCACCGCGTCGAGCAGTTCCCGGATGCCAGTACCCTCGCGGGCTGAGACATCCACGAACATGACCTCGCCGCCGTACTCCTCGGCAACGAGCCCGAACTCAGTGAGTTGTTGGCGCACCTTTGCCGGGTTGGCCTCTGGCTTGTCGATCTTGTTTACCGCGACAACAACCGGCACGTTGGCGGACTGGGCGTGGTTGAGCGCCTCAATTGTCTGCGGCATGATGCCGTCATCAGCCGCGACGACCAGAATCGCGATGTCGGTCACCTGGGCACCACGGGCACGCATCGCGGTGAACGCCTCGTGACCGGGCGTGTCGATGAAGGTAATGGCACGGTCGAGGCCCTCATGAGTGGTGTGCACCTGGTAGGCACCGATGTGCTGGGTAATGCCACCGGCTTCACCCGCCACGACGTTCGCATTACGAATCGCATCAAGCAGTCGAGTTTTACCGTGATCAACGTGGCCCATAACGGTGACGACCGGTGGCCGCACCTGCAGGTCCTCGTCGGTCTCGTCTTCCAACTCCTGATCAAGATCAATGTCAAAGCCCTCGAGCAGCTCGCGGTCTTCATCTTCGGGTGACACAACCTGGATACGATAGCCGAGTTCGGCTCCGAGCACCTCGAAGGTTGCCTCGTCGAGCGATTCGGTTGCCGTCGCCATCTCACCAAGGTGAAACAACACGGTAACAAGCGAACCGGGATTGGCGTTGATCTTCTCGGCAAAATCCGAGATGGATGCCCCGCGCCGCAGTCGAATAACGGTGTCACCATCGCCACGCGGAACGCTTACCCCGCCGAGCGAGGGTGCCTCCCGCATCTCGAATTCTTGCCGTTTTGTGCGCTTCGACTTGCGCGCACGGTTCTTACCACCGCCACCACGTCCGAACGCACCGGCGGTACCACCACCGGGACCACGACCGCGACCACCGGCACCGGGACGTGGCGCGCCTCCGGGCGCACCGGCTCCCGCACCCGCTCCGGCGGATCCGCGCGTAAACCCACTCCCGCCACCGGCACCACCGGGACGAGCACCCGGACCACCGGAGCGACCGGAACCACCGGGACGAGCACCCGGGCCACCCGGACGACCCGGGCCGCCAGCTCCGCCCGGACGCGGGGCACCAGGTCGGGGCGCCTGCGGGCGAGGAATATTGCCGGGGCTGGGCCTCTGCCCCATCCCCTGTGCGCTCGCGAACGGGTTGTTCCCCGGGCGCGGTTGGGGCGGGCGTTGTCCCATCCCCTGTGCGCTCGAAAACGGGTTGTTCCCCGGGCGCGGTGCGCTGGGACGCGGGCCTCCGGGGCGCGCGGCACCGTCGGTATCGGGTGCCTCGGTGACCGGGCTCACGGATGCCTCGGGCTGCGCTGCCTTTTCCGCGGCAAGCGCCTGACGCTCTGCCACGGTGAGCGGGACCTCCGCAACAGCTGCTGGCGGAGCATCCGCCCCCGAGCCCTCGGAGGCCGGTGGTGTCGGCACCGGCACCGCGGGAGTTCGTGGTCCTGGTGACGGCGCAGTCGGCACCTTTGTCGGGGGGGCAGCCGGGACATCCGCCGGTTTGTTGGCGAGACCGGCCTCTTCCAGTGCGGCCTTCAGCCGACGGGCAACGGGCGGTTCAATAGACGACGAGGGGCCCTTGACGTACTCGCCCATTTCCTTGAGCTTCTCAAGGGCAACTTTGCTGTCAACACCGAGTTCAGACGCGATCTCGTGTACACGTGGTTTGGCAGCCACACTTCTCCTGTTCCGGGCCCTCCCGTAACAGGGGGGCCACTAGTGACGGGCGGGTCTCATTTCGAGCCACTCATGACTTGTCCATTAGCCGTTCAGCCTGTTCTCTACATTGCGGGTGTCTAGTTCGCCCTGAACCCGAAGCGCTCGCCCAAAGGCACGGCGTCGGAGTGCGAGTTGGTAGCATTCGTGCCGAGGATGCAACCACGCACCGCGACCCGGACCGGCGCCCGAGTCATCGATAATAACCCGGGAATCCTGGACAATAACCCGCATAAGCGAGGATCGCGTGGCGCGAGAACGACATCCAATGCACGTTCTAACCGGTTCCATCCTACACACCTAGAGTTTTCAGCGGTGACCCGTCGGGTCCTTATAAATTCTGGGGGCTAGTCCTCAAGCACAGAGTCCGGCTGGATATCGATCTTTGCACCGGTGAGTTTTGCGGCAAGCCGGGCGTTTTGCCCCTCTTTACCGATCGCAAGAGACAGTTGGTAGTCCGGCACGAGGGCACGAACAGCGCGCGATGCCTCGTCGATAACGAAGGCGCTCGAAACCTTTGCGGGCGAGAGTGCGTTGCGCACAAAGGTTGCAAGGTCTTCCGACCAGTCAACAATGTCGACCTTTTCGTTTCCCAACTCTGCGGTGACCGCTCGCACACGCTGGCCCAGTTCGCCGATCGCAGCTCCCTTTGCGTTGACCCCGGGCTGCATTGCGCGCACCGCAATCTTTGATCGGTGCCCCGCTTCGCGGGCGAGCGAGACAATCTCCACAACGCCGGATGCGATCTCTGGCACTTCGAGTGCAAAAAGCTTTCGCACGAGAGCGGGATGACTCCGCGAGACCGTAATCGAAGGGCCCTTGTTGCCCTTCGCGACACTGGTCACATACACCCGGATGCGCTGCCCGTGCGTATACTCCTCACCGGGCACCTGCTCCTCCGGCGGCAGAAGTGCTTCGACCGCACCAAGATCAATGTGAATCATCCGCGGGTTGGGGCCCTGTTGGATGATTCCGGCGATGATGTCACCCTCGCGACCGCGAAACACACCGAGCACGTGGTCGTCGGCAATCTCACGAAGGCGCTGGTTAATGACCTGTTTGGCGGCGTAGGCCCCGATCCGCCCGAAGTCATCGGGAGAGTCTTCGACCTCGCCAATGACCGCGCCGTCGGCGTTATGCTCGGGCACGTACACCGAGAGATGGCCGGTCTTCCGGTCAAGTCGCACTCGCGCGTCGGTCGGGTTGTTGTGACCGTGCTGCGACGGATTCGTGTGTTTGATGTACGCCGTGAGCACAGCCTGTTCGATGATCTCGACGAGTTCATCGAACGGGATCTCGTTCTCGCGCTCCATCATACGAAGGACGCTGAGGTCGATATCCATGACGGCCTCCTCTGTTCAGCTGTGTGTTCTGCGGCGGCGAGTGCAATCGCACCGGCCCGAATGCTTCTACGGTACCCGACTTCCCTGATTCGGGATGCCCATCCCGGAATCCAGGCCGCAGCCGGGCGGGAAACGGTACCCGACTTCCCTGATTCGGGGTGCGCACGCGCCGACACCCGATGGGCTCACCCGAAGCCCACCAGTGCATCCTCGATCGTGACCTCGGTACGTTCACCGCTCGCACGGTTCCAGAGTTCGACCCGGCCCTCGGCAGCACCACGCCCGACGATGAGGATGGTCGGGACCCCGATTATCTCGGCGTCGGCAAACTTCACACCCGGTGACAGCGACGTGCGATCGTCGTAGAGCACCTCCCGCCCGGTCTTCTCAATCGCGGCAGCGAGTTTTTCTGCGGTCTCAAAAACGACCGGGTCCTTTCCGGCTGCCACGACATGAACATCGAACGGTGCTACTGCGGCGGGCCAGACCAGCCCCTTCGCGTCACTGAGATTCTCGGCAATAATCGCGAGAATGCGGGTGACCCCGATACCGTAGGAGCCCATGGTCACGGTCGTGAGTTTGCCGTCCTCGCCCTGCACTCTGAGTCCGAGCGCCTCAGCGTACTTGCGACCGAGCTGGAACACGTGCCCGATTTCCATTCCCCGGGCGATGTCGATGGGCCCCGAGCCATCCGGTGCCGGATCGCCCGCCCGCACCTGAGCAATATCAACCACACCATCGGCGGTGAAGTCGCGGTCTGCGACGACACTGATGGCGTGCTGACCGGGCACATTGGCACCGGTCACCCACACGGACCCGGCGACAATGCGCGGATCACACAGGTACCGGATGCCACTGGTCGATGCCGTTCCGAGCACGGCACCGCTCACCGACCACGGGCCGATGTACCCCCTCACAAGGGTAGGGTTCTTCGCGAAGTCGGCATCAGTGGCTGGTTCTACCGTCGCCGGTGCGAATGCAACCTCCGCGCGCTTCAGGTCCACCTCCCGGTCACCGGGCACACCGACAACGACCATCTCGCGCGTGCCATTCGGTGCGGTGAGCGCGAGCACCACGTTTTTGAGGGTGTCGGATGCCTGCCACGGTCGATCTTCGCGCGGGTGCGAGGCGTTGAGCTGCTCAACAAGGGTGTTGATCGTCGAGGTGTTCGGGGTGTCCACGGTCTGTGCAGCGGGAAGTCCCACCGTCGGACGGGCCGCCGGAGCCTGGGTAACATACGCCTCGACGTTCGCCGCGTATCCGCCCTCGGTGCGCACAAAACTGTCTTCCCCGATGGGCGTGGGGTACAGGAATTCTTCGCTCTTAGAGCCGCCCATGGCACCGGCATCCGCCTGGACAATGACGTACTCGAGTCCGAGCCGGGTAAAGATGCGTTCGTACGCAACCCGCTGCTTCTGGTAACTGGCCTCGAGTCCCGCGTCGGTCATGTCGAAGGAGTAGGCGTCCTTCATGGTGAATTCACGCCCGCGCAGTAGACCGGCGCGGGGACGCGCCTCATCCCGATACTTATCTTGAATTTGGTAGAGCGTGACGGGGAGGCCTTTGTAGGAGTTATACAGGTCTTTCACGAGCAGAGTGAAGGCCTCTTCGTGAGTGGGTGCGAGTAGGTAGTCGGCGTCTTTGCGGTCCTTGAGTCGAAAGAGTGCCTCTCCGTACTCGGTCCACCGGCCGGTCGCCTCGTAGGGTTCCCGCGGCAGCAGTGCCGGAAAATGAACCTCGTGCGCACCGGCGGCAGCCATCTCTTCCCGGATGATCTGCTCAATCTTCGCCTTCACACGCAGACCCAGTGGCAACCACGCGAACACCCCGGGAGCTTGCCGCCGAATGTAGCCAGCCCGGACAAGGAGCTTGTGACTCATGACCTCAGCATCGGCGGGATCTTCGCGAAGGGTACGGAAAAAGTAATTCGATAGGCGTGTTGGCACCCGCTCATTCTAGAGCGGCACCGGAAAGTGTCCGGGTGGGATGCTCGAGTTCCCCCTCACGCACCGACTGTCTGTGTGTGGCACCGGAGTGTGTCCGGGTGGGATGCTCCGGCGGTAACGCGTAACGAACCCGTGTTCAGCCCAGCCCGCTCGTCACAACCTGCGGCGACCCGACCGGGGCATCCGCGCCCATTTCGTCGGCAATGCGAGTGGCCTCTTCAATGAGGGTCGCCACAATATCGGCCTCGGGTACCGTCTTGATGACCTCACCCTTGACGAAGATCTGACCCTTGCCGTTTCCGGATGCCACGCCGAGGTCGGCCTCACGCGCCTCGCCCGGTCCGTTGACAACACACCCCATGACGGCAACGCGCAGTGGAACGGTCATTCCTTCCAGCCCGTCGGTGACATCATTAGCGAGCTTGTAGACATCAACCTGCGCGCGACCACACGACGGGCACGAGACAATCTCCAGCTTCCTCTCCCGCAGATTCAGCGACTGCAGGATCTGCAACCCGACCTTGATCTCCTCTGCGGGAGGTGCAGAGAGGGACACTCGAATGGTGTCGCCAATGCCCTCACCAAGCAGGATTCCGAATGCTGTTGCACTCTTGATCGTGCCCTGGAACGCTGGCCCGGCCTCGGTCACTCCGAGGTGCAGCGGCCAATCACCGCGCTCTGCAAGGAGTCGATAGGCCTTCACCATAACAACGGGGTCGTTGTGTTTAACCGAAATCTTGAAGTCGTGGAAGTTGTGCTCTTCGAAGAGGCTCGCTTCCCACACTGCTGACTCAACGAGTGCCTCCGGGGTGGCCTTGCCGTACTTCTCCAGCAAACGCGGGTCGAGCGATCCCGCATTCACGCCAATGCGCAGGCTCACTCCGGCGGCACCTGCCGCAGCGGCGATCTCCGCCACCCTGTCGTCGAACTTGCGAATATTTCCCGGGTTCACTCGCACTGCGGCGCATCCCGCGTCAATGGCCTGGAACACATAGTGGGGTTGAAAGTGGATATCGGCGATGACCGGAATCTGGCTCTTCTTCGCAATGATGTGCAGCACTTCTGCGTCTTCCCGCGTTGGCACCGCAACCCGCACAATGTCACAACCGGAGGCGGTCAATTCGGCAATTTGCTGCAGGGTGCCATTGATGTCGGTGGTCTGCGTCGTGGTCATCGACTGCACGCTGACCTGAGCGCCGCCGCCGACCAGAACCTTGCCAACCTTGATCTGGCGAGACTTCCGGCGCGGGGCGAGGAGATCGGGCACAGTGGGTATTCCCAGGTTCACGGCAGGCATGCGACAAGTCTAGAGCCGGGCCGATGGCGGGGCTGGGCGCACACAGAGTGGAGGATGCCACGGGTATCCCCCACCCCCTTACTGCCAGCTTGCCCGGCCAACCTACTCGCCGGGGTTCGAACCCGAGGCCGTGTTTAGCTGGGACGCTGGTCGGCAAGGAACTGAGCGGCGGGCAGATCAGCCCCAGGGCCGTGTTTAGCTGGGGCGCTGGGCTCGCAGCACCTCGAGTCGGGCGCGGTATTCGGCCTCATCAATATCACCCCTGGCGAAACGTTCCGCGAGAGTCTGCTCGGCGTCCATCTGCGTCCAGTGTCCACCAGGACTCTGTGGGCCATTCCAGCCGTCACCGCGGGTCCACGACCGGCGACGTCTCGCAACGAGCACAATCAACAAAACAATGACAACGATCCAGATGGCGTGTCCGATGATGAAAAAAGGGAAGAACGCGGGGTGCCCGAATCCTTCGTCGGTAAATACTGTTATCAGCATGGTGGTGATTCCCTAATCTCCTGTGTAACCCTGACCGGGGTCGTCGTGGCGGGTCCAAATAGACCGTGTCCCTACTCTGCTCGGATCGTCCGGCGAACGAATCCACCAATCGGATGCAGTCAATCTGCTCCCGAGGGTGTAACTGTGGGCCCGTGCGTACGCCTGCGTGCGACCGCCGCAAGGCGATGCCCCAACACAACTCGTTTACGTACACCACAGCGGATCGGGCACCGCCACACGTTAACAGCAGCGCCTGACGGGTAAACACGGCCTCGCCGCGAGGGAAAACCAGGACACCCCGGCGGGAATTCTGATGCTACTCGTACGAGACCGATTTGGCCACAGTATACACAGCATTCTAGCGGACGGATCTGGCTGTTACCCTCTAAGGCCCCTCCTGTGCGCTACCGGAACACCTGCCCGCGATATCAACCGGCACTCGAACCAGGAACCGCTCCGGTGTCACAACCGGGATGCTCGGTGAGAACGGAGCCCGGCTCTCACCAGCAACAACAACGGTGCCAGCTCCCGCGAATGCCCGGTGAGAACGGGGCTCGGCTACAGCCAACCGGGCGTGACCAACCCGGTCTCGTACGCGACAACAACCAAATGCACCCGATCACGAGCGTGTAACTTCGTCATGATCCGGGAAACGTGAGTTTTTGCGGTGAGCGGCGACAGATACAGCCGAGCAGCAATCTCCTCGTTGCTCAGGCCCTGACCGACAAATATCAAAACTTCCCGCTCGCGAGCGGTCAGCACCTCGAGCACGCTCGAGTCCGGGGCATCCCGAAGACCGGTCATCAACCGTTCCAATAACCGTTTGGTGATGCCCGGCGAAAGGAGTGCGTCACCGATCGCAACCACACGCACGGCCCGGATAAGATCGGTCGGTTCAGCGTCTTTGACGAGAAACCCGCTCGCGCCCGCCCGTACCGCCTGCACGACATACTCGTCGAGTTCGAAGGCCGTGACAATGACGATTCGCACCCCGGCCAGCACAGGGTCAGCGGTGATTCGCTCCGTGGTGTCAAGGCCGTCACCGGCGGGCATCCGAATGTCCATGAGCACGACATCAACCGGATCAGCTCGAAGCAGCCGGAGCAGTTCCGTGCCGGTGGCGGCCTCGTGTGCGACCTCGATATCCGACTCCGCATCCAGCAGCGCGCGAAACCCGGCTCGCACGAGCACATGATCGTCCGCGAGCGCAACCCGGATCATTCAGATACCTCCGTCCCCCCACGGCAGTGTCACCGTGATCTGCGTGCCTCCGGTTGCTCCCGGAAACACCGCAACGCTCCCACCGAGCAGTTCTGCACGCTCCTGCATTCCCAGGATGCCATATCCGACCCGTTGACCCGTGGGGACACCACGACCGTCGTCAGTAACCGTCAGGTGCAGCTGGTCGCCGACCCGTTCCAGTCGAACCGTCACCCGGTGAGCCTGCGCGTGCCGAACGACATTGGCGAGCGCCTCCTGCACAATCCGATACGCAGCCAGTCCGGTGGCCTGAGCTGGCTGTTGCCCGGCCACCTGATCATCGAGCACAGCGACGAGGTCTGGCGAGTGCACACCCGCGATCAACCGGGCAATACCGGCGAGACCGGGCTGCGGGAGCACCGGGGCATCCCTGTCTCGAAGCACCCCGAGCACCGTGCGCGCCTCGGCGAGCGCGGACTTAGAGACATCCCGAATGTTCATGAGCGCTAACCGCGCCTGATCGGGATCACGGTCCATGAGGTGAAGCCCAACCCCCGCCTGCACCGTGATTTGCGACAGGGCGTATCCAATCACATCATGAAGTTCGCGGGCAATCCGCACTCGTTCCTGTTGTTCGATGGTGGTGCACTGGTGGGTCATATCGGCGAGGAATGTACGCCGGTTCTCTTCTCGTACGCGAATGATCGCGCCAATTCCAAAGCAAGTCAGCAGGATAATCGTCATCACCGTAAACCGAACCGGAGTGACCGGAGTGACGGATAGAGCTCAGATAAACAGGTGATCCACCCACACCGTACCCGTGGCAGGTTGGGCTCACGACGACTGTCGGCAGAGTGAGCACCCGTTGGTGGCACCGCCATCTGTGTTCACCGCTGCGAAACCTGCCGGATGCTCCGATGAACCGGGCCTGCGTCCCTCCGGTCTGATTCTTCCCGCGTGACAGTTCATCCATGCACTGAATCTATCGACATACGGCACCCGATACGTCGCCCGCCGGAAACGACGTACTCCCCGAGGGGTAGTCGTGCGGTCCGCAAGCGGCCAGCGCTGAGGTTATCTTCGAAGAGTTCACGGGCACCGGAGTCGCGCGGTCTGCGGGCAGCTACTGTAGCGTGATTGGTTTCACAAAGTCCGCAATAATGAGCAGCGCGCTCATGGCGATGAAGAAAACAACGACAACGAACGTCACCGGCATGAGCCGGGCAATATCAACCGGTAATGGGGTCGGCCGACCCCGGAGTTTCGCGGCAGCCCGCCTGAGGGATTCCCACAGCGCGCCAGCCACGTGTCCACCGTCGAGCGGCAGCAGCGGCAGCAGGTTGAGAACGAAGAGCATGACGTTAAGCGAGGCGAGGAGTCCAATAAAACTCGATACCTTGTCGGCAATCGTGATCTGTGGCAGGGATGCGATTTCACCCGCAAGCCGACCAACCCCCACCACCGAAACCGGACCGTTCGGGTCACGTTTCTCCACCCCGAATGTTGCCTTTGCAACGTCAATGAGTTTTGCGGGCAGTGTCGGCAAGAACGCGAGGGTCCGGCCAATGCTGTCTCCGACCGTTGACAATACGGTCGGAAAGGACTGTGGAACCCGCGCGGATGTCGGGCCGACCCCGATGTAACCTGCCTCGGTGGTTACTGGGGCGCCCGAGGCATCCCGCTGCGGGGTGCCATTGTTATCGAGAACCGGCAGAGTGGTTGTCGCAGGTATCACGCTCAGAGTGTGCTCAAGACCCCCGCGCAAAACGGTGACACTCAGCGGTAGGCCCGAGTGGGCTCGAATGATCTGCGTGACCTGCTCCCACGCGGTGATGCGGGTGCCGTTGAGCGACACAATCCGGTCGCCGGGTTGAAGGCCCGCCTGTGCGGCGGGTGCTTTCGGGTCACCCGGTTGACACTCGCGCTGCCCGTCAGCCGCCGTGAGCACACACCGCGAAACACTCCCGAGCGTCGTCGTGGCCTGCGGTTGTCCAAACCCCATAAGCAGAATGGCAAAAAACACGATCGCGAGCAGGAGGTTCATGATCGGACCGCCAAGCATGATGATGATCCGCTTCCACGGTGTCAGTCGGTAGAAGGTACGGCTCTCATCGCCCGCACCGACTGTCTCTTCGCTCGAATCACGCGCATCCTGCACCATATTGCGAAAAAAGGTCAGCCCCCAGCCGCGGGACGAGGATGAGGATACGGCCCTGCTCCTTCTCGATTCAAGCTCGGGAGCCGGTTCCCGGCCAGGAGGGAGGGACGACTCATCCGCTGTCGCTTCTGCCTCCGCTGTCGCTTCTGCCTCCGCTCCGGCGCCCTGCGGCGGAAACATTCCGATCATCGAAATGTACCCACCGAGCGGGATGGCTCGGACCCCGTACTCCGTCTCGCCTTTCTGACGAGACCACAGCCTGGGTCCAAATCCAATCATGTACTTGAGAACCCGCACCCCGAACAGCTTTGCGGGCACGAGGTGCCCAATCTCGTGCAACCCAATTGATATCGCAAGACCCACGACGATGACCATGACACCGATGGCGTAGGCAAGTACCGTTTCCACGCGTTACAGAGTAGTCCAGGAGTCAAGGTGAGCCATGAGGAATTGGGCGGCTCGTCGCGCTCGCGCTTCAGCATCGGTCAGGGATGCGAGGGTGAGCTCACCAGATGTGGTCACGTGCGCATCGACAACTGAACGCACGGTGTCCACGATATCGAGAAACCCGATCTTGCCCGCCTTGAACGCCGCGACAGCCTCTTCATTGGCGGCATTGAACACAGCGGGAAACTCACCGCCTGCTCGACCGACCTGCTTGGCGAGGGCGACGGCGGGAAACGCGTCTTCGTCGAGGGGCACAAAGTTCCACTGGGCAGCGCGCGACCAGTCCAGCGGTGTCCCGACACCGGACACTCGATGGGGCCAGTGCAGGCCGAGGGAAATCGGCAGTCGCATATCGGGGGGAGATGCCTGCGCGAGGGTTGAGCCATCCACAAATTCCACCATCGAGTGGATGATCGATTGCGGATGCACAACAACGTCGATGTGGTCGTACCCCACGTCAAACAGCAGTCGCGCTTCGATGACTTCAAGGCCCTTGTTCACGAGCGTCGCGGAATTTATTGTCACAACCGGCCCCATGTCCCAGGTTGGATGAATCAGCGCCTGCGCGGGCGTGACACTCCGCAAAAATTCTCGCGAACACCCGCGAAACGGCCCCCCCGAGGCGGTGAGCACGAGCCTGCGAACTTCGGTGGGATGCCCCGCCCGCAGCGCCTGCGCCAGGGCCGAGTGTTCTGAATCGACCGGGACGATCTGACCCGGCCGTGCCAGCCGGGTGACGAGGTCGCCACCCACGATCAAAGATTCTTTGTTCGCGAGCGCAAGAATCATTCCTCGTTCCAACACCGCGAGTGTCGGACGCAGCCCGACCGAACCGGTAATGGCGTTGAGAACAACATCCGCATCGAGTGATCGGACAAGTGCCTCGGTCTCGTCGATTCCCACCGCGGTATCTTTCACACCGAATTCGCGAGCCTGCGCAGCGAGCACCTTGCGACGGGCCCCGACGGCGAGGCCCACCACCTGAAACAGATCACGGTTATGTCGGATAACATCCAGGGCCTGTGTTCCAATTGAACCGGATGATCCAAGAATAACGATTCTGCGCACCGTTCCACTGTACGGTGCGGTAGAGCGCGGCGGTCATGGAAAACAACAGTGCACAGAAACCAACAGTGCACGGAGAACATCGGCACGCACAAAGAACACCAGCGGGCGCAGCGAGCAACAGCAGACAGAGGGCATACAGCCTCAGCCCGGTAGAGTCGGGATCGTGAAGAAGACCACGCTCGCCGGAATGTGGCTCACCCTTCTGATCGCTCTCACGATCACCGGCTGCGCCGCATCCCCCGGGTTCTTGCAGCCCGACGATATGCGCCCGTTGTCTGACAGGTTCACTCCCGGATTCATCGTCAGTGACGAGGCCTTTTTTGACAGCGCAGCAATGACCGAGCAGCAGATTCAGCGGTTCATCGAAAGCGTGCCGTGCACCCCCAGTGACAGCGTCTCGCCCTGCTTAGCACGCTACACGCAAGACACCCCGTCGGAGGAGAGCGTTGCCCCGGGACACTGCCAGGGGTATACCGGGGCCACTCGAGAACCGGCAAGCCGAATCATCAAAAAAGTTGCTGTTTCCTGCGGAATCAGCCCACGCACCCTGCTCGTGCTGGTGCAAAAGGAGCAATCCCTGCTCACCGAGCCGAGCACGTACGGCTATCAGCGAGCAACCGGATACGCCTGCCCCGATACCGCCGCCTGCGACACGCAATACTTTGGCTTCTTCAACCAGGTGTACAACGCGGCATGGCAGTTTCGGCAGTACACCGAAAAACCTGATCGCGCGTACAAAATCGGAACCGTTACAGTGCGATACAACCCGGATGCCTCGTGCGGGGCCTCCCCCGTGACCATCGCTAACCAGGCCACCGCCAACCTGTACAACTACACGCCGTATCAGCCCAATGCCGCAACACTGGCAAACCACGACACGACCGACCCGTGTGCCGCCTTCGGCAACCTGAACTTTTGGATCCTCTGGAACCGCTGGTTCGGCGACCCCCGAGTTGAGCAGCTTGCCGGGTTCCTGCCGTGCACCCGGTGGGTTGGCGGGCATCCGTGTCGGTGGGGTCAGAGGTAGCGCCCGCATTCCGGGACATCCGGAACAAACAGAGGCGCACACGACATTACCCTTGCCGGTCAACGTGACGATGACGCTTCTGCGATTGTCCGGATCCGTTTCTTGACTGATGAGCCCCTTCGTGGCTAATCGGTTGAGTCGGTTTGCCACCGCGCCGGAGGTGACCATTGTGCTGCTGAGTAGTGCGCCCACGGTGAGTCGATCGATGACAAGCCCTGCGAATCTAAAGCCAGACGATCCAACACGCAGGGACGCGACGCGTGCTGCCCGGAGCCGTGGTCGCAGCACTCGAGACAATCCAACACGCAGGGACGCGACGCTGTTGGAGGGCACGCAGAGTATCGGGGTTATAGACGATCCAACACGCAGGGACGCGACGGAGCTCCCCTCGACAGATTCGCTGTCAACTTCTGTTCCGACAGAGTTCCGCGACGATAGGCTGAGACGATTATGACTGACACGATGCAGACCTCCACAGATGTCACCACAGCTGCCGTGGCATCCATCGCTCTTAAACGCAAAGTGGTCACCGCCATCCCGGGGCCGGCATCGCAGGCGCTGCACGCACGCCGCGCGAAAGTCGTGTCTACCGGTGTCGCCACCACTCTCCCGATCTACATTGACCGGGCACACGGGTCCATCCTCGTGGACGTTGATGGTAACCAGATACTCGACTTCGGAGCCGGGATTGGCGTCACCACCGTGGGCCATACCGCCGACCGGGTCGTTGCCGCTGCGCAACGCCAGCTGGCCGACCTGACCCACACCCTCTTCACGATCACTCCGTACCCGGAGTACGTGCAGGTGGCCGAATTGCTCGCCCAGCACACCCCCGGTGCGTGGGAAAAACACAGTGTCCTGGTCAATTCCGGGGCGGAGGCAGTGGAAAACGGTGTCAAGATCGCACGCAAGTTCACGGGGCGACGAGCCGTTGCCGTGCTCGACCACGCCTACCACGGTCGCACAAACCTCACGATGGCGATGAACTTCCGAGCACACCCGTACGCCACCGGGTTTGGACCTTTGGCCGGAGACGTTTACCACGTGCCGAACTCCTACCCGTACCGCGACGGGCTCAGTGGTGCCGAGGCGGCCACGCGCACCATTGACTATCTTGAGAAGATTGTCGGCGTGGCCGACCTCGCGTGCCTGGTCATCGAACCCATCCAGGGTGAGTGTGGCTTCATTGTCCCGGCCGATGGTTACTTGCCGACACTGCAGCAGTGGTGCACCGACACCGGTGTCGTCATGATCGCCGATGAAATCCAGTCGGGCATCGCGCGCACGGGTCGCTATTTTGCGAGCGAGCACTTCAACTGGGAACCTGACCTTGTGCTCACTGCGAAGGCCATTGCCGGGGGTCTGCCGCTCGCTGCAGTGACCGGTCGAGCAGAGATCATGGATGCCGCGCAATCGGGTGGCCTCGGCGGCACATTCGGTGGCAATCCCGTCGCCTGCGCGGCCGCCGTGGCCGTGTTTGACACCATCGCCGCCGACAACCTGCTCGCCGAAGCGGATCGGATTGGCGCCCGCCTCACGGCCGGCCTGCGTGACCTCGCGAGTCGCTCTGACATTATCGGCGAGGTGCGTGGGCGCGGTGCCATGGTTGCTGCCGAGCTCGTACAACCCGGAACCGGGGCGACGACGAAGGAACCGAACGCTGCCGCCGTGTCGAAACTCATCGCGCACGCGGCATCCCACGGCGTACTGTTGTTGAGCGCAGGCACCTGGGGAAACGTTCTACGATTCCTGCCGAGCCTGGTCATGAGCAATGAACTCGTGGATGACGGCTTGGAGGTTCTTCGTGATGGATTCGCAACTCTCTGAGCAACGGCGCAACGGCACATTCTCGCTGACCGGCGCGGTAGAACTTGGCACGGTCGAGCGCAGCGGATTCGTTGAGTCCCGCCACGCTGGAGCCGCCGTTGTGTTCTCCCCCGAGGGCGATGTCATTCGGCAACTCGGAGAAACCACGGCGCCCGTGTTTGCACGCAGCTGCCTGAAGCCATTCCAGGCACTCGCGGTGATGACCAGCGGGATTGTGCTCCGCGGGGTTGACGCGGCGATTGCTACCTCGAGTCACACCGGCACTGTCGCCCATGTAGAGCTGGTCCGCAAACTCCTCGCGCGCGAAAACATCCCCGAGAATGCGCTCGGCTGCCCGCGAGATGAACCGAGTGATGCCACGACTCGGGAGGCGCTCATCCGGACGGGAGCTTCCGCCACCAGCCGGTTGTACATGAGTTGCTCCGGCAAACACGCCGCGATGCTGCTCGCGTGTGTTGCTAATGACTGGCCGCTGGCGGGATACCTCGAGCCGGAGCATCCGGTACAGAAGCGCATCCTCGATGTGATCACCCGGTTCACCGGTGAGCGGCCTGATGGCACCGGGATTGACGGGTGTGGGGCACCGGTGTACGCAATCACACTGCGTGGCCTGGCCCGAGGCATCCAGAAGGTGACCCAGTCACAGGCTTCGAGTCCGTTTGCGATCCACCGTGAAGCTGCCGCCCTGACCGAGGCAGTCAGGGAGAATTCGTGGGCGGTCGCTGGCCCCGGCCAGCCCGATACCATTGCGATCTCGCGACTCGGTGTCTTTGCAAAATCAGGAGCGGAAGGGCTTGTGGTTATGTCGGCAGCAAATGGCACGACCGCTGCGGTTAAAGTGCTGGATGGCTCGTCCCGTGCCTCGGCGCTCGTGGCGCTATGGCTACTCGCCCACGCGGACGCAATCAGCTACAGCGATGTCGATGAGGTGTACAACGAACTCGACCTGTGGGTCATGGGCGGCGAGCGCCGCGTGGGAAAGATTCGCCCTTCGGTCTAGCTCGCGGAGCGGGGCGGGGCGGGCTAGACCGAAGGGCAGGGGCAGCGCGCCGGGCACCCAGGCCCAACCTAACCGATCGTCATGTGCGCCGACCCCAGCTCAACCCGACTGCCGCACTGCACCAGGTAGCGTCGCCCCGGTTCGCAGGTGATGATTTCTCCGCTCAAACGCTGAATCTTTGTTCCGTTGCTGGAGAATCGATCGGCGACCCAGAGGGATGACTCGTGCTCACCAAACTCAAGATGGGTCTTCGAGACCGACGCGCTGTAGTCGGCGATCTGAATGAGATGATCCACCTGCTCACCCGGGTCTGGCTCGGGGCGACGACCGATCAGGCCGGTGCCAAAGACGATACGGCGCTCGCCGGTACTGAAGTCCAACCGGTAGTAGTGTCCAGATAACCGGCCGGTGTCTCTAGCTTCTGAGGGCGCAAACGGATCTCCCACCGGCACGCTGACGATGCCGGTGTTTGGGGCATCTGCGGGAGCCGGAGTTGAGGGGGCGGGCGTGTCAGCTGTGCGGGCAGGAATGTCGGCTGTGCCGGAGGCATCCGAACCGCCAGCTGTGCCGGGATGAGCTGACGCTAGGTAATCCCGCAGTACCGCGCGATCCATAACCGATGTGTCGTGTGTCCTTGCGTCAAGTCGACGACGAACTGTGGGAATTGCACTGGTTGCACTCCCGCACTCACCGCAGAAGAGTGCGCCCTCGGACAGTGGTGCTGAGCAGACTGCACACCTCATGAGCCATCCCCTCCGGGACACACCACCTGAAGAACATCAACAACCATGACTGTCACATTATCGCGTCCACCATTGCGAAGTGCTTCACGCACGAGGTGTTTGACCGCTGAAGCAGGTGTGTCATTTTCCGCAAGGATGTGGCCAATGCCGTAATCCGTGAGTTCTTTCGTCAGGCCATCAGAACAGATGACGAGGCGCATACCCGCGTCTAATGCAATGGGTCGGTAGTCGGGAACGGGGGTTTCGTGGAATCCCACCGCTCGAGTAATGACGTTGGCGTGTGGATGCTCATCGGCTTGCTCACGGGTAATTTGGCCGGCGTTGACCATTTCTTGCACGATGGAATGGTCCATTGTGAGCTGTTCAAAGTTCTCACCGTTGAGACAGTACACACGGGAGTCACCGATATTGAAAACGAACCACACGGCTTCACCAGACATGTGGCCGAGGGCGATACCGGTCACCGTCGTGCCGCTGCCCTCATCGGTCACACCGAGGCCTCGACTCATGTCACGCACCGCTAACCGTAGGGAGAGTTCCAGATCGGGCGTGCCAACGTGGGTTTTACCACCGTGCTCCGCGAGCCGCGTGACAACGACACCGCTGGCAAAATCACCGGCCGCGTGACCACCCATCCCATCAGCAACGGCAAAAATCGGTGGACGCGCAACGAAACTGTCCTGATTTGTGTCGCGATGGTGGCCAGTCTCTGATCGCGCAGCCCAGGCGAGGGTCACTTCGGTTCCGTCCGGCATCACACCCACATAGTGGGCGCTGTCACTGCCTATTTCTGTCACCTGCTCGACCTGTTCTGTCTAGTCAGTTCGGGAATTGGGGTCTATACAACTACAACGTGTCGAGCACGCTGCGTTGATCGTATCTTGTTGGCCGAGTGGATGGGTCGATCCATGCCTGGGTTCGAGCGATCCGTAACAGAAATTTAGTCTGCGAACGCAAAATAGACACCGGATGCCCCGCACACAGCGAGCACGCCATCACACGTGTTAGGGGACGTAGCCCAGAATACAAACCTGATCTGTGCTCCACCGCACACGTGACGGGGGAGGTGGCTGGTCACATTGAAACAGAGGTGGCTTTATGAACCACCGCACACGTGACGGGGGAGGTGGGCTTAGACAATTGACGTGGGGGTAGACAATTAGTGACCGTAACGCGGGTTGCCCACCACACGCGTTACGGGAGAGGTGGTTACCCGGCACACTCGACAGTTCGGCATCGTCCCCGCCGCATGTGTTGCGGCACCGCCGAGAACGCCTCTCTGCGCCATCCCGGGCATCGTCCCTGCCGCATGTGTTACGGGGGGAAGTGGGGAAATGTAGCATCCGACATCGTCGTGGCCGCAGCGTTAGTCGTGTCGTGTGGCTCACGGGCATGGTACACCCACTCGGGGAGGACACCGTCCGCTAAGCGTCTCCGAAACAATCGAGCGAACGGATGCTCTGAATTCGTCTGCAACGCATACCCAACGAGTCGAGCTGCCGCCGACCCGTGACCCTGTGCCCACTGAAACCACGCCGCAACGCAAAGCGGGTCACACCGGTACACGGTCGGAGCGTGGGCAATGAGTGACATCATCACCTCACGCACACGAACGATATTGTCGCGGTCTGGCGCAACAGTAGATTCCCCGATGATGAGAGCACGGTCTTCGTTGCCCGGCCGACCCCGCCTCGGGCCAAAAGCGGCCTCCAGAATAAGAGCATCGCGCTGAGGAGCATAACAGAGCGCCGCGAGAGCACGGGCGAGCGTGTGTGGCGAAAGCTCAACAAAACGGTCGGTCAAGAGCGCCTGCAACGCGCCGGGCACCCCTGATGGCCCCCCGGATCGCACAGGTTCCAACCACCGAGAATGGTGATAGTTCAGCCGGGCAAGCTCACGCGCGACGGCTGATGCTACGGCGTCGCAACGGGGCGGAACCGTAGCGAGATCTGCCGCGGAGTCCAGCACCGGAGACACTCCACGTGCCGTCACCGCCTGTGCCTCTTGTGCGAATCGATCCTGCGGCGGCCACACACGTGGCTCGAAGGGAGAGTGTAGCGAGTACCACGCAGAGCTGAGACAGAGGAACCCGTCTGGCACCGTGAAACCAGCCATCCGCATGGCGCGAACCAGCGCAACGAGAATGGTCAGCCGAGACATCCTGCCAGTGCCGGTCTGATCGGTGACGGTGTTATTGCCGACAGTGGCGTTATCAACAACAGCGTCGTCGGCATAAACAAGCGGAATGGCGGTATCAACAGACATTCTGCTCAGGATTCCCACAGCGGTGTGCTCGATGGTGGTTGGGGGCCCCGGGTCGGGCAGATCGAGGCGAATGGCACCGGTCATGCTGGTTCCGCGCAAAGCGATGATAACGATACAGGTGCGCGGACGAAAACCGAGGAGAGCCGGAACCAGGTCGAGCAGTTCGAGACCCGTCGTCACAGTCATAGGTGCAGTCACTCTCCGACAATGACAGCCGCAGGCCGGTAATAAGAGTGAACAACACCGAGCTGTGGATGCTTCGCCCGCACCGGACTGTGTGAACTCCGAGTCAGCACCGGTCATACCGGGTTCCTGCTGTGGTGGACCCCACAGTGTTTGGCAAGAAGGGCGGATTGTGGGTTCAAGTGACTCTCTGCCGTGGTGGACTCCACGTCCGCACCGTGGGGATGAAGGAACCGATCTTCACCCCCGCCTGGAAAGCCCCGCTCCACGTCCGCACCGTGGGGATGAAGGAGTACAGGGTGTGTTTCGGTGGGACAGATCACCTCAGGGAGCAAGAAGTAGCCTGAGGTTATTCGGTTGCGCAACACCGTGATGTTGCGGTGAAATCTTCCCCCATCAGGAAGACCGATTGTCAACAACCTGCAGCAGTTTCATAGTTCAGAAACTCGTTCATCTGCCAACGCTGCGCACGTGCAAGATGAACACCTTTTCTGGAGGAGGTCGGAAGGTCAGCGAGGCGAGGCACGGCGAAGACGGGAGCGCAGACTGGACCGGTCTGACCGCAGCACCAGAATATCTGTGGCCCCCGTGTTCAAATCTGAGGTGCAATACTTGGTGCTGTCTGATTCTAAGTGGTGTTGGTAGATTTCTGCTGGTATTACCCCGCCGGGCATCTTCGGGGTCGGTTATTAGTTTCGGTGATGACCTCTTGGGGTTCGTTGTCGGTCACGGTTTGGAAAGTCAGTGCGTTTAAAACCAGTGCGTTTACAGGTTAGATAGTGTCGGATCCAGCCGCTGTGGTGCTCGTCGACTCCGCACTAAGCAGAAGAACACCGAGTGCTGCGCTTCCACCTTGAACTCGGGCAAGCCCACTGTGTCGGTGGTGCGGGCTACTCTTATCGTATGTCCCTGGACCATATCACCCTGTTCCCCAGCCCTGTCGGTCAGATTGCAGTTTGTGGTAACGACACCGCCATCACGAGTGTGAACATTGAGCGCACCGACGCGCTCCCGCACGGCGATCAACCCGAGTGCAACAACCCCCTCCTCGAGCGCGCCCGCACTCAGCTCACCGAGTATTTTGACGGCACTCGTACGACGTTTGATCTTCCCATCGTGTGGCAGAGAGGCACCCCATTCCAACGCGCCGTCTGGGAACAGATCGCCGCTATCGGATGGGGAGAAATGACCACCTACGGCGAGATCGCGGCCGCGATCGGGAGGCCGACCGCATCCCGTGCGGTGGGTGGTGCGGTGGGGTCAAACCCGATCCCCATCGTGGTCGGGTGTCACCGGGTGCTCGCCTCCGATGGGCGCATCACGGGTTATTCCAGCGGTAACGGCATTCCCACAAAAGAGTGGCTTCTAGATCACGAGCACATTCGGTACTCCGCATGAGTGAGGTCATTGTTGACACGGCAGGCACCGGTCGGTGCGCGTGGTGCGGCACCGACCCAGAATATCAGCGCTATCACGACGAAGAATGGGGCCTCCCACAGCACGATTCCCTTGCCCTCTTCGAGAAAATCTGCCTCGAAGGATTTCAAGCTGGGCTCTCGTGGATCACCATCCTCCGTCGCCGACCCGGAATCCGTGAGGCATTTCACCACTTCCAACCGCGCCAGGTTGCGGCCATGACTGATGCGGATATCAAGCAACTCATGACCGACAGACGCATCATTCGCAACCACCAAAAAATTATCGCGACGATCACCAACGCCCAGGCATACCTGGCTCTGGACACCCCCCTCAGCGACCTTATCTGGTCATTTGCCCCACCCACCCGCTTGACACCACCAGCAACACGTGCCGACGTACCCGCGATCACCCCAGAATCAACGGCGCTCAGCACCGAACTACGTCGCCGCAACTTCCGCTTTGTCGGCCCCACCACCGCGTATGCACTGATGCAGTCCGTTGGCATGACCAACGACCATATCGCGGGATGCTTCCGTGCGACCCCCGGTTGAGGCCACTTTGTCACGCTCAACCGCCATCCCTGACTGCACCCACCTGAACACACCGCCCCCTACCGAGGAAGCAAACAACGGGATACCATGCCACAGTGACAACACCCACCGTCGACAGTTCCACCGTTAACCACGTTGTGCGGGAAACCCTCGCACTCTCGCCCATCATTGACGGCCACAACGATATCGCCTGGGAATCCCGAATCCGTGGTCGAATGACGGTAGACGGACTCCACAACCAACCAGAGCTTGACACCGACATCCAACGCCTGCGAACCGGCGGAGTAGGTGCACAGTTCTGGTCCGTCTTCGTCGAGGACACCGACAATGGTTCCCTCGCCGTGCAGCACACCCTGGAGCAGATCGACTGGATCAAACGGTTTATTGCCGCCTATCCCGATGACCTGGTCGCAGCGCGATCCGCAGCGGATATTGAAGCCGCCTGGCAAGCAGGAAAAATCGCCTCACTGCTTGGCGCAGAGGGTGCACACCAGCTCGCAAACTCCCCCGCGGTGTTGCGTATCTACGCCGAACTCGGCGTGCGCTACCTCACCCTCACCCACAACCGCACCTCAGACTGGGCCGACGCCGCCCACGGCAATCAAACCCACGGCGGGCTAACCGAACGCGGTCGCGCCTTCATTGGTGAACTCGAACGACTTGGGATGCTCGTTGACCTCTCCCATGTCGCCCCGAGCACCATGCACGCAACCCTCGACATAGCCACCGCCCCGGTCATCTTCAGCCACAGTTCCGCCCGGGCCCTTTACGATCATCCGCGAAATGTTCCCGATGATGTCCTCCGCCGAATTCCGGCCAACGGCGGCATCGTCATGGTGACATTTGTGCCACAGTTTCTCAGCGCCGACTTCGACACCTGGTTCACCGGCGACCGCAGCAGACCACGTCCCCCGATTGACGCGAGCACCGTGGCAGACCACATAGAACACGTGCGCGAGATCGCCGGGCTCAACCACCTCGGATTCGGCGGTGACTACGACGGAACCGAATACTTCCCGGTGAGTCTTGAGGGTGTTGACGGGTACCCCGTCGTCCTCGCCGAGCTTGCACGTCGTGGCTGGTCTGTCACCGAGCTAGCGGCAATAACCAGCGGCAATATCCTCCGAATCCTCCGCGACACCGACGCCGCCTTCGCGGGTGAGCGGCCAGCCCCACGTCTCATCCAATAACCCCCGTTGCCACCCGATTATGATTAGATTATTATCCGAAGTTATTATCAGTAACACTGCGAGATACAGCGAAACAGACGATGCGGCAGCGGTTGTAGCCGTGCTATCGTAACCAGACCAGGGCACACCGCATGCGCTACACAGCCGCGCAGACCGGATCACGTTCCTGTAACCAAGAGAGGCTCGTCCATGAAAAAGAAGAAAGTAGCAGCCGCCAGCATTGCACTCGTCACCGCGATTGCGATCGCCGGGTGCGCCAATGGCGCATCAACCGATGCTGCCGCCAAGACCCTTGTCTTTGACACCACCTTTGACCTCAAAACATCCGACCCCGGTCGAGCATTTGAGCTCACGGGACAGACAATTGATAAGGCAATATACGAAACCGCGCTGACCTTTGACAAGGGCGACCTCACAAAACCTGTTCCACAACTGACCACCTATAAACTATCTGACGATCAGAAGACGCTCACCCTGACACTGACCGGAACCCACACCTTCTCATCAGGGAATCCCGTCACCATTGACGACATCGTGTTCTCCTACCAGCGACTTCAAGCGATCGCGGGCAACCCCTCCTTCCTGCTCACAAACCTAAGCACAAACACGCCGTTCACGATCACAAAGACGAGCGACACCACACTGACGATCACAACGGATACCCCGTATCCGGCGCTCCCCTACATTCTTGCGAACCCCTCACTCGGCGTCCTCGACTCGAAAACCCTGCAGAAACACGGTGGAACAAACACCAAAGACGACGCATCTGAAACGTACCTGAACACCACGTCGGCCGGATCCGGCCCCTACCAAATCGAATCGCTAGACGTCAAAACGAAGGTTGTCCTTACCGCCAACCCCAAATACGCCGGAACTAAACCCGCCTACTCACGAGTGGTTTTCCAAAATGTGCTGAGCCCCTCCCAAAAAACTGACATCCAGGGCGGCCAAGCACAACTGTCAGTCGGGTTGAACTCCCAGCAGGTAGCTGGACTGGCATCCGATACCATCAAAGTGCTGACCTCCACCTCCCCGAACGTCGGCTATTTGTGGCTCAATCAGGACCCGGCCTATTCCGGCGGCATCACAAACAACCCGCAGTTCACGGCTGCAGTGCGAACCGGCATCGACTACTCGGGAGTCCTCGCGGTAGCCGGTAACGGTGCAATCCAGCCGGGCGGAATCATCCCCACCCAATTCCTCGGCGCGATCAAGCCCGACGCAACCAACACCTTCGACCTTGCTGCCGCAAAACAATCCCTTGCCGCGAGCGGGTACAGCGGCCAGACCCTACAGATCTCCTACCCCACCGATTTCACACTCGACGGTGTGGAGTTCGGGACACTCGCGCAGAAGATCCAGGCGCAACTACAAGCGGTCGGCATTAAGGTCGAACTCGCAGGGCTTCCGATTACGACGCTTCTTCAGAACTTCCGCGCCGGTAAGGTGCAGGCTGGTCTAATGTACTGGGGCCCAGACTTCCCGGACCCCTCCGACTACACCACCTTCAGCCCCGGCAACCCGGTGGGCCTGCGCGCTGGTTGGACAGCTGACCAATCCCCGGCCGTAACCGCTGCCCGCAAGGCAGCAGAAGCCGCCGTCGGTGATGCTCGCGCAGCAGCCTACGAAACCTGGCAGCGTGAAGCCAACAAGGCTGGTGTGTTCATAGCCCTCCTGCAGGCCCCACGCAACTACGTCACAACCGGTGGCATTAGCAATGTGATCCCCAACGCCGTATGGACGGTGGATGTCGCACTCATCAAGTAGCCAGCACGCAGAACCCGCGGTTGCGGATGCACTGCCAGGAAGTGCGCGATCCACGCGCACTTCCTGGTTTGCGCGACCGGTCGTGCGATACATCGGCATCCGAGGGCTTGTCTCGGCAGTCTTACTTCTCGGCGTCACCATCGTCACGTTTATCCTCACCAACCTGGTGCCGGTCAGCCCCATCACTGCAGCGCTCGGAGAACAGGCCGCAAGCGACCCCGCCACGGTCGCAAAATTCGTCCACGATGCCGGGCTCGACAAACCCGCGATTGTTCAGTACTTCGTGTACCTCGGGAAACTGCTGCACGGCGACCTGGGGACATCCATTCAGACTCGCAACCCTGTTACCCAGGATCTGGGGCAAGCGTTTCCCGCGACAGCCGAACTAGCACTGTGTGTCATCCTCATCTCCATCATCCTCGGCCTCGGCCTCGGCCTCATCGCCGCTGTGCGAAAAGACCGATTCAGCGATCAGCTCATTCGGATGGTGAGCTTGATTGGCATTTCGGTTCCAACCTTCTGGTTGGCTGCCGCGATCTACTTCCTTTTCTTCTTCGTCCTCCGCTGGGCCCCCGGCTCGGGTCGACTCTCACCCGCCGCGACACCACCACCACGAGTCACCGGAATGTACACGGTTGACTCCTTGCTATCCGGACAGTTCACGACATTCCTTGACGCTGTAACCCACCTCGCGCTACCGACGCTCACGCTGACACTGTTCACCGTGGGCATGCTGGTACGGTTCTCCCGCACCGCGATTCTCGACGTACTGAACCAAGACTATGTGCGTGCGGCCCGCGCAAAAGGTCTCGCCACAAACCGAGTGCTGTTCGGTTATGTAGTGCGCGGATCAATCGCCCCGATCCTCACCATCGTGGGACTCGCCTTTGGCTCACTGCTCTCGGGCACCGTCCTCACCGAGCAGGTATTCGCCTGGGGGGGGTTGGGACAATACGCCTACCGCGCCTCAACGGCGCTCGACCTGCCCTCCGTCATGGGTGTCGGACTGCTGGTCGGCGCAATCTACATCATCACGAACTTCATCATTGATGTTGTATACGGATTTGTTGACCCGAGGGTGCGTATCGGATGACCGCTCCCGCCACCCTCATTCGTCGACCGCGAATTGCTCCGGTCTGGCGCCGACCGCTCGCAATTGTCGGAATCCTGTTCGTAAGCTTCTGGTTCATCACGATGATCATCGTGCCGTTCCTGCCGCTCGCAGATCCGCTGGCACAAGACTTCACCCCGCTGTCCCCACCGAGCGGTACACACCCGTTTGGTACCGACATCCTGGGCCGTGATGTACTGTCTCGCACACTGTTCGGTTCCCGAGCGACCCTGCCATTCGCGATCTTGCTCGTCATAATTTCACTCATCCTGGGATCACTGGTCGGTGCAATCGCCGGATACTTCGGCGGTGTGATCGACGAAATCATCATGCGCATCGCAGACCTCGTGTTTGCGTTCCCGACGATTGTGCTCGCGATGGTCGTCGCCGCAGCCCTCGGCCCCGGAATTACCAACGCCGTCATCGCGCTCGCACTGATTAGCTGGCCCAACTATGCGCGCGTCATCCGCTCGCTTGTGCTCAGTGCACGAAACCAAGAGTATGTTGTCGCGGGCAGGCTACTGGGGGCCGGCCCCCTCTCATCGTTGCGTCGAGACATCCTGCCGAATGTTGCCTCGCCCATGCTCGTGCTCGCCATGCTCGATCTCGGATCACAGATTCTGCTCCTTTCCGGGCTCTCGTTTCTCGGGCTCGGCGCAGTGCCCCCGGCAGCGGAATGGGGTTCCATGGTCGGCGACGGTGTACAACAGTTCAGCAACTGGTGGTTGGCAGCGTTTCCCGGGCTCGCGATTCTCACGGTGGTCGTGGGCTTCAATTTCATCGGTGACACGCTGCGCGACTCGCTCGACCCCCGCTCGGCAAACGCCGTCACGCAGGTGAACGCATGACCGGGCTCGTCATCAGTGACCTCCGGCTGCGAATCGGCCAGGCCGATATCCTCAATGGCGTTAGCCTCGGAATCCTCGGCGGAGAAATTACCGGTCTTGCGGGCGAGTCTGGATCAGGAAAAACCATGACCGGACTTGTGCTCTGCGGACTGCAGCCCGCAGGAGCCGTCGTCACAGGGCGGGTCGAGTTTACAGATAGCGACCGAAGCATCCCGAACCTGCTGGCACTGCAGCCGCGAGAATTCAACAGACTGCGCGGGCGACGCATCGCCATGGTTGCACAAGACCCGGTCGCGAGCCTGCACCCGATGCTCACCATCGGCACACAGCTGACCGATCATGTTCGCCACCACCTCCGACTGAGCAAACAGCAGGCCACCGCCCGCGCCGTCGAGCTGCTGGAACGGGTACAGGTGCCAACCCCGGAAACTGCCCTGCGCCGATACCCGCACCAATTCTCGGGCGGCCAACTGCAGCGCATCGCCATCGCCATCGCCATCGCGTGCGAGCCCGCCGTGCTCATCGCGGACGAACCAACAACAGCACTGGATGTCACGGTGCAGGCGGGCATCCTCCGGCTGCTGCGCGAGCTGCGGGATGACCTGGGGTTGGCCATTATTCTCATCAGTCACGATCTCGGAGTCATGTCGGCAATCGCCGACACCATCGCCGTGATGCGATACGGTACCGTCATCGAGCAGGGCAGCCGACAACAGGTCATTCAACAGCCACAGACCGAATATGCTCGAGAACTCATCGCTGCGCTGCCCCAGGTTCCACCGCCGGGGATCACAACGGATGCCGGTGGACAGCCGCACCCCGATGCTCAGCCGCACCCCGATGCTCAGCCGCACCCCGGTGTTCAGCCGCACCCCGGCAATCACCCACACTCCACCCGAACGGGGGCATGATGGGGGCAATTCTGCAACTCGACGGTGTTACCGTGCGATACGGCCGCGGGGCGTCGGCGGTCACCGCCGTCGCCGGAGTTGACCTCGAACTGCCGCCCGGCCAGATCGTCGGACTCGTGGGCGAATCCGGCTGCGGAAAATCCACGCTCGCGCGAGCGATCTGTGGCCTGCAGCCGCTCGCCGGTGGTCGCATCACACTCGCGGGCGAGCCGATTCCGCCGCTGGGTCACCGCCGACGCCCCGCCCGACTGCTGCGAATCCAAATGGTTTTCCAAAACCCGTATGCCTCACTCAACCCGCGCCGACGGGTGGGAGACCAGATCGAAGACGGTCGACGAGTGGCCACGCGTCCCGTGGGGTCGGTTTCCGACCTGCTCACTGAGGTCGAGATGGATGCCTCCGCTGCTGACCGATTCCCGCACGAGTTTTCCGGTGGGCAGCGGCAGCGAATCGCGATCGCCCGGGCCATGGCAGCGGCACCGGACATCCTCATCGGCGACGAACCGATCGCGTCACTCGACGCGAGTCTGCAGTCACGGATCGCCTCCCTCATGCGGGATGTCGCGCTCCGCAACGATGCATCCCTGTTGTTTATCAGCCACGACCTCGCGGTGGTGCGTGAAATCGCGGACACAATCCTCGTCATGCACACCGGACACATCGTAGAACGCGGCCCCGCCGAACGGGTGTGGGCGGCACCGCAAGATCCCTATACGCGCCGACTGCTTGCCGCCATCCCGATTGCCGACGGGCTCGGGCGCATTCCCGGCTGACCATCGGTCATGGCCGTTTCCATGCCCACCCGGGCGCACAACGACCTGATCGCCCGCCGGGTCAATGCCCTGAGCCGTTTCCATGCCCACCCGGGCGCACAACCGCACTACCGAACACACTCGCTGGCTAGACACCAATCCACTGAAAACAAGCACAGACACCGTGAACTCCCGGTGCTAAACGGTGGAACTGCCGCCGGTGCGGTCACGGTGTCGGGATTTGAATGCGGGCGCAGGAGTTGGGGCAACCGCTCCCCCCGGTGCGGTCACGGTGTCGAGGCTCGAGTAAACCCGGTGCTAAATGGTGGAGCGCACCAACTGCTCGAACGATGTCACGTGCTCGTACGCGGTTCTTGACGCTTTCTCCGCCTCCCCACTTGCAATATAACGCAGTAGGTCGATGTGTTCTGCGATGTGGTCACTGACGTCCGGGAGTCGATCAATAACCATGCACCAAATACGCGTCGCGAGGTTGTCATACTTGACAAGCACCCCCTCAAGGTGTTTGTTGCCGTTTGCGGCATAGATACTGCGATGGACCTCAAGGTCGTACCGCATAAGAGTCGCGGTGTCACTCGCAGCCAGATCGAGCGATTCGAGTGTGGAGGCAAGATTCAGCATCGCGGAACGAGCACTCTCAGAAGCGAATGTAGCGGCGCGCGAAGCCGCAAGAGGCTCGAGCTGCCCCCGAATTTCTGCGATCTCGGCGAGGTCGGTAATGTCTACCATCGCGGCAAAAGTACCCCGACGAGGGTAGATGGATACTAGATGCTCGGATTCGAGACGCTTGATCGCCTCACGAACCGGAGTCCTCCCAATACCCAGCTCCCGCCCGAGGAGTTCGTCGTTCATGGGCGTCCCCGGGGGGATGTCCGTGACAATAAGGCGGTCCCGTAGAACGTTTGTGGCATAGTCAGCCAGTGTGAGGCCGCCAAGTTCTTCCGCGTTTGACGCTAACCGCGCCACCGATGCGGGTTCGGTGCTATCGGCAGCGGTGTCCATCTCACATCCTCCTCCGGGATATCCCTCTCTCCCAGGGGTCGTCACGTTTAGGTTGACAGTAGGTTTCCAGACCCATACTATGTCCTCCAACAGATATATCAGTTGTCGATTACACCAGGAGCAGCGCATGTCCCTCCCCAGCGCGACGCAGTGCGGTGTTGAACCCGCGGTTCGCCTACGCAACGCAAACCCAGAGTTCTGCAGCGCGATCGAGGCCGAGCTTGTGCCCCAGCGGCGCGCGGGAGATGCCGATGGAGGCCAGAAGCAAGCGGGTGATGGGAACCCTGCGCTCGCGGCGCGCGGTTTCGGCGATGCCAAGTTCGACGTCGTCGCAGTTCTCCTGGGAGACGTGCTGCAGCCCCACACCGATAACCGTTTGGTCACGACCCTCTCTCACAGTGTCAGAGAACTCGCGGACGCACACCCCTGCACCAGAGCTACGGCGGGTGAACGACCATGCCGATGACAAAACCCCGCACCCCCGGAGCAGAACTTCCCGCCCACCCGACGTTCCTGTGGGAGAGCCCAACACCCAAGAAACGCTACGATGTCGTGATCGTCGGCGGTGGTGGTCACGGGCTTGCGACCGCCCACTACCTCGTAAAGAACCACGGAATAACCGATATCGCGGTCATTGAGCGGGGATGGCTCGCAGGCGGCAACATGGCCCGTAACACGACGATCATTCGATCAAACTATCTGTGGGACCAGAGCACGGCACTCTACGAGTACGCGCTTCAACTCTGGGAAGGACTGGAGGATGATCTCGAGTACCCGATCCTGTTCAGCCAGCGGGGCGTACTGAACCTCGCGCACACCCTGCAGGAGGTGAGAGATTCTCATCGGCGAGTGGAGGCGAACAAGCTCAATGGGGTAGACGCCGAGTGGGTGGACGCCGACGGCGTCAGAGAACTCTGTCCCCTGGTGAACACCTCGCGCGACATCCGCTACCCCGTGCTCGGTGCCACGTATCAACCCCGCGCCGGAATCGCTAAACACGACTACGTTGCCTGGGGGTTTGCACGAAAGGCATCCGCCGCCGGAGTGCACCTCATCCAAGACACCAGCGTGACAGGTTTCCTCACCACCGGAAACCGAGTGACCGGCATCCGCACAAACCGCAGTGACATCAGCGCGGGGCGGGTTGCGCTTGCAGCGGCGGGACTCACCTCCACCCTGACCGATACACTCGGAATCCGAGTGCCTATCCAGAGCCGTCCGCTGCAGGCATTGGTGTCCGAGTTGCTCGAACCCGTTCACCCGACGGTGGTCATGTCGAATGCCGTGCACCTGTACGTATCGCAGGCGCACAAGGGTGAGCTAGTCATGGGTGCCGGAGTAGATTCTTACACCGGGTACGGCCAGCGAGGCGCTTTTCACATTATTGAACGCCAGATGGCAGCGGCGGTAGAACTGTTCCCCGTGTTTGCCCGTGCGCACCTCCTGCGCTCCTGGGCGGGCACCGTCGACGTTACTCCAGACGCATCACCGATTGTCGGCCCTACTCCCTACGAGAACCTCTTCCTCAACTGCGGGTGGGGAACCGGCGGGTTTAAAGCAACACCGGGACTGGGCGTCGCCTTCGCACACACAATCGCGACCGGGACCCCTCACCGTTTAGTGGCACCCTTCAGCCTTGACCGCTTCGTATCGGGCCGCCTGGTGGACGAGCACGGCGCAGCAGCCGTCGCACACTAGAACCCGAATCAGCCCACACTCAACCCCGACCCCACACTCAACCCCGACCCCAACCCCAACCGAACACCGTGTCAACACTGTCACCCAACATTCCGAGGACTTTTCTCACCCCCGAGCCCGAACGGACATAATTCATGCAACTCATCGACTGCCCATGGTGCGGATGCCGCGAAGAGATCGAATTTAGCTATGGCGGGCAAGCCCACATTCCCTACCCCGATAATCCCGCCGAGTTGAATGACACACAGTGGGCACACTACGTGTTCTTTCGCAGCAATCCAAAGGGCGTCTGTGCCGAGCGGTGGGTTCACTCAGCAGGATGTCGGCGCTGGTTCAATGCCCTCCGTGACACCTGTACGTATCACTTCATTGAGACCTACCGAATCGGTGAGAGTCCCTCCTTCACGTCGGCGAGCCTCTTCCCCGTCACCGAATCGCAGGTTTCTGTTCCCACCGAAGCAGGGGACAGGAAAACACAATGACACAGCAGTACCGCACCCCAACCGGGGGGCACATCACACGGGATACGGCCCTCTCGTTCGAGTTTGAGGGCACACTGATTGAGGGGTACGCTGGCGACACACTGGCGTCGGCGCTACTGTCCAACGGCGTCCACCACGTGACGACAAGCATCAAGTTTGGCCGCCCCCGCGGCATCGCAGCGGCCGGTTCCGAAGACCCAAACGGTCTTATTCAGATCACCACTCCGATACCGGAACCGATGCAGTTAGCCACGACCGTCGAACTCGCACCCGGTCTCAGCGCTCACGGGATCCCCGGTCAGGGAACGCTTCCCACAGAGCCGGATCCCGCCCGCTACGACACCGCACACCTGCACGTGGATCTGCTCGTCATCGGCGCGGGACCGGCAGGACTCAACGCCGCACTCGAGGCTGCACGGGCTGGGGCACGGGTGGCACTGGTGGATGAGCAGCCCCTCCCCGGAGGGTATCTGCTATCGACACCGTGCATGATTGGCGGCGCGAACTCGACCGAGTGGATCGCACAGACTGCCGCAGAACTCGCCGCGCGGGCGGTGATTCACCTGCAGCGCACCACGGTCTTCGGCCTATACGATGACGGCCTCGCACTTGCCGTGGAGCGTCGTACCGATCACCGAGGCAGCGATGCTGCCCCAGATAGCCTCCGCCAGCGGATCTGGCGCATTCGAGCCATCCGCACCATCGTGGCTACCGGCGCTCACGAGCGCCCCATTGTCTTCGCCGACAACGACCGACCGGGAATTCTCCTCGCCGGTTCCGCACGCACCTTCCTCAACCGGTTTGGAGTGAGGGTCGGCGATAGCGTCACCGTCTTCACCACCAATGACAGCGCGTACAGTTCCGCCTTTGACCTCCACGATGCAGGCGTTCACGTTGGCGCAATCATCGACTCTCGACTGGTCATCGGAACCGAGTGGATCGAGGGTGCAAAGATTCGTGGCATCCCACTGCACTCTGGCAGTGTCGTAACGGGCACGAGCGGCGACAACCGACTCACCTCTATTACGCTCCGTCGATTCAACGGCACCTCTTTCGGGACGGCGGAATCGTATGAAGCCGATACCCTGCTGGTCAGTGGCGGGTGGAACCCCGCGGTGCACCTCTACAGTCAGGCGGGCGGGATGCTTCGCTACGACGAACGACTCGGAGCATTCGTTCCCCACAGGGAGGTGGATGCTGCAGATGTAGCAGCATCAAGATCGGGTACTACATTCGTTCCCCACAGGGAGGTGGATGCGCTGCGCCGACCGCTGCCGCGTTCGCACGAGAAATTCGTTCCCCACACGGGGGTGGACGGCCTTGCCATTGCGGGTTCTGCGGCGGGAAAGTTTGGGCTGCGGGAGGCACTCGACAGCAGCCACAAGGCTGTCAGGGAAGCGCTCGTCGATCTTCGACTCGCGCACAGCCCGAGCAGGCCACCGGAGGTGGAGGAGGACCGGGACCATACACCAGGAGCAGTTCTCTGGTTCGTCCCCTCCGACGATCCGCACAAACTGACAACGCACTTCGTGGACATGCAGCGTGACGCCACAGTCGCGGACATCGCACACGCGATCAGTGCTGGACTCCGTTCCGTGGAGCACGTCAAGCGCTACACGACCATCGGCACCGCACACGACCAGGGCAAGACCTCCGGCACAGTCGCATCGGGCATCGTGGCGGAGATATCTGGCGAGAAGATGTCCAGCCTGGGCACAACGAGGTTCCGTCCTCCCTACACTCCGGTGGCTTTCGCCGCACTAGCGGGCCGCGCTCGCGGCCATCTGTTTGACCCGGTCAGGGTGACGGCCATCCATGACTGGCATATCGCACACGGTGCCGAGTTCGAAGACGTGGGCCAGTGGAAGCGGCCCCGGTACTACCCCCGGAACGGGGAAGACATGCACGCGGCGGTCAAGCGCGAAACAATCGCCGCCCGCAACGCCGTCGGTATCCTCGACGGCTCTACCCTCGGCAAGATCGATGTCCAGGGCCCCGACGCCGCTGAATTTCTCGACCGGATCTACACGAATATTATGAGCACCCTCAAAATCGGGTCGATCCGCTACGGAGTGATGTGCGGTGTGGATGGCATGGTCATTGACGACGGGACGGTGCTTCGCACCGAAGAGGACCGGTTCCTTGTGTACACCACCACCGGCGGAGCCGCGCGCGTTTTAGACTGGCTGGAGGAGTGGTTGCAGACGGAGTGGCCGGAACTGCGGGTCTATCTGAGCTCAGCAACCGAACATCTTGTGACGTTCCCCGTCGTCGGGCCGCGCTCACGGGCCGTGATCGGCGAGCTGTTCCCAGATCTGGATGCCTCCAACGAGGCATTCCCCTTCATGACCTGGCGCGATACCAAACTTGCGAATATTCCGGTGCGCATCGCGCGAGTGAGTTTCTCCGGCGAACTCGCCTACGAGGTCAGTGTGCTCAGTTGGTACGGGCTCGAACTGTGGACTCGTCTGATAGAAACGGGAGCAAAGCACGGCATCACACCCTACGGCACCGAGGCCATGCACGTGCTGCGCGCTGAGAAAGGGTACCCAATTGTGGGGCAGGACACCGATGGAACCGTCACTCCTCAGGATCTCGGCATGTCATGGGTGGTGTCGAAGAAAAAATTGGACTTCATCGGGAAGCGATCGTTCGACCGTGCGGCCAACCGCGATGATACGCGCAGGCAGCTGGTAGGTTTGCTTCCCGACGACCCGACGAAACTAATCCCCGAGGGCTCTCAGCTGGTAACAATCGAGTCGCTGGATCACGCCACCGTCCCGATCACCATGGACGGTTTTGTGACATCGAGCTATGACAGCCATGCCCTTGGGAGCACCTTCGCCCTCGCACTGCTGGTCGGCGGCTCCACCCGCCTCGGGGAGAAGATTAATGCCGTTGTGAATGGCGAACTCCTCCCCGCGACAATAACAAACCATGTACTGTTCGATCAGGAGGGAGTTCGCCGTGACGGTTGATGTGAGCACGAAGGAACTGCTCGTGGCTCGTGACGGACTGGATGTGCACAAAGAAAAGTTTGCCGCGCTCAACGCGCAGGTGGGGGTTGAGGTTCTTCCCCTGGCTCATCAGTACAATCTGCGCGTGAGCCCGAACAGTGATTCGGCGGTCGCAGTTGAGGCACTACTGGGCTCAGCACTCCCCACCTCTCCCTCGTGGGTGTCCTCTCCCGCCGGCCAGACAATCATCTGGCTCGGTCCCGATGAGTGGTTGATCATCGACACGCCCCACCACACCGACTTTGAGGCGTCACTGCGCGACGCCACGAAAGGTCACGGCGCCGTCGTTGATCAGTCTGGGCAGAGAATCTCACTGCTGATAACCGGCGATGCGCCCGGATTGCTTGCAAAGGGAACGGCACTGAATCTCCACTCCACAGCGTTTCCGCGCGGTGCTGCACTGCAGGGATTCCTCGCTCGGGCGGTGGTGATCTACCTGTCACGCTCTGAGAATTCCTCCCGGATCGAACTGGTCGTCCGCACCTCCTTCGCACGGTACGTAGCCGACTGGCTACTGGATGCCGCGCTTGATCCGCTGGCGTACCCCACACCGTACGGAGAGCGGACATGCCACTGAGTGTTTTCGATCTTTTTAAAATCGGAATCGGGCCGTCGAGTTCGCACACCGTCGGCCCGATGAAAGCGGCGGTCACCTACGTCGAACGACTCAGATCCACAAGACACCTCGACCGCGTAGCACGCATCCAGACTCACCTGTTTGGGTCGCTGGGATTGACCGGTCACGGTCACGGAACGGTAAAGGCCGTTGTGCTGGGGCTTCAGGGTGAGCAGCCGCACCTGGTTGATCCGGTCACAGCCCAGCAGCGATTCGAGCAATCCCAGAAAGCAGGAACACTCACTCTCGGCGGAACTCACCCGATTATGTTTGATCTCACAACAGACCTCACCCTGCATCTGCGGGAGCGATTGGCCTTCCACTCGAACGGTATGCGGTTCGATGTATTCGACTCGGGAGACCAACTGGTTCAGAGCCGCGAGTACTACTCGGTCGGTGGTGGATTCATAGTCGATGAGGATGAGGCTAAAAACCCGGCCCCCATCGGGAATGACACACCGGTGCCCTACCCCTTTGATACGGGTGACAAGTTGGTGGACATCGCCACACAGACGGGACTGCGCATCAGCGATATCGTTCTAGCCAACGAACTGGTGTTCCGCACGGAGGAAGAGATCCGCGCAGGGATCCTCCAGATGTGGGATGTCATGCGGGAGTGCATCAACAACGGCACACACAACATCGGAATCCTCCCGGGTGGTCTCAATGTGCGCCGCCGCAGTGCCACCCAACGTGAGCAGCTGGAAGCGGACGGGCACACAAACGACCCGCTTTACGCGATGGAGTGGGTCACGCTCGCGGCACTTGCCGTGAACGAGGAGAACGCGGCCGGCGGTCGGGTCGTCACCGCCCCCACAAACGGCGCTGCCGGAATTATCCCGGCGGTGCTCGATTACTACACTCGCTTTGTACCGAGAGCGGATGAGGCCGGTGTCATCCGCTTTTTCCTCACCGCCTCTGCAATCGGCATGCTGTTCAAGAACAATGCTTCCATCTCGGGAGCGGAGGTCGGCTGCCAGGGAGAGGTTGGCTCCGCATGCTCGATGGCGGCGGGCGCTCTCGCCGAGGTGCTCGGCGGGGCCCCAAAGCAGGTCGAAAACGCAGCCGAGATTGGCATCGAACACAACCTGGGCCTGACCTGTGACCCCGTTGGCGGACTGGTGCAGATCCCCTGTATCGAGCGCAATGCGATCGCGGCGGTCAAGGCGATTACGGCGGCTCGGATGGCGGTGCGGGGGGACGGTAACCATCATGTTTCCCTGGACACCGCGATCAAGACGATGCGGGAAACGGGCGTCGATATGAGTCACAAATACAAGGAGACATCCGAAGGCGGCCTGGCGCTGAACGTAAGCATGGTGGAATGCTGAATACCGACCGGAGAAGGATTCCCTCCCGCTCTTGTGCGGCGCGGTGGCGACCGGCGCGGGCAGGAAAAAGGAGACCAAACCCGAAACACACCGAGGAAAACACTCGTGCCGCACCGGGGACGATGCTCTGTTAGCCTGCGAGTCATGATGACACCGGAGACACCCACCGACGACGGAGAAGTGGTCACCACCGCGGTGATGAGCATCGTCTCGCAGCTGGTTAACCCCGCGGGGGATGGGCGCGGTCGGGCGGAGCAGGTGGAACATCAGGTAGAAGCCGCCATACGTGTGGGAATTCTGTCACCGGGCGACAAACTTCCCCCGGAACCGGTGTTCGCCGATCAGCTCGGCGTCGCCACACTCACTCTTCGTCAGTCACTGGCCAGTCTTCGAGCGCGTGGCTTTATTCTGACACGGCGGGGTCGGGGCGGGGGAAGCTACGTCAATGTACAGGCCGCTTTGACCGACAAGGATGTAGACCGGCGGCTGATGGAAATGAGTACGGGTGAGATCCGTGATATGACAGACCACGCGGCGGCTATTAGCATCTGTGCCTCTCGTCTGGCCGCCGAACGAACAGATGCCGAAGATATTACGAGACTCCGGAACCTCGCGGCTGGGCTGACGCAGGCGAAAGCAAGCAGTGAATGCCGCTTAGCTGATAGCCGTTTTCAGATCGGTCTTGCCGTCGCCGCACAATCACCGCGGTTGACCGCAGCGATGGCCCAGGTGCAGGCTGAGCTTTCGCCACTGTCGTGGGGCCTGCCATACTGCGACTCGCAGAGCATTTTCGATGAGTTCAATCAGCGCCTGATAGATGCAATAGAGCGGGCCGAACAGGCCGCCGCAGGCCACATCGCCGAGCAGACATTTTTGCGACGCGCAGAAATATTGCTTTCTCGATACATCAGCCTCGTCGCCATGGAGGGAGAAGTAGTGTGACAGACCACTTTGAGGGTCGATTACGTCAATGGTCCAAGGAACTCGGCAATCGACTCGACGGGATGGCAGCCGGGCTCGAATCCATAGGCTCGATGCTCCCCGTGCACTTACCCCAGCAGCGCAGTCGCACGGATCTTCGACCGTTGCGCGCATCGCTCATTGCCTTCGTGCAGGGTGCGGTGCCGTTGTGCGATGGGGCAGGGATCGCATTCGCCCAGAGCGAGCTCGCCGATGCAGAGTTCTGGCTTGAGTGGTGGCGAATCGGCCCACACGGCGAGAGATTTCAACCTCACACGCTCAACCCGCAGGCAACCGGGTTCTATGACTACACCAACCAGGGTTGGTACTGCCTCCCCGCTGTGAGCCGTGCACCGACACTGGTTGGGCCGTACCTCGACAACGGGGGAACAAACCTGCGTGTGGTCACCCTGGCTCGACCCCTTATGCGAGAGGGAGAACCTTTCGCTGTCATCGCCTGCGATCTGGCACTTGCCGCACTCGAGCGGAGTCTGGTTCGTGCGGTCGGCCAGGACCGGCCCGTTGCCCTCATCAACCCGAGCGGAAAAATAGTCGTCACCAATTCACCGGTTGCGGTGGGTCGCAACATCGCCAGAACGACGCACAAAGCAAGCGTGAGTGGAATGCAGCCGATCACAGTGTCAATGACCCGGATGGACAGCGGTTGGACGATTGTGTTACCGCCTGACTCATTCGCTTGACTGCGTCCGGCGCTCTTGTGCCCTGCTCCCGAAACAAAACATTAACATATATTTCTATTGTTTTTATTGGGGCTTTCTGCCAAGCTGTCCTCAGCGAACGCCGGAGTTCGATCGGCTTCACCACTGTCGTGTAACTCCCCCGACGAGGACGTGCATAATGGACCCTACCTTCACTTTGGCTGATCCCACCGGTGCAGAGCAGTATCCCGCGCTCCCACCGACTACGGGACACTTTATCGGCGGAGAATTCCGTGCGGGGTCGTCGAATTCCCGTATCGATGTCATCAATCCGGCAACCGAAACTGTAATTACCACGGTCGTGGCCGGGACCGCCGCAGACGTGGATGACGCGGTCGCTGCGGCCACAATCGCGCAGAGGGGCTGGGGCCGGACAACACCGCGACATCGCTCAGAAATTCTGCACCGTATTGCCGATGTGGTTGCAGACAACCGCGCCGCGCTGGCAGCCCTTGAGTCATGGAACACCGGGAAGCCAACGTCGGTAGCTGAAGATGACATCTCGAGCGCGATCGATACATTCCGCTTCATGGCCGGTGCCGCGCGCGCGATCACATCAATGGCGGGGGGCCAGTACGCCGCGGGTAACACATCGCTGATCCTGAGAGAACCGGTCGGCGTGGTGGGGGTCATCACACCGTGGAACTACCCCCTCCTCATGGCCGCGTGGAAGATCGCCCCCATTCTCGCCGGTGGTAACTCGGTGGTTCTCAAACCCAGCGAGCAGACCCCGCTCACGACTCTCAGGCTGGCCGAACTCCTGGCTGATATCGTCCCGGTGGGCGTGCTAAATATTGTCACCGGTTTCGGCAGCGACGTTGGCAACCGCATCGCAGCTCACCCCGACATCTCTCTTGTCGCACTAACCGGTAGTGTGCGCAGCGGCCAATCCGTCGCTGAAACCGCCGGGATGACGCTCAAACGCGTGCACCTTGAACTCGGCGGTAAAGCACCCGTGCTCGTGCTTCCCGATGCAGACCTCAAGGCAGTGGCCAGAGGCGTACGAGTGTCCGGATTCTGGAACTCCGGTCAGGAGTGCGGTGCAGCCTGTCGCATCATCGTCCACGAGTCCGTCGCTCAGCAGCTCGTTGACCACCTCGTTCGAGAAGTCGGAACACTGACAGTGGGACCACCGTCGGGCGGTATTGACATCGATATTGGTCCGCTCGTTTCCCGTGCCCACTATGAGCGTGTCGTGTCGTTCCTCGCACGAGCAAAACAGGCGGGAGCCCGTACCGCCATTGGTGGACACACATTCGATGGCCCCGGTTACTACATCGCACCCACCGTTCTTGTTGATGTCACCCGTGACTCGGAGGCCGCCACGAGCGAAGCATTCGGACCGATCGTAAGCGTCGAGACCTACACCGATCTGGAAGAGGCCATCGAGCGCGCCAATGCGACGCAGTACGGACTCGCGGCATCGGTGTGGACCACCGACGCGGGACACGCCATGCGAATCCCCACCGAACTGGACTTTGGCACAGTGTGGGTCAACAGTCACCTCGTGCTGGCAAACGAGGTTCCGTGGGGAGGGTTCAAAGGCTCCGGCTACGGTCGCGACCTGTCGCTGTACGCGCTCGAGGATTACACCCGAACAAAGCACGTTATGTTCAACCACGAGTGGAACCCTCCACTCACAGAGCAGCACCACTGACGGCTCTTCGCCCCACAAATCCCGCGCACTCAAGTTCCCACATCACCGTTCAGCCGAAGCTCGTAGTACGTACACGAATCCGCGCACACTCGAGTTTCCCCTCTCACCTCGCACGTACCGTTCAACCCTCGTGCCGACTCTAGCGTCGGCTCAGCCTGTGGAGCAGCCATGACAATCCCTCCCACTCACCTCACCAGCGCACCCGGTATCGCTTACGACACCTACCGACCGTGGACAAACTGGGGAGGCAACCAGACCGCCACCCCGGCGTTCACGGTTCGCCCCCGGAACGATGAGGAGACAATCGCTGCCGTCCGTTTCGCAATCCGAGAGGGTCTCGCGGTCCGTGCGGCCGGCAGCGGCCACTCGTTCACGCCGCTTGTCGCGACCGGCGGACTGCTCATCGACCTCTCCGGCAATACCGGCATCACCGGCACCGACAAAGCGCGCCGCCGCGTACGAGCAAAAGCAGGCACACCAATCCACGCGTTCGGCGACAGAATCTGGGCGGACGGCCTCGCACTGAAGAACCAGGGAGACATCGATAAGCAGAGCATCACGGGTGCGCTGTCCACCGGAACGCACGGATCAGGGATCGGGTTGGGTAGCCTCTCGTCCGAACTGCGTTGGGTGCGTCTCATTAACGGCCACGGCGATGTCGTCGAGATCTGCGAAGACCAGTTCGACCGGTTGCGCGCCGCGCAGGTTGCACTCGGCACCCTCGGGATTTTCCTTGAGGTTGAGCTGGAGGTCGCCGAGGCATACTGGCTCCAAGAGACAATCACCTATCCGACGTGGGACGAGACGGCATCAACCTGGGACCACGACATTGACAATAACCGACACTACTCGTTCCTGTGGTGCCAGGCTGAAGAATCCGCCCCCCTCTACGAGCTCCCCACGCCCGACTCGCAGTCCATGGTGAACCGCAGCTACACCAAACGGTACAACGCGGTTCACCTCAATGAGGCCCCCACGACCTCCCACACCGAGGGTGCACGCCGTGATCGCTCCTACCGGATCTATCCGGGCGGGTTCATGCTCCCGTTCCATGAACTCGAGTATTACGTACCCCGTGAAAACAGCCTCCCGGCGGTTGAGGCCCTGCAAAACCTTATCCGCACACGTCACTCTGACCAGAAATACCCCATTGAGGTCCGCTGGGTGCAGCAGGATGACGGTTACCTCTCTCCTTTTTACAAACGCGACACAACATCCCTCTCGGTGTCGGGAGCACCCGGCACACACTACTTCCCCTACCTGCGTGATGTTGATGCACTCTTGTCGGACTTCAACGGACGCGCTCACTGGGGCAAGCTCCACTTCCTCACCCGCTCACGCCTCGAAGCGCTGTACCCCGAGTTCGATGCGTTCCTCGCGGTCCGCCGTGAGTTCGATCCCCACGGGATCTTCCTTAACGATCACACGCGAGCTCTCCTTGCCTGACCCGATGTGGCCCGCTCCCCCACTACCTGATTGGAGTAACCATGATCCCGCCACACTCTCTGAAATCCAGTGATTCAGTCCCGACCAACCCCGCTGCCCACGAGGAATCCGCCCAGACCGGAATGACCGAGTTCGGATACTCGCAGACCCTCGAACGAAGCCTCGGAGGCTTTGCCACCTTCGCCGCCGGGGTGAGCTTCATATCGATCCTCACCGGCTGTTCCCAGTTGTTCTACTTCGGTTTCAGCTTCGGCGGACCCGCCTACTGGTGGACCTGGCCGATGGTCTTCATCGGCCAGGTAATGGTCGCACTAACCTTCGCGGAACTCGCCGCCCGTTACCCCGTGGCCGGCTCCGTCTACAACTGGGCCAAACGCTTGAGTAATCCATCGGTCTCGTGGCTAGCAGGCTGGTTGCTCATCTTCGCCTCGATCTTCACACTCGCCGGAGTAGCACTCGCACTGCAGATTACGCTGCCCCAGATCTGGAACGGCTTCCAGATCGTCGGTGACGGCAATGGAAAATATGACTTCGCACTCAACGGTGTACTGCTCGGTGCGATCACCATCATCTTCACGACAGTCATCAACGCCTACGGCGTGAAACTCATGTCGATCATCAACAGCACCGGAGTAGTCATCGAGCTCATTGCGACCGTCGCACTGGCTATCTGGTTCGTATTCCACATCAACCAACCCGTGACCGCGATCTTCGAAACCAACGGAACAGGTGACGACAGGCCCGGCGGTTACCTGTCGTCGTTCCTGATCGCCGCGCTCGCGTCAGGGTTTGTCATGTTCGGATTCGATACCGCCAGTTCCCTCGGGGAGGAGACAAAAGATCCCAAAAAGAGCTCCCCCCGGGCCATCCTGCGTGCCGTCATCGCATCATTCCTTATCGGAGGTGCACTTCTGTTCTTCGGAATCTTGTCCGCAAAGGATCTTTCCGATCCGAAACTTGGCTCGGGTGATGGGGGCCTACAATACCTGGTGCTCCAAGCGTTCGGCCAGCCAGCGGGCACAATCTTCCTCATCGCCATTGCAATAGCGATCATCGTGTGTGCGTTGACCATCCACACAGCCTGCATCCGCGCAGTGTTCGCCATGGCGCGCGACAACAATCTACCGTTCGCCCGAGCCCTCTCCAGCGTAAACTCGACAACCAAAACCCCGGTGGCTCCTGCCATCGTGATCGGCGTGATCGCACTGACCATTCTGTTCGTGAATGTCGGTCAACCGCAGATCTTTACGGTTGTCACGAGCGTCGCCGTCGTGTTGATCTATGCTGCGTACCTCATGGTGACCATCCCGATGCTCGTGCGGAGACTTCAGGGTGCGTGGCCGGGTGAGGACATTGATAAGCGTTACTTCCGCCTTGGACGCTGGGGCCTGCCTGTAAACATTGTCGCGGTGCTGTGGGGGCTGTTTATGGGTATCAATATCCTGTGGCCGCGGGAGGAGACCTACGGCGTTTACCCCTGGGGTGGAGTGCTCATACTCGTTGCGATTACCGGTTTCGGGTTCGCCTACTACTGGTTCAAACTGCGACACAACTCGGGCGTCCTTGAAGCGCACCGGGCCATCGTTGATGCCGGGCACCGGGGTGATTCCCCCGATCAGAACACCCTCCCCGACACCAACCCCGTAACCTGAACGCGCGGGGGAGGCAGCGGCGTGCTCGAAGCTCACGTTCTCGGGGATGCCCGTAACCTGAACGCGCGGGGGAGGCATCCGTTCAGGTTCTCATCGTCAGCGCGATGGTTGCCGGTAAGCTGATCGGTGGCAGGGGCAGGGTGTTAGTTATTGTTTTCAAGGTTGGTGGGTCAACATCGGATGTTCGTCAGAGGGGTGTCGAGGATCGGTTCAAGGCCCACTCAGGCATTATTTATCTTGGAGTGCGGATCAATGACAGCGACCCGGTCAAAGCGGCATCGATTGTGTTGGTGAGCTTTGCGGTCAGCTCCGAACCGGTGTTCCGGTGAGGTCGTCGATTGGTACCGAGGCTGTGGTCATCACGAAAGATAACATCAGCAATGCAGTCATCCAGGATGTGATTTGTAAGGATAAATGCTGAGCCACGGGTCGTCTTGGTGTGTTGCGCTGTTACCGGTCGTGTGATCGATCTGTCCTGCGAGGCCTGGGTCGGGTGATCTTGCCAAACCTGTCATGGAGGGTCAACTTGTCCTGCGGGGGTCTGGGGTTGGTCCTCGGTGGGGGCCTTCTGTCTGTGTCGGTAGGTGTTACAGGGCTGCGAGTCTTTTCTGAAGGGCAATCCCCACACTAGCTCCCATGATCACCAGGGCAACAATGGCCTGGGCTAGAAGGCCTGAGGCGAGCAGATGGACCGTTAAGCCGCCCGCGAGCAGTGAGAGAAGAACCGCGTCTGCGTTCCAGGCCAGAACGAACAGTCCGGATGGATCAATCACGGATGTTGGTATTGGAATAAGCAGGGAGGGTGGGAGGTTTCCTTTCGCGCTATCAAAAGCACGGAGTAGGACAATAACCGCCGTGAGAAAAATAGTGCTAAGCGTCCCGAAGATCGGCCGTTCCGTGTACAGCAGCACCAGGGCAGCGGTCCCGGTCGCGATAAGGGCCACAAGTGTGGGTAGGTACGCGTGCATCAGGTACATCTGTCTCGGGCTGAGCCCGTACAGCGGTGGGGCAGCCGTTGCTTCCGCTGCGTGACGGAACCCGTCAGCGAACACTCCCAGTCCCAGATACGCAACTACTGCGCCCGCGGAGCCGAACATCCAGGCAACGCTAGTCGTCAAGCTCAACGAGAAACTGATCACGGTAACCCCGCCGAGAGTAGCTAGCAATCCGACTCCACACCGGCCGGGAGAGCGCATCGCTCCGACAAGATCACTGAATAGAGTCTGCGTGAGCCTCGAGCGTCCATGGACAGCGGCCCATGTTCGCCCTATCCTGGGTCGCGAGCGAAGCATCCCAAGACCGAAAGAGATCTCACCGGAAAATACTGCCGTGCCAACGCTCTCCCAAACTTTCCCACGTTCCAACAGATCCATGCTGGTGATTCGGTCTAACAACTTCGGCACGGACACAACCGCACCGACCGAGATAAGAACCATGGGAAGCAGTTCCCAGGAAGAACCTGAGCTCGCAGTCGGCCACAAAACGCCAGTCCAGGACCACGGCAGAACGTACGCTAAAGCTGGCACTGCGAAAACAACAGAGCTCAGAATCACAATCCCCAGAGCGCAGAGCCATACGTGTGCAGGCTTTAGCGATTGCCCCGCAAGCCAGAGAACAGACGCCCACAATCCCATGCAGAACCATGCGAGCAGCGCGACGAGCGCCTTCTCGTGCAACACAGAATTCGAAACAAGCAACACACCGCCAAGGATCAGCCAGGTGATCACGATCATCGAGACGACAACCAACCCACTGGTCACAAAGAGAGCTCGGAGGCTTCTGCGTCGTCGCATATCATTGACAGCCAGCAGGGAGGTGAAGAACCGTGACGGTGCCACAGGGCCACGTAGTCGTCCCAGCAGAAGCATCCCTATCAACAGGACCCCGCTCGAAACCGCAACGACATCCCTTGCCGTTGGTGCGGCCAACGCAGCTGTCACCCCTGGTTCTAAGAGAACGAGAATCAAAGCCCGAAGGAGCGGAAAAACAGAAACTGCGAGAATCAACAGACCACAGTAGAGCAAGAAGGCAGTATCAGAGCGCGTTCGAGCGCCTCTGCGCCCACTGTAGACCGTGCGTATGTTCTTTAAACGGCTAGCCTCTATAGACATTGCCGCCTTCTACGAGATTCAGCCTTGCGTCAGTGACAGTGTGAACGAGTTCCTCGTTGTGACTTGCCATGATGATCGTCGTTCCACTCTCAACAAGCGCACGTAGAATCCCACCAACCAGTCCCAACCGGTCCACATCAAGTCGCTGCTCGGGTTCATCAAGAAGCAGGAGCTGCATGGGCCGGATGAGAGTAAGTGCAAGTGCAAAGAGCTGCGTTTGCCCGGAGGAAAGCTCGTGCGGGAACCGCTGACCGTAGCGATCAATTCTAAATCGTTCGAGTCCTTCGTCTGCACGTTCCAACGCAACGGTAAGTGGGTATCCCCAGGACGTTGCAACAAGCGTCATATGCTCCCGAAGTGTCAGATTTCTGGCGAAAGGAGGCAAGCCCAGAAGAGCCGCAACCTGCTTACGGAACACCGGACTTTTATCATCCGGAACAGCATCTGAAATCAGCACGCTCCCCCCTGAGGGCCGGACCGTAGAAGCCAACACACGCAACAGCGTTGTCTTTCCCGAACCGTTCGCTCCGGTCACCGCCAACGCTCTACCAGCCCCGAGCACAAACGATACCTCGGAAAGCAGAACCACACCGTTCATCTCAACATGGGCCCTATCCACAATGACGAACTGACTCATGTCGTTACCCCCACCGTAGACCAAAACGTTCGTGAGTTCTCCAAAACCTCAATCACTACCACCACTCCCACCTCCATACGTTCGGCGCTCAAGACAATAAACACAACACAGAGACAAATCAAATAGACCAGCCTCACCGTCATGTCACGCCCACACAAACCCCGTAGCCCATGCTATCCTCCCGCAAGGAAACCTTGAGGCGGATATCGTCCCTGCCATTGATGACGGTGTGGGAGTACGGTCGCACGGAACCTATTGGCATCCACGGCCACTACCTGCAAGAACTCTGCACACCCGGACACATTCTGACTCATGTTGACCGGGGTCAATACTGGGTGAGACGGTCGTCGTTGCGATTTCCGTATCCAAGCCTGAAGTGCAACACCGTGGTGGTCGTGTGTGGTGTCGGTAGGTTTCTGCTGGTGTTGCCTGGTCGAGGTATTTTCGGGGTTGGTTGTTGATCTCGGTGATGATCTCCTGCAGTTCCTCCTCGGTTATGGTTCGGAAGTCAGTGCGTGTGGGTAGGTAGCGTCGGAACCGAGCGTTGTGCTGCTCGTTAGTTCCTGTGTCGCCATCCGGTGCAGGGGTCAGTGAAGTACGTGTCCATACCCACTGGACTCTCAGCTCGTAGTGGCGATACATCTTGAGTTCCATTGTCCATCGTCACAGACCGTCGCGCGTGAGGAGGCAGGGTGCTGAAAATCGAGTGTTGTGCTGTGATTCCACACTCAGCGGTCAGAACGTTTGTTTTCCAGGCGATAATGAACCGGCTTACTGGTTCCACCTCGGTATGAATCCCCTCACCCACCGACCTTGCTCCCACGATGGAATCTGACTCCCAGGTCTCCAAACACGGACCGGTCGTTGATGTGTGTCGGGCGTTCATGGATAGACACCCGGAACAAGATACGTGATCTTCGCACCCGTCTACCCCGGAACCTGCGACGGTATCACGTGCGCACGGAGTAGGTACTGCCACAACTGACGGTGACGCTGGTGGGACCGGAGCCTGTCTATCACCCACTCCTGCCATCCGATCCTGCACAAACACACGTGGCCGGTGCAAGTTGGATGCTCGCTTCCGACACCGGCGCTCTGCCCGGTACTGAACCGTGGTCACCGGAGCAGATATGCAACCGAACATCCTGGAACAGGCAGGTATGACTCGTTTTGATTCAACGGCACCCACCTGTTCCAGACGTGTCTCCCGCGACGCCGCGAACGCAGACCGACCCAACAACACATGACCGTCAGGTATACCCAATTAGAAACGCAACCCTTGACTCAGTGAACATGAACATCACCACGTGTTGCGCTTCCACCTTGAACACGGGGGTTGGCTCCCGAAACTATCGAGATGGTAGGCTGAAGCTCACTCTGGGTCCATGGCGCAGTTGGTAGCGCGTCTCGTTCGCAATGAGAAGGTCGGGAGTTCGAATCTCCCTGGATCCACCGAAAGGTCGAAAGTCGAAACGTGCCCCTCGTGAATGCGGGGCTGTTTCGTCGTGCCGAGTGCGCTTGCCGTGTCCGCGTTGACTCCGTGCGAGATTACGGTGTCGACGCTGGCTTCGGGTTGGAGCGTGACGTTCTCGTCTTCATCGATGATGATGCGTGTGAACAGTGCCCGGTTCAGGAACCGGCGTTCAGCGGGTTCGCACCGTAGATACAGGGCTTGCAGGTCGGTGAGGACTGCGAGCATGTCGTCGAGCCCGTCGCGGGCGTCTGCGTAGCGGCTGTGGAGGCTATCGAGGCGGGTTTGGATCGCGCCGAGTGCGTTCTGGATGCGGTCTTGCTCGCTCTTGAGTAGATCGACGGGGATCGCGTCGGCGTAGTGGGCTTGCACGAGCTTTAACCGTTCTGATTCGAGCCGAGTCTGCTGCTCGGTGAGCATGGCCCGTTCGTCATTCGTGGAACCTTCGAGCTTGTCGAAGACCTCGTGCAGCGTCTTCCCGATCGCGGTGGCTTGCTTGTCGGTGAGTGATTTCATGGCGTAGGCGTGCTCGACTTTCCGTTCGATGCGTTCGACCAGGATCGCGCTTCTGGTGCAGGCGGTGGTCTTGTGGCGGCGCCCAGCGCAGGAGAAGTAGTCGTAGCGTTCGCTGGTGTTCCCGCGGGGGCGTTCCAGCATGAGCTTCACGCCGCAGGAGCAGTAGAGCATCCCTTTGAGGTAGTGGTCGTGCTTTTGGGGGTGGCCGGCCCTCGTTGTTGGGTCTGGAGGTTGTGTGAGTTGTTGGTTTCTATTTGATGGGCGTATTGTCGAGCGTGCTCGGTGGGGGTGAGGTGGCCCGGTGATGAGTGTGGCCGGGTGTGGTTGTGCTCGCTTTTCCAGTCGGTGGTTAGGACGCGGGTGTGGATCAGGGGGTAGAAGTTGTTGATGTTCAGGCACTGGTCGCGGAGGCGGTTGTTGAACGATTCGATGTACTCGTTGTGCCGGGGTGAGCGAGGCGGGATGTAGAACAGCCCGGTGCGGGTGTCGGCCCAGTCGGCGATCACCTCGGTGATGAACTCCGGCTCGTTGTTCGAGCGGAGCGCCGCTGGAGCGCCGTGCTGTGTGACAAGCTTTTCGGGGTGGTCGGTGAGCCGGTCGGCGGTGAGGGAGCGTTCCACGAGCCCGCCGATGCGTTCGCGGGTGTGTTCATCGATG
>NAEP01000024.1 GCA_002529645.1 Candidatus Lumbricidiphila eiseniae | reverse complement strand
CGTCCACCCCGAACGCATCAACCGCTACCTCTAACCCCCGAGACGCCACCCGCTTACACACACAACTTGACAAGCTCCTGCTCGAGGTGCTCAGCAGTCACTGCCGCGCACCGACCGGGCCGGGAATCATCAGTGAGCCCGCCCGCACAATGCTCAAGAAACCAAAGACCACCACTTACCGACCGTAGGAAACCCGACCCCACACCGCCGGGCCACCACCGTGTCCACACCCCCGGTCACACACTCCAACACGATCCACGCACCCAACACCAAAGCCCACAAAAACTTCCACCGCCAAGCCCAACAGACAAGCAGCTCACACTCATCCCCAGAAAGAACCAAACTAGCTTTCGGACACCCAGTCCGTGCCATACCCCATCCCAGAACATAAATAACAAACCTCAGACACAGGACACTAGATGTGCAACAGAAACACCATCGACAGTTGACAGAAGGCTGGGTGCCAAGTTACTCTGTGGACGCAGGTTCAAGGTGGTTTTGCCTCCTTTTGGAGCAAGCGAGGAGGATGTCCGGTGCAATTTTCTTGTCCTGTCGCATGTTGGTGCGTGCGGCCGCGGTCGTTTTCATCGGAATTTTTGGCTTGCTTGCCGCGAGTGCGGTAGATGCACGAGCTGGTAGCCTCGGGTCACTGCCCAAGTGGCAAGCCAAGTTTCCCAGTACGTAGGTTCCTAAGGCAGAGGGCGGGACCGTGGCGAGCCGAAGTGTAAAAGGATTGCCGCGACTCGGTATCAGCTTCGACTCCGGACTTCAACGCGGTCTTTTGGCTCCAAAACTTTTAGGGATTGTTTTGACTAAATTCAGCGCATCGGATGCAGTTGGGTCTGTCACAGAACCTCGGGTGGCCCGCTCCGTGGGAGCGCGGACGAAGAAATTGCGACGTCCTGCTGTCACCAGTGGGTGGCTCTGGGGTGTGCTCGTTGTCGTGGTGTCTGGTTTGGCTGCGTTTCGGTTTCCTGTGGTCCTAGGGCATCTCAGGGCGATAGTTGACCCGGTTCGCGTCGCAGAAATTGGCGACGAGAGTCTCCTGAACACTGCGCTGACTGTGGGCGTTGTCACCGGGATCGTTGTCTTCGCCGTCGGATTCGTCGTCTGTGCTTTCATCGGTGGTTTTCTCGAACGGCGCTTCGCGCCGAGGGGGATAGGGAAGCCGGACGGAATGAGAATCGGAGTGGCTTTCGCAGTGATCGCCGTTATTGCGCTTCCGCTTCAGCTCGGCGCGCTGCTGTTTCAGCTTCCTGCCGTTCCGCGGACACCGCTCAGCTATGGTTGGATCGCTCTGGTCGTTCTTGTCGTGCCATATTTCTTCCGAGCGCGCGACGGCGGAGCGCGAGGGTGCATCGGACCGTATGCTATCGCGGCAATCTTTGGAGTTTTCCTGTGCATTCAGTGAATTCTCCTGAACCGCCGGACACTCCTTCGACCTTGCGTCGGGTCGTTGGTCGCGGAATCCGTCCGACGGCGTATGCCATTGCTGTGTTGAGTGCCGCTGTTGCGGCCCTTATATTTTGGGGACCGGATCCGAAAATTACCAGGATCTCTGCTGAGTCAGTTCGGGTTGCACTTGCCTGTATCCTGGCAGTGGCCGCAGTTTTCATGTTGATTCGCGCGTTTCTACCGACTGATCGTTGGGTGTTGCCTAGCGCAGTTCTGTTTGCGCTCGTTGGATTCGGCCATGCGACTGCCTTGGGTGACCTTGTGCGCGGTCCTGTTTCGGGAATCTTCTCAATGATTGCTGGCCTGTTGTGCTTCATCGCCACGATTGCGATCATTGTTGTGGTTTCCGAGTCACGACCTTCATCAACCGGCAGCCATCTCCGGTGACGGTAGTAGTGCGCCTGCTCAGCGTGGTCATTGACTTCGCGCTTATCGAGTTACTCCATTCGATTCGCGTGCCTCTCACGCTCGTTACGCTCCGACGGGTCATTCTGGCCGGAGTCGCAGTCGCAGCTTTCTTTGTGGTGGTTGTGGCAGTCACCGTCACTCGACTGTTGCCGACATTTTTTGGAGGCGACACTGCTTCCGCCCGAACGGTGATCGCGATCTTCGTGCTCGTCATGATTGTGATTTCTTGCACGGCCAACGGTGTCCGCGATATTTTTGGGGAACGCCGTGATGTTGTGCGTCGGTCACCGAATCGGAGCTTCTTCCGCACGTTGGATCTCACCGCTGAACGGGTTCATTTTATTTACGTTGTCGTCTTTTCCCTTCCAGTTTACGCCGGGGCGTTTCTTACCGGTGCCGCAGTAGCGGCCAGCGCTTCCGAGGCACCTGCCGCTCTCCGAGCCACTCTTGTCATCGCTCCGATCGGATTCTTTCTCTCGCACGCCTGGGTGACGGCCGCGCTGGCAGCGGGGGCAGCAAAACGCCCGGTCGGGATATTTTGGTCCTTCTTCGGCTTCATTCTCGGTGGGGTTCTCGGCGTATTCAGTGGAGCCTTCGGTGCAAACATCATCACGTCGTATGTAGGGGATGCACTGCTGCATTTTCTTGAGGAGGTGACACCGGTTCTCCTCCTTATCTTTGTGACCCTGACCGTTGCTGGTGTGATTCTGTATCCTGTCTTCGCGCGACGACTCCGCTATTGCGGTTTCACCCTCGGAGATAAGAGCGCTCGCCGGACTCGTCTCGTCCCATTGATGCCGCGACCCACACTATTTCGTGGGGGAAGACGGGAGTGGCGTGCCGATCGAGCCCGTTATCTGCCGCAGCGGCTACTTACGATCGCGATCTTCGCTGCAGCGGCCTCTGTCACCTGGCGGGTGGCGGGTGGGCCAATACCTGAAAACCCTGATGTCCTCCTGGAGTCCGTGGCCGGATCCGCCGCGATGTTCGTACTGCTCGGAGCAGATCCGTTCATGGCCCGGCACGGGCCGCGCGCGCGGGCCACTCAGTTACGGGTTCTGTGGGAGTGGGGTGTGTCAAGGACACGTTTGGTTACTGCCCTGTCCGTGCAGTTCGCTGCTTTCCCGTTTACCGTCGGTCTGCTCGGGGCAATCACACTCATCGCCCTGGGAGTCGAGTTTGTCGCGGTCATGATCCTCGTCGTGGCGGTTGCGACGGCCGGCGCTGCCCTTTTCTCCGATGCACTCATTCCACCGACACGAAACAGTGACGATTCCACGAGCACATCGATCCTCTCGATGCTCGTCACCATTACCGTGGCCTCGCCCGTGATTGCTCTTGTATTTGCTCGGCAACCGGGTTGTGACATTCTCGCTGCCATCACCGCCGTCCTTATCTGGGGAGTTGCTCTCATATGTTTCAGTTCACGAATTCTGCACCGACCTTCGTTCTCGATCACGTGACCGCGGGGTACACCCGTGAGTCGGCTGTTTTCAAAGATTTCACACTGACCCGAACGGGTCCTGGTCTCAGCCGGATTCGCGGGAAGAACGGCACGGGGAAGAGCACCCTTGTTGAGCTTATATCCGGATACCTTCGCCCGCAGCGGGGAAGCGTGCAAATCGGAGGCATCCCGGCAGACCGACCAGCGGCACGAGCCGCGCGAAACATCTGTCGCACGGCACTTGCCCTGTACCCGCAGATGAGCGCCCATGATCATCTCGTTCTCGCCAGCCGAGCACGAGGCACCGACCCTGTAGACGCTCTTGCACGATGGGATCACTACGGCGCAGGCGAGTGGCTGGACTCTCCCGCGGGAGAGCTCTCGACCGGCAACGCTCGTAAACTGTGGGTCATCCTTTGTACACTGGGCGTAGGTTCACTGGTTGTTCTGGATGAACCGTTTATCGGCCTTGATGCGCACGGCATCGAAACGCTTCGTAGTGAGATCGATGCCTGGTCAATAACCTCGAGAGTTCTTCTCGTTGCCCATGGCGACGGGGCAGAAGAATCAAGCGCCGAGGACATCGTTCTCGGAACGGCTCAGTGAGTAGTACCGCGGCCGTTCGGTATGCAATCGAGGCACAACACCTCAGTTGGCAGAGGGACGGTCGGATGATTCTCGACGACGTCAGTTTCGCCATTCCTCCGGGGAGAATCGTGGCGCTTCTAGGGCAGAACGGCGCTGGCAAAACAACAACCCTTAGGCTGATGCTTTCTCTTGACAACGGGTCAGGGAAGACCCTCTTTAACGGGAAGCGTTACCAGGAACTCCGTTACCCGGCCCGGACGGTGGGAGTGATGCTCGACACAGTGTATGCGTATCCCAAGCATACTGCCTGCCGACACCTCGCGGTTATCGCCGCTGGGGCTGGTCTTCCGACAGAGACAATAGCGCCAGCGCTTGACTCGGTAGGATTGTCCACCAGTCGGGGACCCCGTGTCGGTGACTTTTCACTCGGAATGCGACAACGACTCTCCCTTGCTGCGGCCCTCTTAGGAGAGCCTCGTATCCTGGTTCTTGATGAACCTGGCAATGGGCTCGATCCTTTCGGTCGCGAACACCTCAGCGGCCTGCTCCTCGAACTCACAGGGCGAGGGTGCACGATCCTTCTTTCCTCACACGACCTTGACACGACAGCGGGGCTCGCCGACGACATCCTCCTTCTTGACGGCGGAAAACTGCGTGTGCAGACGACTCTCAAAGAGTTTCTCACACTCGGGGCTGGCGGAGTGCTGCGAGTCCGTTCCGACGACCCGGCTCACCTCGCTCAACTCATCGAGCGACTCGGGGGCGTTGTGCTGAGTGTTACTCGAGGGCGATACAGAGTCAGCGGCCTTCGGGCCGAGACTCTGGCGCGGTCGGCTCAGCGAGAGAAGCTACTAGTTACCGAACTTTTCGAGGACGAAGCTCGCCCCGATGAAGCATTTCGTGCGGCTCTGAAACAAACAACGGACGGTACAGCGTCTACCGTCTCGGGAGCAAGCTGATGACTGCACCCGCTTTGGTCCGGCTCGAATTTGCGCGCCTGCGTGATCGTCGATCAATCCCTGTCTCCTTTATTCTCGTCGTTGTGGTGGGTGGAATATTTTCCCTCGTGGTCACGGGACTTGCAAGCGCCGTCGCGGACAGCCAGTCGGTTGCGGTGGAAGAGATCGTTCTTTTCATCATTCAACGGGGTTCTGTCGCGCCGCCGGTCGCCGGTGTGCTTGCAGCGCTCCTCGTCGGTGCCGAATTCGGTGATGGTACGGTGTTCACCCACGCTCTCATCCAACCCCGACGACTAAAACTTGCACTTGGATATTTGACAGGGTCAACGCTGCTCGGAGCAGCCCTTGCGGTCATCGGTGCCGGAGTAGCACTGGTTCTCCTTCTCGTAATCCGACCAGGTGGGATGCTTCCTCCGGTTCCTGCAGTTCTGATTGCGGTCTCTGGGCACCTCATCCTGGCGGTGGGATGGGCTGTGACCGGTGTTGCTTTTGCACTCATCCTTCGCTCGTCCGGAGCCGCCGCTGCTCTGACACTGCTTGGTCCGCTTGTCATTGAGGGTTTGTTATCCACTGCGGCCAACTCGATTGCTCCCTGGCTCGGACGGCTCAGCGACCTGCTTCCTTTTCGGGCCGCCGCTGCACTGGGGGCACCACTAACACCCGACCAACCCGCACTGCTCGTTCCGGTGCCGGACACGTGGCCGGTAGGAGTGCAGCTTGCAGCTTTCGGAATTGGGATCCTTATTGTCGTGGGCGCAGCGGTATTGAGCTTCCGGTACCGTGGACTTCCTCAGCGGTGACGTGAGTGTGGCTATGTTGCCTCGGGGCGTTCAGCGTTCGAGAGACAACATATTTGGCATGTCGTTGACACTCCGAAACTTATCGGCCATGCCGGTGTGAACTTCGTAACTGATGAGACCGATAAGTAGTGCGTTGACTTCAGGAGGAGTTGCACTCGCCACGCTCGTAGCGTCCGGGCGAGGCACGCGATCTCGGGGATCGGGCAGTGTGGAAGGTGTCGAGCACCTGTGGGCTTCGTGGAGGCCGTTGGTTGAGACACCCTCCTGATCACACTCTACGTGTATCTTGATGATCGTATTCTTACTCGTTCTGCCGCGGTATGAATCCCATCACCCGCCGACCTTACTCCCACGATGGAGTCTGATGCCCAGGTGGCCGAACAGGGACCGGTCGTTGATGTGTGTCAGGCGTTCATGGATAGACACCCGGAACGGGATACGTGATCTTCGCACCCGCAGGTCCTGAAAATTTTGTGGTGTTGTCGGTGCGCGCGGGGTAGGTACTGCCACAATTGACGGTGGCGTTGGTGGGGGTGGTAGATCCACTGGTAGATCGTGTCGTAACTGACCCACATTCGCGGGTTTTCTCGGAACTCGATCCGATACCTGCCTGCGATCATCCGAGGGTGTCCACCCGGCCCGGAGCTTGTGTATTACCCACCCCTACTATCCGGTCCCGCACAAACACTCGTGGCCGGTGCAAGTTGGATGCTCGTTTCCGGCATTGGTGTTCTGCCCGTTCTGTCAGGTACTGCGTTGTGGTCACCGGAGCAGATGTGTAACCGAACATCCCGAAACAGGCGGGTATGACTCGTTCTGGTTCAGTGGCACCCACCTGCTCCAGAGGTGTCTCCCGCGACACCGTGGGCGCAGACCGACCCAAACACTACAGCGATCTGCCGAACAGACCACCCGGCATCCACTCTCTTCTCGATTTGAACCCGCTCAACCTCACGACACATGACCATCATGTGTGCCCATAGAAGCGCAACCCTTGGCTCAGTGAACGCGAACATCACCACGTGCTGCGCTTCCACCTTGAACACGGAGGAGAGTCAACAACTCCGCCTGGCTCATCGATTTTGATACACCAACAGCGGGCATGTGAGACTTCTTCCGCGGTGACTTTGCTCGTGATGGCCCCTATCCTCCTGGCAGATACGCTCAAAGGTTGGTACCTTTCTGCGACCACCGTGCCGCGGAAGAGGTGAGATTCGGCACACAGGTTTCGAACAAAACACGAGCCTTATGGGACATCTCATTATGGAGCCAGGCTTTGGCGATATCTTCATCCAGAATACCCATTACGATACATTTACGGCAATGAACCAAGGAGAGCCTCATGGGGACGCGTATCTCGTACACGCAGGGGACACCCAACTGGATTGACCTGCAATCTCCGGATGTTGAGGCATCCAAACGGTTCTATAGCGCCCTGTTTGGCTGGAACTTTGTTAGCTCGATGCTTGAGAACAGTATGTATTGGGTGGCCGATCTGAACGGCCTCTTCGTCGCTGGAATCTCGGGACATAACCCGGAAAACACTCCCGTGGAGGTACCTGCCCGCTGGAACACGTACATCGCCGCAGACAGAATTGACACTGTGCTCTCCCGGGTCGCGGGAGCTGGCGGAACCGTGGTGACGCCGGCCTTTGACCTTCCCCCCCTCGGGCGGATGGCCTGGGTCGCTGACCCGAGTGGAGCTGACTTCGGGATCTGGCAGGCCTCAAGACGCATTGGGGCACGCCTCGTCAAAGAGCCGGGCACACTGGCCTGGAATGAGCTGGTCACCGATAACCAGGCGGTGGCTGTGCCGTTCTATGAAGAGATCTTCGGCAGCGTGGCGCGAGAAGCACAACTGGGTGGAGTGAGATACACCTACTTCACGGTTGACGGCGTGGATGTCGCGGGCTCAACCCCGCCTCTCATATCCACGGCACTGAACCACTGGCATGTGTACTTCACCGTCGCAAACCTCGATAGCACCCTCAGTGTGGCGAAAGCGCAGGGGGCATCCGTCATCGTCGCGTCGTTCAATCTACCGGTTGGGCGCGTCGCTGTGTTGCGCGACCCCCAGGGTGCATTCTTCTCGATCATCCGACCGGCCTCGGCGAGTTAGCAGCATTCCGCCATCGTGAGTGGTGAACTGGTCCTCTGAGCAGGCCATCGTTGCCTCATAAAACCGGTGCTGTTGCCGCTCCGATGCAAACCGCATTAGGATGGACCGTCACCCGTGTGACGTCCCTAATCCACCGCCTCCCGCGGGACGAGCATCATATCGTGTTCGCGCTGGGCCTGATTCTGTCCATTACGGAGTATCTACTACATGGCAATTGCAACGACCAAGGCACCCAAGCAGGTTGCGATCAACGACATCGGATCTGCTGACGATTTTCTCGCCGCGGTCGAGAAGACACTGAAGTTCTTCAATGACGGCGATCTCATCGAGGGCACCGTTGTCAAGATCGATCGAGACGAAGTTTTGCTCGATGTCGGTTACAAGACCGAGGGTGTTATCCCCTCCCGTGAACTTTCCATTAAGCACGATGTTGACCCGAATGATGTTGTCGGTGTCGGTGACACGGTCGAGGCGCTTGTTCTTCAGAAGGAAGACAAAGAGGGTCGGCTCATTCTCTCTAAGAAGCGGGCGCAGTACGAGCGTGCGTGGGGCGACATCGAGAAGGTTAAGGATTCTGACGGCGTGGTGGCCGGTCAGGTTATCGAGGTGGTCAAGGGCGGGCTCATCGTTGATATCGGTCTTCGTGGGTTCCTTCCCGCCTCTCTCATTGAGCTTCGCCGGGTACGTGACCTTACCCCCTACCTCGGTCAACCGATTGAAGCAAAGATCCTCGAGCTCGACAAGAATCGCAACAACGTCGTGCTTTCGCGCCGCGCGATGCTGGAACAGACTCAGTCAGAGTCTCGGTCGAGTTTCCTCGCCAACCTCCACCCGGGCCAGATTCGGAAAGGTGTCATCTCCTCAATCGTCAACTTCGGTGCCTTCGTCGATCTCGGCGGGGTTGACGGTCTCGTGCATGTGTCTGAACTCTCATGGAAGCACATCGAGCACGCGAGTGAGGTTGTTGAGGTTGGTCAAGAGGTGACTGTTGAGGTCATTTCTGTTGAACTCGATCGCGAGCGGGTGTCGCTCTCACTGAAGGCAACGCAAGAAGACCCGTGGCAGCTCTTCGCCCGCACCCACGCGATCGGACAGATCGCACCGGGTAAGGTCACCAAACTGGTTCCGTTCGGTGCATTTGTTCGTGTGGCTGACGGCATTGAGGGTCTCGTTCACATCTCTGAGCTGTCCGGCAAACACATTGAACTGGCCGAACAGGTTGTATCAGTCAATGACGAGGTGTTCATTAAGGTCATCGACATCGATCTTGAGCGTCGTCGTATTTCTCTCTCACTCAAGCAGGCAAACGAGGGTGTTGACCCCGAAGGCGCGGAGTTTGACCCGGCTCTCTACGGCATGTTCACTGAATACGATGAACAGGGTAACTACAAGTATCCGGATGGCTTCGACCCTGAGACCAACGAGTGGCGCGAGGGATTCGAGTCGCAGCGTGAGAAATGGGAACAGGACTACGCTGCCGCCCAGGGACGTTGGGAAGCTCATAAGAAGCAGGTTGCCGAGTCTGAGAAGGAACCTGCCCCGGTCAGTGAATTTGGTGGCTCATCGTTCTTAGATGAGGATGCCAGCTCCGGTACGCTCGCTGACGATGAGTCTCTTGCTGCGCTTCGGGAGAAACTCAACGGCAACTGACCGATGCGTGCAGAGCGCGGTCGGTGTCTCTAGATGAGGTAACTTGGATGCTGCCTCGGTGTGTCCCACACGGAGCATCAGCTTGAAGGGTGGGGTGGTGCGCTTCGTGCGGATGTCGTGTCCAGCCGAGACCTGCCTTCGGACAGACTTACGGCTACGAGCCTATAGTCTTTGCCATTGACAGGAGGAGAGCGCCCAAGCACCATGGGTGCGGGATTAATTAGCCGTTTGCCTTATTTGAGTTGTTCTCGACAATGATTTCGGTAAATGGCTCTTTGGCGCAGAATATTCAAGCACGCGCAGACCATCACGTAGAGTCCGGGCCACAACTCGCCCGCGAGCATCATTGCGACGGAACCGACGGTGATCATACCGTATATTTTTATATAATGTGTCCACCAAAACCGTGCTTGGATATCTTTCGGAAGACGCTTGACTTTCGGCACGAACATGAAATAGTGTAGGGGAATCACTACGCAGGCTCCGAGGAGGGAAATGCCTATTATTCCCAACCAGTAGTCAAGATTTTTTGCAATCTTTACTATCAAAAAGAGAGTCCCTGTAGTAACAATCGCAAAAATGATTTGGCGTACAATCATGAGAGTGTTTGTCCTTATTGACAATCTCGTGCTGGCATAGTGCGTATAGAAGCGCCAGGCCGGATAAGTAATGGGAATCCATAGCAGACATTTGGTGAGTAATCTCGTCTGCTCATAATGTCACGTAGGCTCCCGAAAAGTCCTGTCGCTGAACCTAATCCAAGGAAAGAACAGATAGAGAGAAAAACACTCACAACAAGGTGAGGGACTTTCGTGCGGGCCGCTACAACGCACCCAATTGTCGTTGCCGCCACCAAGAAGCTCGTAATAGCGTTACGAACCGTATCAGCTTGCCAACCCCACATCGCAACGACAGGAAATGGGATCCACTGTATGGATGGGTCAGCCACGATGGGAAACTTCGCACCGTGCGTTGATACTCGCTGTGTAATAAGTGTCCCGGCGAGTGAGTAACTGGTCGGTAAGCTCTTGCCAATAGCATCCCTTGCCCACGGTTTTGCTATGAATGGGATGATGATGTTTCCCTCAGAATTTTCAATTGAATTCCACCATCTGTATCCAATTCGGCAGAGAATCCCTCCGGAGTAGTTATGGTAAATGTCGCGGTACTGGAGCCCTTATTCAGGAGGGTTAACAGGCTTTGATGGACTTCCGATTCCGCCACTAATGAGTGTTCTTGATCATTGGCCGAGACTGATGCGACAAGCGGTATCACTTCATCAATATTCTTGTCAGTGCGCGGTGTGATTATTGTAGCGATGACAGTAGAATTTGACTTCAATTGTGTGCCTGGGGGAAGTGTTTCCGGTGCTTTGTTGAGAATCTTCTGGACCACTGCACTGGTCTCACTTGACGAATCTTCTGGCATTGCGGCGTGGGCAGCAGGGGCGGTGTTCATTGACGCTACCAGGGCCTCCGCGGCTGCGCTCGCAACCCAATAGTTCCTATAGTTCAACATCTGATCCGCCTTTTTGACTGCTACGGTAACCTTTCTTTTTGACCGCTACGGTAACCTTTTTGGGGGGAGCGTACCACACAGACTTGCAAAATAGCCCGTGGTTGTGTTCAAATCTGAAGCGCAACACTGTGGTATTGTTGTGAGTTTTCTGTGTTTTTGTGTCAGGTCATCGTGTCGTTGGATCCTGCGTTCAAGGTAGCAACGCGACATTTTGGTAATTTCATTGTTTATTGAGTCAAAGGTTATGCTTCTATGGGTATGGATATACAGCTATATTTGGCTCAGTGTGAGGGTGGACTGAACTGCGTTGCCGGAGGCGTAGCAACCGCGGGTGTTCGCGCAGGATGGGGGCGAGACGGGTTACGAGCTGGATCGCTCCTCAGCACGCAATCTTCGGTGTTTTGCCCTCTTAGACGCGGTTGTCTGCGTGATACAGATCGCACTTTTGATCCCACGGGTTCTGCCCTCCAGACGCGGTTGTCTGTGACGATGGATAATGGGATTAACGATGTACCGCCACTACGAACTGGGGGGTTGGTGGGGCATGGACACCTGCCGAGTAAGGCCCCCACGTAGCATGACAGCGGGGCGCGAACGAGTACTACAACAGTCGAATCCGACGGTACCTGCCCAAACGCACCGAGTTCCGAACTGTGACCGAGAACGAGTTCTGAGGGATCATCACCGAGGTAAACGACCAAGCCCGGCAATACCTCGGCTGGGTAGCACCGGCAGAAACCTACCGAAACATATATGCAATCACAGCAATACCAAAGTGACAAGTTCATGATGACGGCACATCTTGAGTACCGTTGTCCATGGTCACAGACCGTCGTGCGTGAGGAGGCAGGGCGACGGGATCGGTCCCGAAAGTTTTGCGGTGTTGTTGGTGCGCGCGGGGTAGGTACTGCCACAACTGACGGTGGTGCTGGTGGGAGTGGTAGATCCACTGGTAGATGGTGTCGCAACTCACCCACATTCGTGGGCTCTCTCGGAACTCGATCCGACGCCTGCCTGCGAATCATCCGGGGTGTCCACCCCGCCCGGAGCCTGTCTATCACCCAGGCCATCATCATCCGATCCTGCGCAAACACACGTGGCCGGTGGGAGTTGGTTGCTCGTTTCCGGCATCGGTGTTCTGCCCGTTCTGCCCGGCACTGCGTTGTGGTTACCGGACCAGATGTGTAACCGAACACCCCGATAACAGGCGGGTATGACGCATTTCATTCAACGGCACCCACCTGTTCCAGACCTACCTCCCGCGACACCGCAGACACAGACCAACCCAACACCACAGCGATCCGCCGAACAGACCACCCAGCACCCCACACCCTTCTCGATCTGAACCCGCCCAACCTAACAACACATGACCGTCATGTATACCCATAGAAATACAACCCTTGACCCAGTGAACACGAACATCACCACGTGTTGCCCTTGAACACGGGCGAGTGACATCAATCATCATGACCGGGTCTGCTCGACATGCACGGGAGTCCACTCAGCTGTTGGGCGCTGGAGCGCCGCCAGCAACCGCCCCACTCAGCGGGTCGGGCGTCCGATGGCATTTACGCCGTCGTTGACAGGGCGCAACCGCCCCACTCAGCGGGTCGGGCACGCACTGTCTCAGTGGTGTCGTGTTGCCTAGAAACGGCGTAGCATGGCATGCATGAGTATTCGCGACATCCCTTTTGAGAATATTGACGGTATAGAAACCACGTTAGCGCACTATGATAAACGCGTTTTTCTTCTTGTTAATGTGGCGTCAAAGTGCGGATTCACGCGCCAGTACACCCAGCTGGAGGAACTGCAGAAACAGTATCAGACGCGCGGGTTTACAGTTATCGGGTTCCCGTGCAATCAGTTTGCCGGACAAGAGCCTGGAACTGCCGAAGATATTGCCACATTTTGCTCGGTGACATACGGAGTCACTTTTCCGTTAGCAGCGAAAATTGCCGTCAATGGAAAATCGCAGCATCCGATATTTGCTGAACTTATTCAGGCCGAAGATAGCTCTGGTGAGAGCGGTCGCGTGCGATGGAACTTTGAAAAGTTCCTCTTGTTGCCGGGCGGTGAGGTGCTGCGATTCCGCTCGCGGACAGTGCCGACTGATCCGGCAGTTATCGCGGGCATAGAACGCGGACTGGGTCAGGATTGAGCCTGGGCTGAGGGCACACCAACGGTCTCGTGCGTGGGGCAGAGATCCGGGACGCCGAGCGGTGCGCACAGGTACGGAGTGGTCTTGGGCGGGCGACACGGGAGCGCGGGACATCCCAGTAGGCTGAGATCGTGTTCTTGATCGCGCTAACAGGTGGTATCGCATCCGGAAAATCGACGGTTGCCCGGCGGTTGGCAGAACACGGAGCAATTGTTGTTGATGCCGATGTTCTTGCTCGCAGAGCTGTTGAACCGGGTTCACCGGCGCTCGCGCAGATTGTCGAGGCATTTGGTCCGGATATCCTGGACCGACAGGGGGTTCTTAACCGCAGCAAGCTTGGCAAGATCGTATTTCACGATACTGTGGCACGCGACCGGCTTAACGCAATTGTGCACCCCGCTGTTCAGAGGCTTGCCACCGAGGCCTTTGCGCGCCTGGCTACGGAGGATTCTGGTGCAGTTGTTGTCTACGATGTTCCGTTGTTTGCGGAGGTGGCACACGATTATTCGTTTGACATGGTTGTTGTCACGGATGCTCCGAAGCACACGCAGATGCGTCGGCTCACCGAGATTCGTGGGCTAGATTCCGTGCAAGCCGCGGCTCGCATCGACTCGCAGTCCGACTCCGCAGTGCGGCGCGCTCTGGCGGATATTGTTGTGGACACCGACGGATCACTCGCCGATACCATGAGTGCGGTCGATGAATTATGGTTCAAGATTCAAGCTGCGAAGACGGCGGCGGGTAAGTAGCTCTCATCCGTGCGCACGAACGGACAGATGCGTCGGAGCCAATAACGCCAAGGTGGGTAAGCTCGCGCGCGAACGTTCGCGGCCACCGATGCAGTACTCCGCCCGAGGTTTCAGCTCGTGTGTCTTGCATCCAGGGGTCATAATTTGTCGTGTGGTGGGGTCGTGTGTGGCAGCTTGTGACCCTGGATGGACCGGATGGAGGACCGGTGCGGTGTGCCTGTGCGATGGTGTGAGGATCTGTGTATTGTTAATACAAGTTAACTAATATGTGAATGCCTCGCAGAGTGACGCTCACCCGTGGCGCCTTCGCTCAAAAGGACTCTCAGTGCGCAGCGGTATTTTCCTCAAAGACAATCCTCATTATTGCTGGGTTGTTCTCTCAAATACCACGCTGGGGATGTTTGTCTCTACAATCAATTCGTCCATTGTGTTGATTTCGTTACCTGCCATTTTCACGGGTATCAATTTGAATCCACTTGAGCTCGAAAATGTGTCGTACTTGCTATGGATTCTCATGGGATATATGCTGGTGACTGTAGTATTTGTTGTTATGTTTGGTCACATGGGTGATCAGTACGGGTGTGTCCAGATATATAACGTCGGTTTTGCGTTGTTAACTGTGCAACTATTGCGCTGTGTATTGATCCATTCCGCGGTGGGAGTGCTGCACTGTGGCTTATCAGTTGGCGACTAGTTCAGGGCATCGGCGGTGCCATGTTGTTTGCCAACTCGACCGCAATTTTGACCGATTCCTTTCCCCGGAACGACGTGGATTTGCATTGGGACTCAACCAGGTAGCCGCAATCACCGGCAGTTTCATTGGTCTCATCCTTGGTGGTGTGCTAGCCGGAATCAATTGGAAGGGTGTCTTCCTCGTATCGGTGTCATTTGGAATCATTGGCACAATCTGGTTGTGGTCCTCACTGCGCGAAGTGGGAAGGAGGAATCCGAGGCGCATTGACTGGACTGGAATCTGCACGTTCAGAGTAGGGATAACTGCGATTACACACGGAATACAGCCGTACGATCACAGCTCACAGGACTGGGGTAACTCGTGGGTTATTAGCGGAATTGCCGGAGGCATCTTGCTGTTATGTGTTTTTGTTGCCATCGAAAAGCGGATAACTTCACCGATGTTTAACATGGAACTGTTTCGTATTCGCACGTTTTCGTTTGGGATTTTTGCCGGGTTGCTCGCGTCGATCAGTCGCGGTGGAATACGGTTCATGCTCATAATTTGGCTGCAGGGTATTTGGTTGCCATTACGCAGTTACAGCTATGAATCAACACCGCTATGGGCAGGAATTTATTTCCTACGATTACGATCGGATTTTTAGTTTCTGGACCTGTTTTGGGTGCTCTTTCAGACAGGTTTTTGCTCGTTCATTTGCGACGATTGGACTACTATCGGTTGCCGCCATATTTGTGGGATTTCTGCTCATTTCCGTCAATTTTCACTACTGGGAATTTGCGCTCCTTGCCGGACTTAATGGGATCAGATCTGGTCTTTTCTCGGCCCCAAACTGCACCGCAATTATGAACAGCGTTCCAGCAACTGAGCGTGGTGCGGCATCCGGAATGGCAGGAGTTGCTCTCAATGCTGGAAGTTTCCTTTCGATCGGTGTATTTTTCTCCCTCATGATTGCGGGTCTTGCGAGTTCGCTCCCTACGGCACTGGCAAGCGGGTTGACTACTCACGGGGTACCGCAGGATATTGCGACACAAATCGGTGCGATGTCACCGGTGGGGAGCTTATTCGCTGCGTTCCTTGGATGCAACCCGATTCAGAGCTTGCTCGGAACAACCGGCCTACTCGACAATCCGGTCGTTGACTCTGCAGCGCTCACCGGTAAGGAGTTTTTTCCGCACATCATTTCCGGTCCCTTCCGCGACGGTCTTATAATTGTGTTTATCGCGGCCGCGGTGACGAGTGCGATCGGTGCCGTCGCTTCGTATTTCGGTGGTGTCCGGTTTGTACACGAGGAGAAAAGGATGTCCCGATCAACCTCCAATCCTGAGAGCGACGCCCAGACAGCGATCATTGCGATGACGCCCGACAGATCAACCCCCAATCCTGAGAGCGACGGGGAATTTGGTTGCGAGTGCGAGCCTGCACCGCTGTGCGGACCCGTAGAAGAGGTGAGAATCTTCCTCACCCTGATGGCAGAGCCTGCGCCGCCGTGTGGGTCCGTGTCGCTGTCTCCGGCAAACCACATGGATGTCGCGGGTCGGATGGCCCTCGCGATCGGGCGTCTCAGCCGTCGCATCCGCTCAGTTTCCGGAACACCCGGCACCAACCACAGTCACCTCTCGGCACTGGCAACCGTCGTAAAAACGGGCCCCCTGCGGCTCGGTGAGTTTGCAAAGCTGGAACGGGTTGCAGCACCGATGGTGACGCGAATCGCGGCCGATTTGGAACGGGCGGGATTTCTTGAGCGGCGGCGGGATCCCAACGACCGTCGTGCGTATGTGCTGGAGAGTACAGCTGCTGGGATAGAGAGGTAGTGCACGGGGCGCGCTCGGAACGCGCGCGCGGCAGGACCTCATGCGCGCGAAAGACTTCGGCCATCGGGCGCGCTCGGAACGCGCGCGAGCGGCAGCTGTGAGTACTCGCGTGAACCCGACCCGATTGCGCTCCTCGGAACGCGCGCGAGCGACCGCCGTGCTGTTGGCGCGGTTGAGTCAGGAACAGAGATCTCTCGTTGAGGGGGCGCTTCCGATACTTGAAATACTCGCGGATACTGCGGAGGATGGGGAATCCGGAACCTGAATGTCGGTGGCTCTCCCTACACTGAGGGATATGGAAGAAACCCGAGTTGTGAGGCCGTTTGAGGTCATCAGCGACTATCAACCCAGCGGTGATCAGCCGACGGCGATCGCGGAGCTTGTTGCGCGCATCAACGCGGGAGAGGCCGATGTTGTGCTCCTTGGTGCGACGGGCACGGGCAAATCCGCGACAACGGCGTGGCTCATTGAGCAGGTGCAGCGACCAACGCTCGTGCTGGCACACAACAAAACCCTCGCGGCCCAGCTCGCAACCGAGTTTCGCGACCTTATGCCCAATAATGCGGTCGAGTACTTTGTGTCGTATTACGACTACTATCAACCCGAGGCATATGTGCCGCAGACCGACACCTTTATCGAAAAGGACTCCTCCATCAACGCTGAGGTCGAGCGACTACGGCATTCAACGACCAATTCCCTCCTCAGTCGTCGCGATGTGGTGGTGGTGTCGACGGTGTCGTGCATCTACGGTCTCGGCGCGCCAGAAGAGTATCTCAAAGCGATGATGCCGTTGCGGGTGGGGCAGCGGGTTGATCGTGATTGGCTGATTCGCAAGTTTGTGTCGATGCAGTACAGCCGCAACGATGTCGCGTTTGATCGAGGCACGTTCCGAGTGCGCGGTGACACACTCGAGATCATTCCGGTCTACGAGGAGCACGCCATCCGGATCGAAATGTTTGGCGACGAAATAGAAGCTCTCTACAGTCTGCACCCACTCACCGGCAACATCACCGAGAAGCTCGATTCGGTGCCGATTTTTCCTGGCTCACACTACGTCACGAGCACTGATATTATGCAGCGCGCGCTTGGCACGATTCGTGACGAGCTCGATGAACGGCTTTCGGAACTGAAACGCAGCGGCAAACTACTGGAAGCACAACGACTGCAGATGCGCACCACGTTCGATCTGGAGATGATGGAGCAGATTGGATTCTGTTCCGGCATTGAAAACTACTCGAGACACATGGATGGCCGTTCCGCAGGAGAAGCCCCGCACTGTTTGCTCGACTATTTTCCCGATGATTTTCTCGTCGTCATTGATGAATCTCACGCGACAGTGCCCCAGATTGGTGCCATGTTTGAGGGGGATTCCTCGCGCAAGCGTGTTCTTGTGGAACACGGTTTTCGGCTACCCAGCGCGATGGATAATCGCCCATTGAAATGGGATGAGTTCAAGGCACGGGTCGGTCAGACCGTGTACCTTTCGGCCACGCCGGGCAAATACGAACTTGGCACTGCTGACGGTGTGGTGGAACAGATTATTCGTCCCACCGGGCTTGTCGATCCTCAGATCGTGGTCAAACCTTCGAAGGGGCAGATAGACGACCTCTTAGAGGAAATTCGACTGCGGACTGAGCGTGACGAGCGAGTGCTGGTGACGACCCTCACCAAGCGGATGGCGGAAGAGCTCACAGCTTATCTTGGGGAGGCGGGCGTTCGTGTCCGGTACCTGCACTCCGACGTTGACACCCTGAAGCGCGTTGAATTACTCACGGAATTGCGGGCGGGCGTGTATGACGTGTTGGTCGGTATCAACCTCCTGCGGGAGGGTCTCGACCTGCCGGAGGTGTCTCTTGTCGCCATCCTTGACGCCGATAAAGAAGGCTTTCTGCGATCAGCGACATCTCTCATACAGACGATTGGTCGGGCGGCGCGCAATGTGTCCGGTGAAGTTCACATGTATGCCGACAAGATCACCGACTCAATGGCCGTGGCCATTGAGGAAACAACCCGTCGGCGTGAAAAACAGGTTGAGTACAACCAACTGCACGGCATTGATCCACAACCCCTGCGAAAACGGATCGCTGATATCACCGATCAGCTCATCCGTGAGGGTGCTGACACAGAGGCAATGCTCGCCGGTCGTGATGCGCGCCGCAGCTCTCCCACACCGCAGTTGCGTCGAGAAGGACGAGCAGCGGAGGGCGCAAACGCGTTAGAAACCATCATTGGCGAGCTCAACACCCAGATGCTCGCGGCGGCGGCGGAACTGAAATTCGAGCTTGCTGCTCGCCTGCGCGACGAAGTCTCCGAACTCAAGCGTGAGCTGCGGCAAATGGAAAAGGTAGGGCATATCGTATGACCAGACATCCTCCGCTCGCGATAGCAAGACATTCACTGCGCATGACCGCACGGTGTTGTGACAAGAACGAGAAGCCGTAAACTCCCATGGTGCCTGTCTCACCTCGTTCGACCTCACCTCGTCTAGGCCACTCCCACCTCAGCGTGCGCGGTGCTCGTGTCCACAACCTTCGAAACGTGGACGTGGAGATGCCGCGCGATGCCCTTGTTGTCTTCACGGGGCTTTCGGGATCGGGGAAATCATCACTTGCCTTTGACACAATCTTTGCCGAGGGGCAGCGGCGGTATGTCGAGTCTCTCTCGGCCTACGCGCGGCAGTTTCTCGGTCAGGTTGACCGGCCCGACGTTGACTTCATTGAGGGACTGAGCCCCGCAGTATCCATCGATCAGAAGTCCACCAACCGGAACCCCCGGTCAACCGTCGGCACGATCACCGAAATATACGACTACCTTCGCCTGTTATGGGCACGCGTCGGGGTGCCGCACTGCCCCGAGTGTGGCGAGAAAATTCAGCGACAAACAGTGCAGCAGATAGCCGATCAGCTCATGGGATTGGCACCGGGCACCCGATACCAAGTGCTCAGCCCGGTCGTATCCCAGAAAAAGGGTGAGTTTGTCGACTTTTTCAATGAGTTACTCGGTCAGGGATATTCACGCGCAATCGTTGATGGCGAACCCATCCGCCTTGACGAACCCCCCACACTCAAGAAACAAATCAAACACGATATTTCCGTCGTTATTGACCGACTCGTTGCGGGGCCAGAGGGGCTCGGACGACTCACCGACTCCCTCGAGACCGCGCTTCGGCTCAGCGCTGGTCTCGTGCTCATCAACCTGATTGACGAATCAGGAGATGCCGCGTGGCTCACCTTCTCCGAAAAACTATCCTGCCCTAACCAGCATCCCGTCCAGCTCAGCGAAGTGGAACCGCGCACCTTCTCCTTCAATGCTCCATTCGGAGCCTGCCCGGCCTGCTCCGGGCTCGGCACCAAGATGGCGGTTGATGAACTCCTTCTCCTCGGTGACCCCACGTTGAGCATTGCCGACGGAGTCATCCTACCGTGGACATCACAGGGAAATAACCTCTACCAGTACTATGAAAGACTGCTCACCGGGCTAGCTCAGTCATTCAACTTCTCGCTGAAAACACCGTGGAACAAGCTCGATGAATCAATACAACAGACAGTGCTGTGGGGCGATAATTTTGCTGTCAATGTCAAGCTGCGCAGCCGCTACGGACGAGACATCACATACGTCTCCGGATATGAAGGAGTTGTGCCCTACCTCGAACGCCAATACCTGGAGGCAGAAACCGATAAAGCTCGGGCTCGCTGGGCCGAATACCTGCGCGAGGTACCCTGCTCGAGCTGCGGCGGAAAACGGCTGAAACCCGAAGTGCTTGCCGTGCTCATCAACGGCACCAGCATTGCGGATGTCTGTCTCATGAGCTTGAACAACGCCCGCGACTTCATGGACACGCTTGAGCTCACCGAACGCGAACAGGCTATAGCTGCGCAAGTGCTGCGCGAAATCAAAATGCGGCTCGATTTCCTTGTTCGGGTTGGCCTCAGTTACCTGGATCTGGGACGAGCAGCGGGTACTCTTTCGGGTGGTGAGGCGCAGCGTATTCGACTCGCCACCCAAATCGGCTCGGGCCTGACCGGTGTGCTCTACGTGCTCGATGAGCCGAGTATCGGCCTGCACCAACGCGATAACCGCCGCCTTATTGAAACACTGCTCGCGCTGCGGGACCTGGGGAATACCCTCATTGTGGTTGAACACGATGAAGACACCATCCGCACCGCCGATTGGATCATCGATATTGGCCCCGGCGCGGGCGTTAACGGTGGCACCGTCGTGCACTCCGGCAGCTATGCCGATCTGCTCGCCAACCCGCATTCATTGACGGGGGATTACCTGTCCGGTCGGAAACAAATTGAGGTACCGACATCCCGTCGCCGAGTTGATAAGAAGCGGATGATCACCGTTACCGGCGCGGCCGCTAATAACCTTCGCAGTGTCGATGTTGGTTTTCCGCTCGGCACCTTCACCGCCGTCACCGGAGTGAGCGGATCAGGCAAATCATCGCTGGTCAATGACATTCTTTATCGCGTGCTGGCAAATCGGCTCAACGGTGCTCGGAAGGTACCCGGCAAACACCGGCGGGTAACGGGATTAGAGCAACTCGACAAGGTTGTGCATGTCGATCAGGCTCCGATTGGGCGGACGCCCCGCTCTAATCCCGCAACCTACACGGGAGTGTTTGACCGCATTCGCACACTTTTCTCCGAAACCACCGAAGCGAAGGCGCGCGGATACCTGCCCGGTCGATTCAGCTTCAATGTGAAGGGCGGTCGCTGCGAACCGTGCGCGGGCGATGGCACGATCAAGATTGAGATGAACTTCCTCCCGGACGTTTACGTTGCCTGCGAGATATGCGGCGGAAAAAGGTACAACCGAGAAACCCTCCAGGTGCACTACAAAGGCAAGAACATCTCTGAAGTTCTGGAGATGCCGATTAGCGAGGCCGCGGAATTTTTTGAACCGATCTCTGCAATTCACCGATTCCTGAAAACCCTCGTTGATGTGGGACTCGGCTACGTTCAACTCGGTCAAAGCGCGACAACGCTCTCCGGTGGCGAAGCCCAGCGGGTGAAGCTCGCAACCGAGTTGCAACGTCGCTCCAACGGTCGCAGCGTTTACGTCCTGGATGAGCCGACCACGGGTTTGCATTTTGAAGACGTGCACAAACTATTGCTCGTGCTCGGTGAACTCGTTGACCGTGGCAACACCGTTATCGTCATTGAGCACAACCTAGACGTCATCAAATGCGCCGACTGGATCATCGATCTGGGTCCAGAAGGAGGTTCCGGCGGCGGACTCATCCTCGCAACGGGTACCCCTGAACAGGTGGCAGCGGTAGCTGAGAGCCACACCGGCCAGTTCCTGCGTGAGATTTTTGAGAACAACGGGGCAACGCTTGGAGCAGTCAGCTAATGAGCGAGGTGGCACCTACTTCACACGACACCGTGTCGGAGCATCCTGTTCAGGTGCCGCACCAGGGCGATGCCGTTGGGAATCTCAACGGCATCGCTGTGCATCGGGGTGATACCGGTGTACACCGCAGCGATACGGTACCGCATACGCAGGATAGGAATTCGGGCCGGAGCGACACTGTTGCGTACCGGCCCGGCCCCGGCGAAATTCCGACAGCACCAGGGGTATACCGGTTCCGTGGACCGGATAACCGAGTGCTGTACGTCGGTAAGGCCAAAAACCTTCGGGCACGCCTCTCAAACTACTTCGCCCCGCTACACGGCCTCCCGGAGCGAACTCGACACATGGTGACGTCCGCAACATCCGTCGAATGGACCGTTGTCACCACCGAATCGGAATCATTACAACTGGAAATTGCACTCATCAATGAACTGCACCCGCCGTTTAACGTGCAATTCAAAGACGATAAGAGCTATCCGTACCTCGTTATTACGCTTGGTGAAGATGCTCCGCGAGTGTTCGTAACGCGCAAGCGAAACATCCCCGGTGCCCGATACTTTGGCCCCTACCCGAAGATGTGGACGGTGACCGAGAGCCTCGAACTGTTGCTCAAACTCTTTCCCATCCGCACGTGCAAAGACTCTGATTATCGACGGGCCATGCAGACCGGTAAACCCTGCTTTGCAGGGCAGATAAAGCGTTGTTTTGGGCCCTGTTCTCACCGTGTTACCATTGCCGAACACCGAGACACTGTTGACCAATTTGTTGCGTTTATGCAAAACCAAGACACCCGAATTCTCGACGACCTCACCCGACGCATGCGCGCCGCCGCCGAGCGCCACGATTACGAAGAAGCGGCCGTGCTCCGCGATCAACTCCACGCCGCGACCACCTTTTTTGAAAAGAGCGCCGTCGTGCTCGGTGACCGGGTTGATGTCGATGTGTTTGGAATCGCGCACGACGAACTGGCCGCTGCAGTCCATCTCTTTGTCGTGCGCGCAGGCCGGGTACGGAGTGTGCACTCGTGGACGGTCGACAAAGAACTGGATGTCCCACTGCCCGACCTCATCGACCAGACACTCCAAAACGCCTACCGCGACGACCACACCCCGCCGGGCGAGATCGTGCTCCCGGACTTGCCCGATGATGCCCCTGTCCTCGCAGAATGGTTGAGCGCGGCAGCGGGCCGTCGAGTTCACCTCCGCCAGGCACAGCGCGGCGACAAAGCCGCACTGCTAGAGACCGCGACCCGCAACGCCGAACAAACCCTCATGCTCTACAAAACGCGCCGTACCGCCGATTTTACGAGCCGCACCCGCGCCCTAGAAGACCTTCAACACGCGGTGGGTATGCCCAACGCTCCGCTGCGGATCGAGTGCTACGACGTGTCGCACCTCGGAGGCGCAAACATTGTCGCCTCAATGGTCGTTTTCGAAGACGGTCTTCCCCGAAAAGACGAATATCGCCGTTTCACTGTGGCGCAGTCACGTGACGACACCGACTCGATCTACCAGGTCCTCACCCGCCGACTTGCCTACCTGCGTGAGCCGGAGAATGCCACGGGCGACTCACCCGTATCGAACCCCACCGCTCCTGCCGGATCGAACCCCACCGCTCCCACCGGATCGGACGGAACCACCGCTCCCACCCGCCGCAACAAGTTTGCGTATCGCCCAAACCTGCTCATGGTCGACGGTGGTGAACCCCAACTCGCTGCCGCAGCACGCGCCCTCGCGGAGTCCGGGGTCCGAGGCATCCAACTCTGCAGTATCGCCAAGCGACTTGAAGAACTGTGGCTTCCCGACTCTGACTACCCCGTGATCCTACCCCGCAACAGTGAGGCACTCTTCCTTGTCCAACGACTTCGCGATGAAGCACACCGCACCGCCATCACCCACCAGCGTCAGCGTCGCAGCCGTGATCTCTCCACCTCGCTCAGAGACATACCGGGTCTCGGGCCCACCCGCAGCTCACGTCTGCTCGCACACTTTGGTTCTGTGAATCGACTCCGCCGCGCAAACATCGCGGCCATCGCAGAAGTCGCTGGCATTGGGCCGCAGCTTGCCGCCACCATCCACGCACACCTCAACCCCGCCCGGTAGGCTGGGTAATCGCGCGGGTCCGAAACCCCGCGCACGAAAGGGAACCGGCAATGAGCGACAGCGAGCAGGAGATGCTCATTGTCACCGGAATGTCCGGTGCCGGTCGATCCACGGTCGCCAATGCGCTGGAAGACATCGGCTGGTACGTCGTCGACAACCTTCCCCCACAAATGCTGCGCCCGCTCGTTGAACTCGCGGAGCGAGCCGGAGCATCGCTGCCCCGGATCGCCGCCGTCGTTGATATTCGCGGTCGCGGCTTTTTCTCCGAACTGCAGGAGATCGTGCAGGCTTTGCGTGCCGGTGTCAACGTTCGAGTTATGTTCCTCGACGCCACCGACGCGGCCCTCGTTCGTCGCTTCGAATCGGTCCGTCGACCCCACCCACTGCAGGCCAACGGCACACTCCTTGACGGCATCGGTGCCGAGCGGGTGAGAATGGCAGAGATGCGTGCCGCGAGCGATATCCTTATCGACACCTCGGATCTCAATATTCATCAGCTCGCCGCTCGCATCACCGATACGTTCGCGGAATTGGAACGTGCGGGGTTGCGTGTAACCGTGCAGAGTTTTGGCTTCAAGTACGGAATCCCGACCGACGCCGATCTTGTCGCCGACGCCCGATTCTTGCCCAACCCGTTCTGGAATCCCGAGCTTCGAGCGCTGACCGGAGAAAACTCAGAGGTCGCCACGTTTGTCCTCGCACAGCGGAGCGCACAGGAGTTTCTAGATGCCTACCTCGGAGTCTTGCACACAGTTTTCGCGGGTTACCTGCGCGAGAATAAACGCCACGCAACAGTTGCAATTGGATGCACCGGGGGCAAGCACCGATCGGTTGCGCTGGCCAACGAGATCGCGACGCGGCTGCGGGACATCCCGAACATTGCAGTCAACGCAAAGCATCGTGATTTGGGACGGGAATGAACGGGACGAGCGCGGGAGCGGGAATGAGTACGACAGCGGGAACGAGCGTGGGAACGGCAGCAAGCACGACAGCGGGACACCCCGTTGAGCCACTGTGACATGACACGTACGAGGAGTATCACGAGCACCAGTGTGTGTCCGACCGAGAGCACCGCCGAGAAAACCGGCATGACCAGCACCACCGTTGAGAGGGCACCACATTGGGTTTGACTACAGATGTCAAAGAAGAGTTGGCAGCGGTTCGCGCCCCGCGAATCGGCGTTCGGATAGCGGAACTCGCTGCCCTGCTGAGGTTTGCCGGTGGACTGCACATCATCTCGCAACGGATCGCGATTGAGGCTGAACTCGATTCACCGTCGGTTGCGCGTCGAGTGGCACGGGAGATCGGCGAACTCTACGGGGTGCGCCCGGATGTCTCGGTGATCTCACCCTCAGGTTTGCGACGACAGGATTTGTTTCTCGTGCGAGTGCTCGATGGCGGCGAAACACTTGCGCGGCAAACCGGCCTGCTCGATGCGCGACGTCGACCGATTCGGGGACTGCCGAATAAACTAACGACCGGCTCTCGCGAGGAACTCGCGGGAGTGTGGCGGGGCGCATTCCTCGCGCAGGGCAACCTGACCGACCCCGGACGAACCTCTGCGCTGGAGATCATCTGCCCCGCCAATGAAGCGGCAATGGCCCTCGTCGGCGCGGCGAGTCGGCTGGGTGTGGTGGCGAAAGCTCGAGAGGTGCGCGGGGTGCATCGGGCAATCATCCGCGAGGGGGAGGCCATCAGCACGATGCTTGCCCTGATGGGGGCAACCACCACCGTCCAGAACTGGGAAGCTCTGCGGCAACGACGAGGTGTTCGCGCAACCGCGAACCGCCTCGTTAACTTCGACGACGCAAACCTCCGGCGCTCCGCGCAGGCGGCGGTTGCGGCGTGTGCACGGGTCGAGCGCGCGATGGAGCTTCTGAGCGACGATATTCCCGAGCACCTGCGCTATGCCGGTGATCTTCGGCTCGCGCACCGAGAAGCGAGCCTTGATGAACTTGGTCACCACGCGGATCCGCCCATGACCAAGGATGCTGTCGCGGGACGCATCCGACGTTTGCTGGCAATGGCCGACAAGCGTGCCGCCGAACTCGGTGTGCCCGGCACCGAGGCGAACCTGCCCGCAGACTTTGATGAAATGTGACAACCCACACCGCGCACTGCCGTGCAACCCGAATACCCTTCACACTCCGACTACCAACCTCAAAATCCCGAATTCAGCTCCGAAATTCTGAAATTCTGAAATCCTAAATTCTGAATTCAGTTCCGAAACCTCACCGTCCCGAATACCAACCCGGAACCCCTAAAACACACCACTACTATCCAGGAGATAACATGGCCGACTACACCCTTCCCGAGTTGCCCTACGACTATGCCGCACTCGAACCATTCATCAGCGGTGTCATCATGGAGCTGCACCACTCTAAGCACCACCAGGCTTACGTAACCGGTGCTAATGCGGCCCTGGCAGCCCTGGCAGAAGCCCGTGAATCCGACAACCTCGCCAGCGTCAACAAGTTTGAGAAGGACCTTTCCTTCAATCTTGGCGGCCACATCAACCACTCCATCTTCTGGACCAACCTCGCGCCCGCAACCGGTGCCCGGCCAGAGGGTGAGCTTGCTGCCGCGATCACCGACAGCTTCGGATCCTTCGAGAAATTCCAGGCGCACTTCACGGCAGTTGCGATGGGCGTGCAGGGGTCAGGGTGGGCCGTGCTGGCGTGGGATTCACTCGGTCAGCGTCCGATCATCGTGCAGTTCTTCGACCAACAGTCAAACCTGCCGGCTGGCCTCATACCGTTATTGATGCTGGATGTCTGGGAGCACGCGTACTACCTTGACTATAAGAACGTTCGCGCCGACTACGTTGCCGCGTTTTGGAAGATCGTGAACTGGTCGAATGTGTCGGACCGGCTTGCGGTTGCTGCAGCACAGACAGCGGGGTTACTGCTACTTCCGTAGGACCGCCGTGCAAGCGCCCCGCCACCTGCCTCTGCGCCGTGGGATGACGAGTGAACCGCGGTGACCTCTGGACGGTCGCGGGCGGCGTCTATGCCTCGAAACCGCGCCCGGTCCTCATCATCCAAGTAGTGGACGCGGGCACCCCCGAGGCTCCGGCGAGCTCTTTCTGGGTGAGCTGTCGGTTGATTCGACAGTGCCCCGGCCTGCTGACTGCTACTGTCTAACAGGAGCGTTCGACGTTTTCGGATGCCATTGTGGCACCCGCAGACGGGCTGTCCATTCCGCCACCGTAGGAGCGCACCCGCGCACATCGAACAGGAGCACTTGTGACCGTAAAGATCGGTATCAATGGTTTTGGCCGGATCGGCCGTAACTACTTTCGCGCCGCCCTCGCACAGGGTGCCGACATTGAGATTGTTGCTGTCAACGATTTGACCGACAACAAGACTCTTGCCCACCTGCTCAAGTACGACTCCATAACCGGTCGGCTCGACGCCACCGTCGCGTACGACGACAACACCATCATTGTCAACGGCAGGCCGATCACGGCGCTTGCCGACCGGGACCCGGCCAACCTGCCCTGGGGCGCACTCGGCGTCGATATTGTCATCGAATCGACCGGTTTCTTCACAAATGCCGGTGACGCTGCTAAGCACATTGCGGCGGGGGCCAAGAAGGTGCTCATCTCCGCGCCCGCAACCAACGAGGATGCCACCTTCGTCATTGGTGTCAACGATCATCTCTACGACCCGGCGACCCACCACATCATTTCCAACGCATCCTGCACAACAAACTGCCTCGCTCCTCTCGCGAAAGTCTTCCACGACAACTTCGGCATCGAACGCGGCCTTATGACCACGGTGCACGCCTACACCGCCGACCAAAATTTGCAGGATAGCCCGCACAAGGATCTCCGCCGCGCGCGCGCCGCGGGCATCAACATCGTTCCCACCTCAACCGGTGCCGCGAAGGCGATCGGTCTTGTCCTGCCAGAACTGAAGGGCAAACTCGACGGTTTCGCACTCCGCGTACCCGTCCCCACCGGCTCCATCACCGACCTCACCGTAACGGCCAGCCGTAGCGTGAGTGTCGAGGAGATCAAGGCGGCATACAGGAAGGCCGCCGCCGAGGGCCCACTGAGGGGCATCCTCAAGTACACAGAAGACGACATTGTCTCCAGCGATATTGTCAACGACCCGCACTCCTCAATTTTTGATGCCGGCCTCACGAAGGTTATCGATAACCAGGTCAAGGTGTCGAGTTGGTATGACAACGAGTGGGGCTACTCCAACCGTCTGGTTGACCTCACCAAAATCGTTGCCGAACGTCTCTGAGAATGATGATCACCTCAGAGGGCGGTGGTGCGATCCTCCGCACCATCGGTTCTCTCGGCTCACTCACCGGCTCCCGTGTCATCGTTCGGTGTGATCTCAACGTCCCGCTCACCGACGGAGTCATCACCGACGATGGCCGGGTGCGGGCCTCACTGCCGACGCTGCAACTCCTGCTCGACCAGGGTGCCCGTGTCATCATTATTTCTCACCTCGGGCGACCCGGTGGGGCACCGGATCCGGCGTACAGTTTGGCACCGGTGGCATCACGGCTGAGCGAGTTGCTCGATCACCCCGTCGGCTTCGCGGTCGACACGGTCGGTCCGGATGCCACGGCCAAGGTGGCCGCACTCGATAACGGAGAGGTTCTCGTGCTCGAGAATCTCCGATTCAACCCGGGGGAGACCTCGAAGTCGGAAGCGGAGCGTCAGGTTTTTGCGGGACAGCTGGCCGCGTACGCCGAAGCTGTTGTCTCCGACGGCTTCGGCGTCGTCCATCGCAAACAGGCGAGCGTCTACGAGCTGGAGAAGCTGCGTCCGTCGGCGGCGGGTCTGCTCATCGCGGAGGAGCTTGCGGTGTTGGACAGACTCACTGAAAACCCTGAGCGCCCGTACACGGTTGTGCTCGGCGGCTCGAAGGTCTCTGACAAGCTCGGGGTCATCGCACACCTTTTACCCCGAGTGGACACGCTGCTCATCGGCGGCGGGATGCTCTTCACCTTCCTGGCTGCGCAGGGACACCGGGTCGCCTCGAGCCTGCTTGAGGCCGAGCAACTCGACACTGTTCGGGGATACCTGCGCGAGGCTGCGGACCGTGGTGTCGAGATTGTGCTCCCCACCGATATTGTCGTCGCGGCGTCATTCGCGGCGGACGCAGCACACGTTGTCGTGGCCGCCAACGCAATCGAGAACACAGAGTTTGGGGCATCCGGAATCGGGCTCGATATTGGGCCCGACAGTGCGGCAGAGTTTGCCCGGCGCATCCGCGCCTCGCAGACAGTGTTCTGGAATGGCCCGATGGGTGTGTTCGAATTACCCGCGTTCGCGATGGGAACCCGCACCATCGCGCAGGCGCTCACCGACACGCCGGGATTCAGTGTTGTGGGTGGCGGCGATTCCGCCGCTGCCGTAAGGCAGCTCGGATTCGGCGACCACCAGTTTGGACACATCTCTACCGGCGGCGGAGCATCCCTCGAATTTTTGGAGGGTTCCTCGTTGCCGGGCCTGGAAGCAGTAGGATGGGCGGCACCGCAATGACACAAACATCACCCGCGACACAGACCCGGACGCCGCTTATCGCCGGTAACTGGAAGATGAACCTTGACCACTTGCAGTCGATTGCCTTTGTGCAGAAGCTTGCGTGGTCACTCGCCGACTCAAAGCACGACTACGCCACGGTTGAGGTTGCGGTGTTCCCGCCGTTTACAGACCTTCGTTCGGTGCAGACCCTTGTCACCGCTGATAACCTCAAGCTCGGGTACGGCGGTCAGGATGTCTCGCAGCACAGCTCCGGTGCGTTCACAGGCGAAATATCGGGAGCGTTTCTCTCGGCGCTCGGCTGTCGCTACGCTATCGTCGGCCACTCTGAACGACGCACCCTGCACGGCGAATCTGATGCGGTGGTCGGTGCAAAAGTGCAGGCCGCCCACCGACACGGTGTTGTTCCCGTGCTCTGCATTGGCGAGACAACCGAAGACCTGGAACAACACGGGCCGAGTGCGGTCCCGGTTGCGCAATTGCGCGCAGCGCTCGAGGGAGTTGATGCTGCCAAGGGCCTTGTTGTTGCCTACGAGCCGGTCTGGGCGATTGGATCCGGCCAGGCCGCCACGCCCGAGCAGGCGGAGCAGGTGTGCGCGGCGCTCCGCGCGGTAGTGGTTGAGTTGTACAGCAGTGAGCTCGCGCAGACCACTCGCATCCTCTATGGTGGTTCGGTCAAATCGGGCAATATTGCCGCGTTTATGCGGGAACCGAATATTGACGGAGCGCTGGTGGGTGGGGCATCCCTCGACATTGACGAGTTCGCAAAGATCGTGCGCTATCAGAAACACATCGGGGTGTAGTGTTCTGCGCGTCACAAGATTCGGGCGCACGCCTTCTGGTATCGACGGTATGCTGCCGCGAAAAAGGCTCGCTCTCTGCTCGGTGCCCTGCTGACTGGCTCTGCTCTCAGTCCCGAGTCGCCGTCCGTCGGTGATGTCCACGCCCCGCTTCCGATTGCTGCAAGCACGGCGGCACCGCGCGCCGAACCGCCGCTGCGTAGCCAGGTGAGCTCAGCGTCAACGACACTGCCGAACGCCGCACGCCACAGACCTGAGTGGGTCACCCCGCCGACGATCCGGATCTCGTGAGGGTAACCGACGACCTCGGCGACTGCGGTCACAGCATCCGCACAGCCGAAGGCGACGCCCTCGAGCACGGCACGGGCGAGGTGTGCCACCGTATGACGGTCGGTCTGATTGATGAATGCCGCTCGCGTCGCATCGTTTTTGACGGGAACGGTCGCACCGAACATAAACGGCAAGTAGGTCAAACCGTCGCACCCGGCCGGTGCCAGAGCAGCCGAGTCGTTAATGTCTTGCCCGTGGAGCAGAGTGCTCTCTGCCCAGCTAATGCTAGCTCCGGCGGCGTACAGCGAGGCCATGACAACGAAACGGGAACCGGTTGCCGCGCCGAATACAAATCCAGAACCCGCTCTCGCGTGCTCGGACAGACCCATGACCTGGGCCGCCGTTCCAACGTTGACGCAGATCTGACCGGGGTGCACGACGCCGGAGCCAGTCACGGCTGCGGGGACATCCCCGGCACCCACGATAACTGGAACTCCGGGCGGGAAGCCCGTCAGTCTGGCCGCATCAGCTCTCATCCTTCCCGACACCTCAACGGAGCGCAACACGGGAGGGGCAAGCGAGCGTGGGGCCCCCGACGCCTGCCACAGAGTGTCGCTCCAATCGCGGCGATGGAGGTCGTAGAGCAGGGTACCGATGGCGTCCGTTTCGTCCGTCGCCCAGATGCCGGTGAGCTTGAAGCGCACGAAGTCCTTAGCCAACACCAAGCGACGCGCGCGTCTCACACGGTCTGGATAACGTGCGGCGAACCACGACAGCTTCGGTGCCGTAAACGCGTCGACCACTGAATTGCCGGTGGCTTTTTCAAATTCGGGATTCGCGCCGAGCCGCTTGGTCTGCTCACCCACTCTGCGGTCCGCCCAGGTCATTGCCGGGCCGACCGGTCGGTCTGCGGAATCGATCAGGAGGAGTGAGTGCATGTGACCGGCAAGACCGACCGCCCGCACGGAGGAACTGCCGACCCTGGTGGTAACGCGGCGAGTGCACTGTATGACCGCATCCCACCACGATTCGGGCTCCTGTTCGTGAGCGCCCTCAGTGGTAACGTGCGTCGGATACCCGACCGTCTCTTGAGCCAGTTCCGCGCCGGTTGCCAGCTCGAGGGCAAGCACCTTCACGCTTGTGGTGCCGACGTCGATTCCGACGACGACATCCGGTAACACGCTCCTCACACTCCTTTTTGTCGTGTTGTGAGCCCGTGCTCGCGAAGAAGTTCGCGGGAGCCCTCGGCGACACGGTCACAATGAGCGGGTTCTGCTCTGGATGGCTCTTTAGCTCCGGTGGCACCCTGCAACAGTTCGATGCTGTCACTGATCTTCATTCTTGTGCTTCCTTTGTTCTTTTGTCTCGGGTGGAGGCCCTACCCGAACTGGTCACACATGCGGGATGCGCGACCGGAAACGGTCGGCGAGTTCGCGGTTGTGTTCGGCGGCTCCGGGCATACCAGCGCTCAGATAGATCGCCGGATCTGAGTGATTGGCCACTTGACGAGAGATCGCTTCGACGATCACCGCATTCATGAGTGAGATGCCGATGACGCTCGACCCCGGCCCCACTCGCGGGAGATTGTATCCGAGACTGACGAGCGCGTCCCCCGGAGGGCAGTGGTTGTCAAGCACGATGTCAGCGATATCATGCAGTCGTGGCCCGGTTGCTGTGGTTGACCTGGCGTATTCCACCGAGGTGATGGCAATCACGGTAAGGCCGCGTGCCTTGGCGAGCGCTGCAACTTCGATCGGCAGCGCGTTAGAGCCCGAGTTGGAGACGACGAGCATGACGTCGACGCCGTCCTGGATCGGGTAGTGGTCGAGAATGGACGCGGCATGGCCGTTTTCGCGCTCCAGCTCGGTGCTGCGTTGGGCACTAACGTGGAGCATGTAGCTCGGCTGGAGAACAGGGCAGATCCTCGCCGAACCTCCGGCCCGGTAGAAGGCTTCTTCGGCAAAAATGTGTGAGTGTCCGCTGCCGAACACGTACAGCATCCCGTCTCGCTCAAAGGCCTCAGCGACGACGGTGCTGGCCTGACGAATCGTCTCAGCTTCTGATCGTGAGGCAGTCTCCATCAACTCCCGCACGGCGGTTAGATATTCGCTGGATGGGCTGAGGCACATGTCTTCGTGGTTCATTTGGTGGCTCCCGCGATGAGACCACCAACGAAGAAGCGTCCGACGAGAATGAAGAGGATCACCGTCGGCGCCAGCGTGAGTACGGTCCCGGCCATGACCAGGCCCCAGTTGATGGTGTACTGCCCGACCAGGGCACTGAGCCCGATGGGGAGCGTCTTCAGAGTGTCGCTCACAATGAACTGGGATGCGAAAACAAACTCAGTCCAGGAAAAAATAAAGGTGTAGACCCCAACTGTCGCAACACCGGGTACCATCAGCGGCATGACCACCCGGAGCATGGTTCGTGCCGGACCTGCACCGTCGATCGCGGCCGCCTCGTCCAGTTCTGTGGGCACCGCGAGGAGGAATCCGCGGAGCAGCCACGTGCAGAAGGGTGCAGTGAAGGCAACGTTCACCAGTACCAAACCAGCGAAGGTGTCAATGAGCTCGAGCCCAGAGAGGGTCTTGTAGAGAGGAACAATCAAGAGGGCACCGGGAATCATGTACGATACGAGCACGATGCCCGCGATACGCCCGCTGCCCGGTACGCGAAGACGGTAGAGGCTGTAGGCGGCTGCCAGAGACACAATCAGAGTGACCACTGTAGTGGCGACAGCGACAATGATGCTGTTTCGTAGATAGATCACGTAATCAGTGCTGAGGAACAGCTGCTGGAAGTTGGTGAGAGTGAATGTCTGTGGAAACCATGTGGGGGTGGACAGCAGGATCTCCTGCCGATCCTTGAACGCCGACACGGTGATCCAGTACAGCGGGCCGAGCACAGTGACCGTTAGAACGATCATCGCCACCACGGCTGGGACGCGCTCCAAGCGCACCGAGAATCTCATCAGTATTCCTTTGGTCGGCCAAAACGGAAGAACAGCATCCCGGCGATTGCGAGGACGATAACGGTCACGACGCTGGCCGCCGCCGCCTCGCTGGAACGAAACGCGCTGAACGCTGTGTCATAGATGTACACCGGCATTGTCGTACTGGCACCGGCCGGCCCGCCCTTCGTCGTCAGATAGATCGAGTCGAGAACATTGAATGACCAGAGAGAACCGACGAGTCCGAGAGCGAACAGCACTCGCTGCAGCAGCGGGAAGGTGATTGCCCAGAAACTGCGCCAGGCGTTCGCGCCATCCATGGTTGCCGCCTCGATCACCTCATTCGGCACGGTGGCGAGCGCGCCGTATATCACGACGGCGCTCAGCGGGAACCAGTGCCAGCTGTTGACCAGGATGACCGTGATGAGTGAGAACGCCCCGTTGGCAAACGGCGCACCGAGGTCGATACCGACACCGGCAAAAATCTTGTATACAACGCCGTAGTTGCTGTTGAGCATCCACTGCCAGATAACCGCCACGGCAACCGTCGGCACGGCCCACGGCAGCATGATCCAGGTACGCGCGCTTGTAGACCACCAGCCGTTGCGTTGAAGCAGCAACGCGGTCGCGAAAGCGAGCAGGGTCTGAACGATCATATTGAGCAGTAGCCAGATGCCGGAACGGCCGAGGGCTGCCCAGAAGGCATCGTCTTGTAGGAGCTTCGCGTAGGTGTCAACGCCTACGAAGTCCGCAGGGCTGCCGATCACGTGCTGGTTTTGCAGGCTCGTGGTCACGGCGCTGACCAGCGGGAAGGCGATGACGACCGCCATGATGATCACAATCGGGGCTACCAGGGCGTATCCCAGAAGTTTCGTTGAGGCGGGCATTCCACTGCGCACAACCGGGCGGCGTAACCGGTCACCGACCGTTCGCACCGCCCGGTTTGTTGTGGACAGGGTCATTTGCTGATCGCGTCCTGCATCTGTTTCTGAATCCACGTCACTGCCTGCGTTGGTGTCTGGCCGTTGACATACATCTGCTGCACGGCCTGGGCCAGGAAATTTTGACCGGAAATCTGACCAATTGACTTCACGTACTGCCCGTCAACGAAACCGAACAGCGTACCCGTGTCTGCCTGTTTCAGCATCGCATCAACGCAGGTTTTGTACGTGCTGATTGTCGGGTTCTGACGCCAATTACTTTCCGTCCCACCATTCTTTGTGATGGGCAGGAACAACCCGGGCTCGGCGTTCAGGAAGTCGCCGTACTGCTTCGGGTCGAGGATCCATTCCAGGAATTTTGCTGCCCCATCCTTCGTGCTCTTGTCTTTGCTGAGCACCATTGCACCGTTGGAGTAGTAGATACTTCCCGGCATACCGCCATTGTCTGCGACCGGAATCGGAGCACATCCGAGATCACTGGCTGGGCGGCCAGACTCTGCTTCGAAAGGCGCAAGGTACTGACCTTTCTCGATCGCCATTGCTGCCGCTCCACTGGTGAATGCTGCCTGAGGTTCGGGCCACGAGTAGTTGCCGCTGTCCTTCGGTGAGAAGGCAAGTAATTGCGCGTACAGGTCAAAGGCGGCAACGGTTTTGCTGTTGTCGATGGCTATCTTGTTGTCCTTGGTGAAAAAGTTCGCGGCACCACCGGTGATCATGAGGCTATAGAGCACCTGGTCGGTTGCGAGATTTTTTCCCGCGGGAAGCGCGATTCCACTGGTGTTTCCGCTCGTCAGTTTCTTCGTCGCGGCGAGCAACTCGCTCCATGTCTTCGGTGGTTGCACCCCGGCTGCTCTCAGCAGATCTGCGCGGTACCAGAGCATTTGAACCATTCCGTAAAGCGGGACGGCCCAGGATTCGCCAGCATCTGTGTACGGTGCAGTGGATGCCGCGACCAATCCGCTAGTCGCCTGCACCCTGTTCACAACATCCGTGACGGGCTGGCCCAGGCCCAGGCCACGAACGTAGGTTGTGAAGTCAGGGATAGCGAAGAGGATGTCAGGCTGCTTGCCCGACTGCGCTGCTGCCGCAATTTTTGTATAGATCTGGCCCCAATCCTGAACCTGGATCTTGACAGTGTGCGTCGGGTTCGTTGCGTTGTACCTGTCAGCCAATGCCTGGAACACCTTCACACGAGAGGGGGTGTTCTCCATGTGCCAGAGCACGATCTGCTTGTTCGGGCGACTGTCCGACGAGGGTGCGCTGCAGGCCCCGAGTGCCAACACGGTTGCGAGAGCTAGGACCCCCGCCGCAATCGCTCTAGAACGCATGTGATTTTCACCATTCAGTGTTTTCATATTCCTTTCACCTTTCAGTGTTTGGTGCGAGAAGCGCGTCGTTGCCCGGGTGTGGAGCGTCTCCTCTATGCTTCGAATGACTGTGATGACTTACCATAACCGCTATAGAGCAATTGCGCTATAGCGGTTATGTGTCAAGAGGGTCACCGTGTGATACGAAGTGCTGAGAGAGATGGGGATGAACCGTGTCAGGACCGCGTTACTTGGAGATCCTTGAGCACCTGCGGAAGCGATGCTCCTCACTCGCAGTCGGCACACGATTGTCCTCCGAGCGTGCACTGGCCGCGGAATTTGATGTCAGTGCTATGACGGTCAGGCAGTCGCTTGCTTTACTCGTCAAGGAGGGCTGGATTCAGCGTTCGCCCGGCAGCGGAACATACGTCAGCCGACCGAGAGTGACCATGGGGCCCACTCTTACCTCGTTCACGGAGGATATGCGTCGGCTCGGTTTTATCCCGTGGTCGAAGGTGCTGCGTTTCCACACCGTCAAGCCCGATATCGACACGGTTTCACGATTCGGCCTGCGACCCTCCGAACAGGCCGTGATCGTCGAGCGCCTGCGCTACGCCGATGGTGAGCCGATGTGTCACGAGATCAGCGTATTCCCCGGACGCCAGTGGGACATACTGTCTCGTGCCGATCTCACGGGTTCAATTCACGAGGCTCTTGCAATGAGCGGCACCATTCTGTGTTCTACGGTCCGCTCGGTTCGAGCCGTCGTGGCACCCGAACACGAGTGCGACCTGTTGCAACTTCCCACCAATTCGCCGGCACTCGAGATCAGCGACACGTTCTCCGACGCCCTGGGACAGGCTATCCAGCACGTGCGATCACGCTACCGATTTGATCGCTACGAAGTGATCAGTAAGATCGAGCGACTGGCCTCGACCGGCCTCGGGTAGTGGCGGGCACGGTGGTGGTCGGTGGCCCGTGTGCGTGCGTAGTCAGTTGGGGTTGGACGGGGCTGAGTGCCTCCCGTGTCGATCGGCATTGTGCCTGCCGGAGGGGTGTAGGGCTGACACAAGCCAGGCGCCGAAGAGCGCGACAAGCATCAGCGCGAGAACCCAGGAACCCTCGAACTGTGGGTTGACGGGGTACCCGAGCATGGTCAGGGCGGCGGACTGGAGCAGTACAATGCAGGTCGAGAGGTGGCTCCCAGGGCCACGGCTGTGATTGCGTAAACAAGGATTTCGTAGAAGAGCACCCACCGAATGTCGGTTTTTGTGGCACCTGTTGCTCGGAGCAGGGCGGCTTCGCGTTCGCGGTTGTGTCCGGTCACGAACACGATGATGCGATCAGCGGCGTTGACGGTGGCACGCTTGACCTCTTTTTCTTCCCGGTGGTACTCGGACACACTGCGAAGGGTGTCAACACCGGCGATCCCCATCATGTAGGTATCGCAGAGGATGGTGCTTCTGCTGTCGAAATCTGCGGCGTACCTGGTCTCGCGCGACCCCGCCTCGATCACACAAACCACCGTCTTCGCAACGCTGCCAGACGCGATCTGTGTATTGGGGCCAACAGCAGGCTCGCCCACGGACACATCCGCACTGAAGACGGTTAAAGCGGCTGCTGGCAGTGTTCCAGTTTTTGTCAACACCGGTGTGCGTTCTGACAACGTCGTGGCACAGCTCGGCATTGCTGATGGTGCGGTGGTCGGAACCTTCTTCAAAAAGACGGTGTCTTCGAAAACCGCGCTGATCTAACTCGTGTGCGCGGTCTCATGTCTGCGGTCAGAGATGTTCGATCCCGCTCCGAATGAGTGCGCGCCGAGCGGCTCGATCAGCGTACACGGAGGGATCCGGCACCGGCACTGCGGCCAGCAGAGCCCGCGTATACGAGTGTTGCGGCTTTGTCATGATGTCTGAGCAGGGGCCGGACTCGACGAGATTGCCGCGACTCATGACCGCGACGCTATCTGCCATAAACTCCACAACAGAGAGATCGTGTGAAATAAACAGATAGGTGAGTCCGAACTCGTCTTGTAGGTCTTTCATGAGGTTAAGAACCTGCGCCTGCACCGAGACATCCAGTGCTGAAACCGGTTCGTCACAGACCACCAACTCGGGGTGCACCATGAGCGCTCGCGCGATACCAATGCGTTGGCGCTGACCCCCGGAAAATTCATGCGGATACCGGGTCGTGTGCCGGGGGTCAAGTCCCACCCTGTCCAGCATGTCGGCGATACGTCGCGACTGCTCTCGTCGGGTCAACTGCTCGTGTCTGCGGAGTGGTTCGGCGAGCAAACGACCAACGCTCCAGCGTGGGTCCAGGGCAGCCCCGTTGTCCTGGAAGACAATCTGCATCCGTGAGCGCAGCGCACGAAGTTCCCGTGTCGGGAGTCTTCGAATATCAATGCCGTCAAACATAATTGTGCCCGCGGTGGCTTCAATGAGTCGCAGGATGGCACGTCCCGTCGTTGATTTTCCCGAGCCGGACTCGCCGACAATAGCCAGTGTCTGACCACGCTCAACGTCGAGATCAATACCGTTAACGGCGCGCAGCGGTGCCTTGTCGCGCGATCTGCTTCGAGCAGGGTACTCCTTGACCAATCCTCGAACCGTAAGCAGAGCACTCATGCGCCAAGCACCCCCTCATCGGGCACGATGATTCGCTGACGGCCGGTATTGCGGGCGGGCATCGAATCAAGAAGTGCGCGTGTGTACGGGTGCTGTGGGGCACGAAACAGTTCGGCGACACCGGCGTGTTCCACGACCTCTCCACGCCGCATGACGATGACCCGAGAACAGGCCTGTGCGACAACGCCAAGGTCATGGGTGACAAGCAGGATGGCGGTGCCGTGGTCGGCCTGCAGGTCGAGCATAAGGTCGAGGATCTGCGTTTGAGTTGTCACATCAAGTGCTGTGGTTGGCTCGTCGGCAATGAGGATGTCTGGCTTGCACGACATCGCCATGGCGATCATGGCACGCTGGCGCATTCCACCCGACAGGTGGTGCGGGTAGGAGTGTGCGACCGACTGCGCGCGGTGAACGCCAACCATATCGAGCAGTTCAGATGCCCGGGAGGATGCCTGTCTGCGGGTGAGGTTCAGGTGCCGACGCAGTGGCTCTGCGATCTGGAATCCGATGGTGAATGCCGGGTTGAGCGCGGTCATGGGTTCTTGGAAAATCGTTCCAATGCGCCGACCTCTTATAGCCCGCATGTCACGTTCCGGGAGAGTGCCCATATCGACCCCGTCGAGGTGAATGTGACCACCGCTGATAGATAGTGCGCGTGTCGGCAGCAACCGAATGATTGAGAGTGCGGTGAGGCTCTTACCCGAGCCGGATTCTCCCACCACGCCGAGAGTTTCCCCCCGGTGCAGTTCAAAGCTCACCCCGTTAACCGGATAGCTTGTGCCGTGATCAGAAGCAACCCGCACACGCAGGTCTTCGACACCAAGAATCGCTACCACGGTCAGGCTACCGTGTGCCCGGAGGTTTGTCCGAGTGTTTGGATATGGGTTGCCTCGCCGTACAGGGTTGTGATGCGGGAGAACTCGTCCGCATCGTAGAACGAAAGAGTGCCCGCCCCAAAGTATTTAGCGGTCTCAACGGCAAAGCGTGAAGCTAGCTCAATATCGGTGGCGTGGCTGGCTCCGGTGGCGCATCCGGCCACCGGGATTGCGGTCGTAATAGCAATCCCCACAACCGGGGCAGAGGTTGCAACGGAGGGTTGCATGATCGAATTGAGGTGGTACAGACCGTTACCGTACGGGGTGATGTCTTGGGTAGCGAGCGCAAATACGACCGCGGGAGCACCCGTGACAGTTTCGGCGGTGCGCACAAGATCCTCGCTCGGGCGCAAGATGTATCCGGATTTCACTGTGGGGGAGATTGCAATACCCCGGTGGTTAATGATGCGGTTTCCTTTGGTGGTGTCGATCGAGAGTATGGCGTCCATCTCGGATGACACTTCGTGCTCGTTCATCGTAAAGATATCGACCGGCGACCCCATGAATGCCACCGGATCGTGCGGTTCGGTCGGTGCCCAGCCGGTGACATGGGTGGTGCAGACGGTGTCCCCGGGGAGGATATCACCGCGCTCTGCCATGTGTAGCAGTTTCGAGGCGGCGGCAAGCGAGGCGGCGGCACCGTCACCGTCTGACACGTACCCGATGAATTCGGGACGAGCACCAGCGCCGCCAAGCCGTCCGATAATACCCAGGGTTGGGGCGGTACCGCCACGACACTTTCCGCGTGAACCGGGGATAACAACCCGCACAAAGTCGGTACTGCCACCTTCACCGGTGACGGGAGTCACGGTTATTGTGGCCCCGGGAACGGAAAAGGACCGAAGATGTTCTGCGAGCGTGTCACCCGAGGTCTGTGGGGAATCCAACAGATCCATGACGGTGAGAACGTGGTTTAACATGAGAATTCCTTATCTCCTGTTGTAACTATTCGGGATCCCTGCGTCATTCGCGCAGACCGAGGTAGCGGATGGCCGTGACGGCGTACACCTTGGCCGCGAGGATGACCGACTCAACCGGGACTCGTTCGTCGTAACCGTGAATGCTCGACAGTTCAGCGGGACCATACTGCAGGACAGGAATACCGTGGCGGCGGAACGTTCGAGCATCGGAGGAGGCCCACTGCAGGACACCGCTCGCACCGGGGTCGGTGAGGTCGCGAAGTGCACCGACGAGAGTGACAACGATGGGATCTGTCGGTGCGGTCCAGTTCGGCTCACTCAGCATGCCGAGGGGCTCAATCGTTGCCTCGATGTTCTCCGCGGCCAAAAGTTCGCGAGCACGGGCGAGAACCTCGTGTTGGGTTAGCCCGATCGGAATCCGGGTATCAATATCCACGGTGCAGGTGTCTGCAACAACGTTGGTTGAGGTTCCCCCGGTTACTGTTCCCACGTTGATGGTGACGTGGTCGAAGACCGCACCGATGCCGGGGCCGTACCCCTCACGCTCCTCCACAGCCACCTTCGATTCCTGGATGAGTTGGCGCAGTTCTTCCGGTGGGTGGGGAACCATCGCCCACAACTGTTGGAGCGCCAGAATGGCGCGGGCCGCCAACAGGTTTGCGCTGCGACCGTGGATCGGTTGCAGGCTGCCGTGTCCCGGTTGACCACGCAGGGTCAACCGAAACCAGTTACTTCCTTTTTGCCCGATGGTGGGGTGCGTGCGCTCCGCGGGCTCAGCGATCACACCGCCGTCCGCCCCGGCCAACACACCCTGGTCGAGCAACCAGTCCGCACCCCCCTGCCCGCCGGTTTCTTCGTCGGGCACCGCCACGAACGAGAGTTTTCCCGCGAGCGGTACCTTCAGGCTCCGCAGGAGCATAAAGACATGGATGAGTCCGGCCAGGCCGGCTTTCATGTCGCTCGCACCGCGTCCACGGAGGTACCCGTCGACGATGTCACCCGCGAACGGCGGAAATGACCAGCGAGCACTGTCGCCAATCGGGACAACATCACTGTGGCCAGCAAACACGAGGTGCCGATCATCCGGACGTTTCTCGCCGAGGTGTGCAAGAACGCTCACTCGACCCTGACCGGGATCGAAGGTGTCCGGTGCGATTCCTCCGGCACTGAGGTGTGTGACGATCAGCTCAGCGACCGCGGTGCAGTCACCATCGGGATTCTCGCTCGGTGTCCGGATGAGCCTGGCCGCGAGTGCCAGGAGTTCGGGGGATGACTCGTCAATAGCACCGAGTAATCGCTGTTCCCATTCCCGCTCTGTCATCGTGTCACCCTCTGTCATCGTGTCACTCTCTGTCATCGTTCTGTTCCTAGGCCTTATCCTTACCCCGGCCTGGGTGACTGGGCTAGGTGTTTTTCTTGTTCAACTGGGCGTAGCGGATAAGTGCATCCGGGTACGAGGTGTACCCGTCAACCGTGCTACGCTGCGCGACCACGATGTTGTACTCGTACAGGTATGCCCACGGGCTGTCCTGGTTGATGAGTAGCTGGGCTTTCTCATAGAGAGTGTTCCGCGCTGCGGCATCCTGTTCGGTTGCCGCTTTCGTCCACAGGGCATCAAGCTGCGGGTTGGTGTAGTTCGCATAGTTGCTCGTGCCGGTGGAGGTGAGCAGCAGGCCGAGGTGGTAGCCAGGGTCGTTGACAAACGATGTCCAACGGCTGATATAGGACTGCACATTTTTGCCGGCGAGTGCCTCCAGGAACTGCGCGCGGGCCATGTTCTGGATGTTCATTGTGACGCCGATCTTTGCGAGTTCTGCTTGGATGAGAACAGCATCATCGTTCCAATCGGGAAAGCCTGAGCCCAGCGTGAAGGTGAAGCTGAAACCGGTGGCTAAGCCTGCTTCGGCAAGGAGCTTCTTCGCTTGGGCGAGGTCGTAGGTTGCGGTGTATCCGGTGGTAACGAACCCGGGGGTGGAGCTTGCGACGGCCGATTTCATCCTCGTCGCTTGTCCTTTCATGACGTCGGTGAGGAGTTTGTCATAGGGGATTGCGTACGAGATTGCCTGGCGAACTTTCGGGTTGTCGAACGGTGGTACCTTGTTGTTCATTGCAAAGAATAGGATTTTATTGCTTGGGCGTGAGTCAATGACGACACCGCTGGAGTCTTTTAGTGTTTCGACGTCTTTTGGCGCGAGTTCGAGCGCGAGGTCAACCGACCCTTTTTTCAACAGTTGCAACCGGTTAGAGGCGTCGCCGATGAACTTCATATTCACTGTCTTAATTGCGGGTGCCGTGCCCCAGTATTTGTCGTTCCGGGCCAGTTTGGCTTCGGTTGCCGGGTCCCAACTGTCAACGACATACGGTCCAGTTCCAGCCGTGTTCTTCGCCAGCCATTTGGGGTCACCCGCCTTGTCCGCAGCATCCATATCAATGATGGAGAACGAGTACATAGGCAGAATCTGCAGGAACAGGTGGTTTGTATTTTTCAACGTAATTACTACGGAATTTTCCCCGTTCGCGGTAACAGAAACAATGCCAGCCATCTTGTAGAGGAAACTTGCTGACGCTGAATCGGCGATGTGTTTGAACGAGCGCACGACATCGTCAGAGGTCATTTTCTTACCGTTGTGGAAGGTGACATCTTTTCGCAGGGTAAACGTGTAGGTTGTGCCGGCTTTGTCGGCTTTCCATGATTCTGCGAGCATGGGAACGATGGTCTCGGTTTTCGCGACCGGTTTGCCGTTCACGACCTTTTTTTCGTAGGTGACAAGCTGGTCGTACGCGGCGATCACGAGAGTGTCGCTTGTTCCGTCATTTGCTTCGGCCGGGTCGAGAGTCTTACCCCCTTCGGAGTGCGCGACAGTGAGGGAGGCATCGGTTTTTTTCGCCGCTGAGGTGCTGTTTGCATTGGTACCGCAAGCGGAGACCCCGAGAACGGCGGCGAGGCCGAGCGCAACTGTGGAGAGAATTCGCTTCGTCATGAGGTGCCTTTCGTGTGCGTTGCTGTGGTGGGGTTTGTGGGCCTTGCTGTGGTGGAATCGAGAGAATGTTGTCGGTGTGCCACGGTGCGCAGCCGAGGGTCGAGCGCATCGCGGAGGCCGTCGCCCAGCAGGTTGAAACCGAGAATGGATGTTGCGATGGCTGCACCGGGGAAGAACGTCATCCACCATTCACCGGTGATGATGTAGCCGCGACCGTCGGAAATCATGACACCCCACTCCGCCGTCGGTGGTTGTGCACCCAGCCCAATGAAGCTCAGAGCCGCGGCCGTGAGAATGGCGTATCCCATGCCGAGTGCGCAGCGCACGATGATGGGTGCGACAGCGTTTGGCAGGATGTGCCGGAACAGGATGGCTCGGTTGCTCAGACCGATTGCGGTGGATGCTTCGACAAACTCGCGTTCCCGCAGTGACACTGTTTGTCCATACATGATGCGCGCGAACTCCGGAATGCCCACGATGCCAACAGCGATCATTGCTGAACTCAACCCAGGGCCGAGCGCCACGGCGAGTGCCATCGCGAGCAGCAGCGAAGGGAAAGCGAGCAGCATGTCCATGATTCGCATGAGTGCGTTTCCGAGGGAACCACCGACATAGCCCGCGACAGCACCGATGGGCACTCCCACGAGCAGGGACACGGACACCGCAACCAGGCCCGTCCAGAGCGATACCCGAGCACCGGCGAGCACCCGAGAGAGGATGTCTCGGCCGAAGTTGTCGGTACCAAAAAGGTGCTCAAGGCTCGGCGCTTCGAGTAGGCCACCGACTCCGGTGCTGGTGGGGGAATAGGGTGAGGCGGCGAGCGAGATGAGTCCACCCAGAGTCCACAGCGCAATAAAGCCGAATCCCACCATCGCGGACGGGTTTCGAAAAAGCAGCGTGACTATGCTCGTGGATCGGTCGGCCTGCACAACCCGGGCCTGGTGGGGGTTGGCGCGTTGTTGATCAGCCATGGCGCACCCTGGGATCGAACATTCCCTGGGAGAGATCCACGAGCAGGTTGACAACGAGGTAAATCACCGCGGCGAGCAGTGTGATGGCCTGTACGGGAGCGTAGTCAGTTGCGTCAATCGATTTTGTGACATAGCCACCGATTCCCGGCCAGCTAAAGATTGTCTCGGTAATGACAGCTCCGCCGAGAAGCTGTCCGAGCTCAAGCCCCACAATTGTTGTGATGGCAGGTGCCGCATTTTTCAGAGCGTGTACGCTCACGACGGTTGTTGGTGAGAGTCCCTTGGCGTGGGCGGTGCGAATGTAATCCTGCCCGAGTACTTCGAGCATTGCGGAACGGGTCATCCGGGAGATCATTGCGATGGCACCCACAGAAAGCACGAGTGCGGGCCAGATGAGGTGGGCGAATGAGTTGCCCAGTGCCATCGTGTCGCCGGTAAGGATGCTATCGAGCAGATACAGTCCGGTGATATGGGTGGGTGGCTGGACATCGTCACCCAGTCGCCCGACGGGGGCAGGTGCCCACCCCAGTTGGCTGTAGCAGAGCCAGATCACGAGTAGTCCCAGCCAAAACAGTGGCATAGAGGCACCGACCAAGGAAATGACTCGGGTCACGTGATCAATGAAGCGTCCGTGTTTGACAGCGCTCAGGACGCCGAGGGGGATGCCCGCAATCACGCCGATGAAAAGCGCAGCGATACCCAGTTCGACGGTCGCGGGAAACCTTGTCGCGAAATCCTCTGCAACCGGATGTCCGGTGTGCCACGCGTAGCCAAGATCACCGCGGAATAACCCCGCGGTGTAGTCCACAAACTGCTGCCACAGCGGTTTGTCAAGTCCCATGTGTTCGCGAAGTTTCGCGAGGATGCTGGGCGCGGCCTGTTCCCCGGCGAGAGTCCGGGCCGGATCACCGGGAAGAACTCGAGTGATGAGGAAGATGCCAACCACAACCCCCGCGAGCGTGGGAATCATGGAAAACACCCGCTGGAACACGAAGGGCATACGACCTCTCTCCCAGCGTTGAAGGTGCGGCAACAATCCGATGGATCACAACGGTATGGGGACAAGGTAGAAAAAGCTGCGCCTATTTGCAACGCAATCTCACTATTTGCAACAAATGTTCGCGGATGTGGTGTGGTCATCGCGAGTGTGGTGTGTTCATCGGCAAATACCACGGTGTAGAGCCATCGCAACCCAAGAGACTGGTAGCGTGTGCGGGCACAGACACACCCACCGCGACTGTTCGTGCACTCGCGGTAACTCTCGGAATCTCAGAATGGAGCACCGTGGGCGAAGACCATCTCGACGCTGGAACTCGCTCAGCGCCAACAAGGGCACCACTGCAAACAGTTGATCGGGCCCTGAGTATTCTCCTCTCTTATAACCCTCGACGCACCGATTGGGGGGTGGTGGAACTCGCGGACGAATTCGGCCTCGATAAGTCGGCGGCACAGCGTTTGCTCGCTACTCTTGCCCGTCGGGGTTTTCTGCACGCGGATCCCATTACCCGACGGTACCGACTCGGCCCGGTCATGTGGCGGATGGCCACCATGTGGGAGCGCATGGGAGGAATGGCGACTCTGGTGCGACCAGTACTGGCAACGCTTGCGGAGGAGACATCCCGTACCGCTGTTTTTGCTCTCGCTGATGGTGCCTACGTGCGCGCCGTTGCCGTGGTGGAAGGCGGATCATCACCACTACGCGGTGATCCGATGGTTGGAGAGCTCTATCCCGCACACGCGGGCGCAACCGCTCGTGCGTACTTTGCTTTTATCACTCCGAAAGAGCGAGAAATATTGATGTACAGCCGACCATTGGCTCAATTCAACGAGCTTACCCAGCAGGATTCGATCTCGATCGAACATCTCATGCTGGATGTCGCGGAGCGTGGATGGGCGTATTCCGAGGGTGAATACGATCGGGAGACACGAGCGGTGGGTGCCCCCGTTTTTGTTACCGGACGCCCGATCGGCTCGGTGAGCATCGGGGAACTAAAGCGTGAATCGTCCAGCGAGATACGTGACCACGTTAACGCGGTGCTGCGTACAGCCGCAGGCATCGGTCAACTGCTGTCACTGCGCGGAACACCCCCGACCAAGAGATAGCCGGGACTGTCCTGACTGCCCCTCACACCCGCGCGTGCGCTGTCACGGCACGTTAGAGTGCGATCAACGAGTGTCCTTGACCCTCGCACCCGCGTGTGCGCTGTGTCCTGCAGTCTCACACCGCGGATGCCGTCTCATGACGGCTCGGTGCCGGGTGCGCTGCGACGGCACGGCTATAATGGTGCGTTAGCGTTACGCCGTTCGGCAGTTTTCGGAAAGGTTCTCGTGGAGATTCTTCAGGTTGTGTTGCTTGTCATGCTTGGGCTCACGAGCATCCTGCTGACCCTGCTTATTCTGTTGCACAAGGGACGGGGTGGTGGTCTCTCCGATATGTTCGGCGGTGGCGTGACATCCAACCTGGGGGCGTCGGGCGTGGCCGAGCGGAACCTGAACCGTATTACTGTTGTATTGGGACTGGTCTGGGTGACGTGCATCGTTGTGCTTGGGGTTCTCGCCAAGTTCGGTAATACAGTCTAAGAGGAAAGAAAATGTCGTCAGGTAACAGCGCAATTCGTGGCTCACGTGTCGGTGCGGGGCCGATGGGTGAGCAAGACCGTGGAACCGTAGCTGATCGCATCGCCGTCAGCTATTGGGACGCCTTTGGCAACCACACCGTTCGATATTTCGCGGCAGAGCTGCCGGAGTCCGAGATCCCGGACACGATCGACAGCCCTACCTCCGGGCTGCCCGCCGGCCGGGATCAGAACAATCCCCCTTCGATCTCACGGCTTGAGCCGTATAAAACACACCTCGCTTACGTCAAAGAGCGCCGCACCGAAAAAGAGGGAACGGAGCTTCTTAACGAGGCACTTGCGGCGCTTCGTGCGCGGCGCGGGCAGACTGCAAAGGGGTAGTTGCCCCCACCACCACCGCGCGGACAACCGCGGCGGGGGTGGGTGAGTCTAGAACGCGCGGAGGTGCACCCAGCACTGCGCGGGCAGCCCATCATCACACTTTCGGCACGACGCTGAGCTCCGGTGCACCCAGCACTGCGCGGGCAACCCCGGGTACAGGATGGATGGCGCGGTGGGTCAGTAGCTGCGCGCGATGAGTTCCGGTGGTACCTCTGCCGCGGCATCCTGGTCGACAAAAAACACTGTGCGACGCCGACCGCGGATGCCTGCGACAGGAACCTCGTCACGACTTGCCCCCCCGAGTGCGAGACCGAGCACCGATGCCTTGTCGGCCCCGGCGAGGACAAGCCAGATCCGTTTCGAGCAGCACAGCACCGGGCGTGTGAGACTGAGCCGTTCGGGCGGTGGTTTTGGTGCGTTGACCACCGGAATGACGTTGCGGTCCGTGACGCGGATACCGCTGCGGTGGGGAAAAAGCGAGGCGATATGGCCGTCGGGACCGACACCGAGAAAGGTGATGTCGAACGGTGGGTGGGTGTGGCCCACGGATGCGAACGCCTCCAGCTCGGCGGTGTAGGCCTCGGCCGCAGCATCCAGGGTCAAACCCGAATCCGAGGTGGGGAACGGGTGAATGTTGTGCTCGGGCAGGCGCAACGGACCCATTCTCTCGGAGCTCAACACACTGAGCAGCGCAAGACGAGCCTGGTGATCGTTGCGCTCGGCATCTCCCGCGGGAAGCCACCGCTCGTCACCCCACCACAGGTGCACGCGCGACCAATCGATCGCACGGTGCGCAGGAGATGCCGCAACCTCCGCGAGCACGGCAATGCCGATCATTCCGCCGGTCAGCACAGTGTGTGCGATCGCCTGATTATCAAGGATGTCGCGGAGTTTTGTGAGAAACCGCGCGGCCACCGCGCTTGCGAGCGCTGCCTTGCTGGGGTGAACAAAAACCTGTCGTTCGGTCGTCATGAGCGAACCTCCTCAGTGCCGTATGCGGTGCCCGTCGAACGGGTGTCGTGTGGTGCGCGATGAGCAAGGGTGGGCAACCCGACCGTGATGACACTGCCGTATACCTCATCGGGCTGTAGGCGCCGCAACTCGTCGGCCAGACAGTCACGGAGGCTGCGGCGAGGAAGTGCGACCGTGTGCACCGGTTGCCCAGGCTGAGTGAGCGTCGCCACGCCCTGGGCATCCCGTCGCAGCTCGATCGTTCCACTGGTCCGCTCGAGCCGGACGGCGTGGATGCCCTGTGTTGCTGCGGGATCGGTGGTGAGTTCACACGTGCCCGGGGCACCGAGTTGCTGCTGCAACCAGACGGTGAGCAGAGTCGTCGAGGGGGAGTCGAGTGAGCCGGTCACATGCACCCGAGTGACCGGCTCATACGGTGGCTGGTCAAGCACTGCGGCCAGTTGTGCCCGCCAGGTGGTGAGTCGGGTCCACGCATAGTCGGCATCACCGGGGGTGTAGTTGCAAGAGAGCTCGTGGAGCGCGGCCTGCGGGTCGGCAGCGGTGGAGGCATCCGTGATTCGTCGATGCGCAAACTGTCCGAGGGCAGCAGTGCCCGGTTTCTTTGGAGCGGCACCGGGCCACCAGGTGACGATCGGGGCATCCGGCAATAACAGGCCCGTGACGAGCCCTTCTTCGTCGCTGGCAACGGCACCGTACGCGCGTAAGACGATAACATCGCTCGCTCCCGCATCGCCCCCGACACGGATCTCGGCGTCGAGCCGGGGCACCGCGCTTGCCTGGGTGGCAGGGTCAGTGACAACAACAATGACCCGCATGGGATGCTCCCGCGAGGCGTCGTTCGCTGCCTCAATGGCTTTTTCCTCGGTTCCCGGCTGCGCGGCAATGACAAGAGTAAGGACTCGGCCGAGCGCAACAACACCGCCCTCTTCCCGCATCTTAACGAGTCTTTTTGACACCCGACTGGTCGTCGTGTTGGGCAGATCAACGATCATGGGCGTCTCCACACTCGACCATCGCGGGCGAGCAACTCGTCGGCCGATACCGGACCCCACGTGCCGGGGCGATACTGTTCGGGCTGGCCCTGGGCAGCCCAGAACTGCTCGATCGGATCGAGGATCTTCCAGGACAGTTCGACCTCTTCCTGTCGGGGAAACAGCGGCGGATCGCCGAGCAAAACATCCAGGATGAGTCGCTCATACGCTTCTGGACTTGCCTCGGTAAAGGCGTGACCGTAGCCAAAGTCCATCGTCACATCACGCACCTGCATCCCAGCACCGGGCACTTTCGACCCGAATCGGATGGTCACTCCCTCGTCGGGTTGTACCCGGATCACGAGCGCATTCTGTCCGAGCTCTGAGGTTTGGCTTGCCGCAAACACCTGCTGTGGTGCGCGTTTGAACACCACTGCGATTTCTGTCACCCGGCGACCGAGGCGTTTTCCGGCTCGGAGATAAAACGGCACACCCGCCCACCGACGGGTGCCGATCGTGAGCTTCACGGCGGCGTAGGTTTCGGTTGTTGACCGTGGGTTCATCCCCTCTTCGTCGAGGAATCCGACAACCTTTTCACCCCCCTGCCAGCCGCCCGCGTACTGACCGCGAGCGGTGCCCGTCGCGAGATCTTCGGGGAGTCGAACAGCGGCAAGAATCTTCTCTTTTTCCGCTCGCAGGTCACCGGCTTCAAAGGAAATCGGCTCTTCCATTGCCGTGAGCGCGAGCAACTGCAGGAGGTGATTCTGGATGACATCACGGGCCGCACCAATCCCGTCGTAATACCCGGCCCGACCGCCAACACCAATGTCCTCGGCCATTGTGATCTGCACATGGTCAACGTAGTTGGCATTCCAAATCGGCTCGTATAGCTGGTTGGCGAAGCGCAGCGCGAGGATGTTCTGCACCGTTTCTTTGCCGAGGTAGTGGTCAATCCGAAATACCGAATCGGGTGGAAACACGGCGCTGACAACATCGTTGAGTTCCCGTGCCGACTGCAGATCGTGACCAAACGGCTTTTCGATGACGACCCGGCGCCACTGGCCTTCGCGGGGCTGAGCCAGGCGCGAACGCTTCAGTTGTTCGGTGACGAGCGGAAACGCCTTCGGTGGAATCGACAGGTAGAACGCGTGGTTGCCCATCGTGCCCCGCTCGACATCAAGCTGTTCCACAACGACTTTCAGTTTGTCGAAGGCTGCGGCATCACTGAACTCACCCGGCACGAACCGGATTCCCTGCGACAGTTGCCGCCAGACATCCTCTCGAAACTCGGTGCGCGCATTGTCGCGGACGGCATCGTGCACGACCTGTGTGAAGTCCTCGTCGGCCCAGTCCCGTCGCGCAACCCCGATCAGCGCAAAGCCTGGCGGCAGTAATCCCCGGTTCGCGAGGTCGTACACCGCGGGCATGAGTTTTTTCCGCGAGAGATCACCCGTGACTCCAAAAATGATGAGGCCGCACGGTCCCGCGATGCGGTTCAGTCGAAAATCGAACGGGGAACGAAGCGGGTTATTGCCCGCGGACACTGCGGCAGGGGTCATTCGGTGTTCCTTCGTCGTTCTGAGTCCGGTTACCGAACGGTGGCACACAGGGTTGTGATGTTTTCGGCGGGATCGGTGAGGGTCAGTGTCAACACGGGTCGACCGTGTTCGGCCAGCACGCTCGCGTCACCGGATGCCTGCGCGGTGATAAGTTGGCCGAAGGTGAACGGGCGGTCAGGGATGATGAGGTCAACGCTCGGTGTGTGTGTGATCTGCAGGAAGACCCCCCGCGCGGGTCCACCCTTGTGGTACTGGCCGGTGGAGTGCAAAAACCGTGGTCCCCATCCGAAGGTGACCGGCCGAGACGATCTGCGAGCTAGCAGCGGACGCAGCTCGGCAAGTTCCGGGTGCGCGATCCGGTCAACGTAAGCGTGCACTGACAGGTATCCGTCGGTGCCGATCTCTTCCAGCAGCACCTCGATTGCCGATCTGAGATCGCTCGCGGCACCAATGACATCGGGGGTACCGCGCACCTCGATCCCGGCGCTCACAAACGCGGCGGGCTCGGGTGCGGGACGAGCGTCGAGGAGGCCGCGCGCGGCGATCTTCGCCGACTCGACATCGGGTTGATCGAAGGGGTTGATTCCGAGGATGTATCCGGCCATCGCCGTCGCATATTCCCACAGCAGTATCTGTTCACCGAGGGTGCCGGAGACGAGGATGTCGCCCGCTGCGGCGGCCGTAGTGGCCGGGGTGTCCGCATCGGTCACGAGTCGGACGATCTGGAGATCAGCGGGGCGAGCGCTTAGTTCCGGGGCATCCGATTCGAGAACGACCGGCAGGATGCCGGTGCCGTCCTTGCCTGTGGACTCGGCGATGAGTTGCTCAGCCCAGTCGGCGAACCCGACGATCGGGGTTCCATTGGCCACGATCCCGAGTTTGTCGCGGTGGGGCATTCCCGCGGTTATTGCGGCCGCGAGAACGAGTGCAGGGTTCTCTGGCGAGTCGGCTGTGAGAGCGGCGGTGGCGTGGCCTGCATCATTCAACAGTGCCGAAATATCCACACCCGCGAGCCCGGAGGGAACAAGCCCAAAAGCTGTCAGGGCCGAATATCGACCCCCCACATTCGGGTCAGCGTTGAAGACACGGTAGCCCGCGGCGCGCGCGGAGATATCGAGCGGGGAACCGGGATCGGTGACAACAATGATGCGATCAGCAGGATCGATGCCAGCGTTGTGAAAGGCCTGCTCGTACACCCGGCGCTGGCTGTCGGTTTCGACCGTGGAGCCAGACTTCGACGAGATGACGACGGCAGTTTCGGCAAGCCGGTCGGCGAGCGCCGCGCGAACCTGACCCGGTTCGGTTGAATCGAGCACGGTGAGCGGTACACCCGCGGTGCCAGTGATGAGCTCCGGTGCCAGTGACGAGCCGCCCATACCACCCAGCACGGTGTGCGAAATTCCGGCGGCGCGCAACGAATCACGTAGCGCACAGATGTCGGCCACAAGCGGCAGGGACACGTCGGTGGCACTGGTCCACCCGAGCCGTACCGCCGATTCTGATTCGGCATCAGCACCCCACAGTGTGGCATCGTGCGCTGCGATCCGGCTTGCAACCCTATCGGCAACCAAGCGCGAGATGGTTGCTGTGACAGCCGTTGTCGCCGCACCGTACGTGACGCGAACGCTCACTTTGAGCTATCTTTCGCCGCTGCGAGAGCCTGTGTGATGGTGTCGAGGAGTTCATGCCAGGAGACGATGAACTTGTCCACGCCCTCGGTCTCCAACAGCGCTGTGACCTCGTCGTAGTCAATCCCGATTGTGGCGAGCGAGGTGAGTACCTCGTTGGCGCTCTCGTAGTTACCGGTGACCGTGTCGCCGGTAACTACTCCGTGGTCGCTTGTCGCATCGAGTGTCTTCTCGGGCATGGTGTTGACAACGTGGGCAACGGCGAGTTCGGTGACGTACAGAGTATCGGGCAGAGCCGGATCTTTTACGCCGGTCGAGGCCCACAGCGGGCGCTGCAGATTAGCACCCGCCGCCGCGAGTGTCTCCCACCGAGCACCGGAGAACAGTCGCGTGAATTCGCGGTGGGCAAGGCGGGCGTTAGCGATACCGGCTTTGCTCTTCAGAGCGGTCGCGGCGTCCGTGCCGAGGGCCGAGAGGCGTTTGTCGATCTCGGTGTCAACGCGCGAGACGAAGAACGAGGCAACCGAGTGGATGTCCCGCAGTTCGTGTCCCGCTGCCTTCGCCTGTTCGAGCCCGGCGATATACGCCTCCACCACCTCGCGGTAGCGCGCCAGGCTGAAGATGAGGGTGACGTTGACGCTAATGCCTGCCGCGAGCGTTGCGGTGATGGCAGATAGGCCCGCCGTCGTCGCGGGAATCTTGATCATTGCGTTCGGGCGATCGACGCGCTTCCACAGCTGGACCGCTTGGGCGATTGTGCCCGCGGTGTCGTGGGCGAGGGTGGGGGACACTTCGATGGACACGCGCCCGTCAACCCCACCGGTGCGCTCGTGTGTCGCACGGAACGCGTCGCACGCGGAACGCACATCGTCGGAGGTGATGGTGAAGACGGCGTCCTCGGCGGTTACCCCCGCCGCGGCGAGTGTTGCAACCTGAGTGGCGTACGCCTCACCCCTCGCGAGCGCCGCCGCAAATATTGTGGGGTTTGTTGTTACTCCGACCACATTCCGCTGCGCAATGAGCCCCGCAAGATCACCGGATTCGATGCGGCTGCGGGAGAGGTCATCTAGCCAGATGCTGACCCCGACATCGGACAGGGCTTGGGTGGGGGATGTCATGTAGGGGAGTCTCCTTTGGTCGTACTGCTTGTGATCGGCTTACGTGGCCCGGTAACTGCGGTGTCTGCCACGTTCTGATTCCCGTCGGTTTCAGTATAAGTTGCCGACTCACAGCCTCCCAGCTTGTTAGCCAGCGGCAAGCGACTCCGTGGCCGCAGCAACGACGGCGTCGCTTGTGATTCCGAACTTGTGGAACAAGGTCTTGTAGTCGGCGGATGCCCCGAACTGCTCGACCGAGACGGAGCGACCGCGCGTTCCAAGGTACGGGGTCCAACTCAGCGCGATCCCCGCCTCGACCGAGACGCGGGCCGTGACGGCGGCGGGGAGAACTGACTCGCGGTACGAGGCATCCTGCTGCTCAAACCACTCGAGGCACGGTGCTGATACGACGCGCGCGTTGATGTTCTCAGCGCGGAGGGTTTCGCGGGCGGCGAGGGCAAGTTGCACCTCGGAGCCGGTGGCGATGAGGATAACCTCGGGGGTGCCGCCGGGTGCTTCCGCGAGCACGTAGGCACCGCGTGCCAGGCCGGTGGCCGACGCCAGGGTATCGCCGGATGCCGCGCCCGCACCTCGCACGAACACCGGCACGTTGTGCCGGGTGAGGGCGAGGCCCACCGGGGCCTCCCGCCGCTTCAGAATCTCGAGCCACGCCTGTGCGGTCTCGTTTGCGTCGGCGGGGCGGACGAGGTTAAAGCCGGGGATGGCCCGCAGCGTCGCGAGTTGCTCGACCGGTTGGTGGGTGGGCCCGTCTTCACCGAGGGCGATTGAGTCGTGCGTCCACACGAAGATCGAGGGGATTCTCATAAGTGCGGCGAGCCGCACCGCGGGGCGCATGTAGTCGCTGAAGATGAGGAAGGTGCCTCCGAAGGGGCGGGTTTTGCCGTGCAGCACGATGCCGTTGAGGATCGCCCCCATCGCATGCTCGCGGATGCCGAAGTGCAGCACTCGACCGTAGGGGTTGCCGGTCCATTCGTGGGTGGAGTGCTCGGTGGGCACGAAGGACGCGGCACCGGTGATGGTGGTGAGGTTCGATTCCGCGAGGTCAGCGGATCCACCCCAGAATTCGGGCAGTAGCGGTGCCATCGCGTTGATGACGGCGCCGGAGGCGACACGAGTGGATATCTCGGTGCCGCCCTCGAAGACGGGCAGGGCGTCAGCGAGACCGGCCGGAAGCTCGCCCGCTTCCAACCGTGCCAGCAACTGGGCGCGGGCCGGATGAGCGGCAGCCCAGGCATCAAAGGTGGTTTGCCACTGTGCGTGCACGGCGGTACCACGCTCCCGCGCGAGTCGGGTGTGTGTGATGACCTCGGGGTTGACATCGAAAAATTTGGTCGGATCAAATCCGAGGACTTCTTTTGTTGCAGCAAGCTCGGCAGAGCCGAGTGCCGATCCGTGAATCTTTCCCGTGTTTTGTTTGCCCGGGCTGGGCCATCCGATAATCGTCTTGAGGATGATGAGCGAGGGCTTGCCCGTTTCGGCCTTCGCAGCCTCAATCGCGGCGTGCAGTTCAGCGACATCCTCCACGTAGTGACCGCTTTTCTTCCAGTCAACGGTCTGCACCTGCCAACCGTATGCGGCGTAGCGGGCGGCAACGTTCTCGGTAAAGGCAATGTTGGTGTCGTCTTCAATGGAGATCTGGTTGGAGTCGTAGATGACGACGAGATTGCTCAGTTTCTGGTGACCGGCGAGCGAGGATGCTTCACCCGTGACCCCCTCCTGCATGTCACCGTCTCCGGCTATGACGTATATGTGGTGGTCGAACGGGCTCGTGCTGGGCGCGGCATCCGGATCAAACAAGCCGCGCTCGAACCGGGAGGCGTAGGCGAATCCGACGGCGGAAGCAAGGCCCTGGCCGAGCGGTCCGGTCGTGATTTCAACACCCTTGGTGTGGTGGTATTCGGGATGCCCCGGAGTCAGCGATCCCCACGTGCGTAGTGCCTCAATGTCGTGCAGCTCTAGCCCGTCGCCGGCGAAATATAGCTGAATGTACTGGGTGAGCGACGAGTGCCCGACCGAGAGGATGAACCGGTCGCGGCCCATCCACTCGGTGTCAGCCGGGTTGCGGCGCATGATTTTCTGAAACAGCAGGTATGCCACCGGCGCGAGACTCATCGCCGTGCCGGGGTGGCCGTTGCCCGCCTTTTCGACCGCATCGGCGGCGAGAATTCGGGCTGTGTTCACGGCATGCTCATCGATGGCGTCCCACTGTAAATCTGCCACGGGGTGCGTTCCTTCCGGTTCCGGTCTGGTGCCAGCACGGTCGGCCGGCGTGCCGGATTCAAGTATAGGGAGAGGGGCCGACACCAAGGCCCGTGTTCAAGTCTGAGGTGCAACACTGTGGTGGCGGTGGTGTGGTTCTGTGTGGTGTTGGTAGGTGTGGGCTGGTGTTGTTTGGCCGGGGTGTTTTCGGGGTTGGTTGTTGATTTCGGAGATGATTTCCTGCGGTTCCTTGCTGGTCGCAGTTTGAAAGTCGGTGCGTGTGGGCAGGTAGTGTCTGGTCGGTCTGTCACACCACGGGAAGAGGCAGCGCACAGACCTGGAGTGGGTGTAGTGGAACTGTCTGCAGGAGAGCGGTCCACCAGATACGATCTGCCGCTGTGTGATCCGGTTGTTGGGAAGAGCTCTATTGCGCAGGAGATTGTCGCCCGTCAGTGAGTTGAGGATCGGTTTCCGGCACAACCTCTGTGGGCATGACAGCTGGGCACTTACCTTACTGTCTAATTCGGGGTGTGTACCCGGACAGGTTTAGCCTCGCATTGGGTGTGACGGCTGTGCAGTAGCAGTGTCAGTCCTGCGAGCAGGAATACTGCCACAGCTCCGAGCGGAATGATCGGATTGGCACCACTGTCCGCAAGCTCGTATGCCGCGGGTGCTGAGGTAGTAGCTGCTGCTTGCGAGGTGACAGTCGCGTTCGGGGTGCCCACCGCGGAGGCTGTCCTGTTTGTGTGAGAGGAACGATCCCCGTTCGAAGACACCTGGGCCGCGGTGGAGGCGGCATTCGCTGAGGAACTCGCAGACGCATCCCTTGGCACCGTTGACACCGTGGCAGCTTGTGCGGTTGCGACCCCGTTCACCGCCGCGGCCGCGTTTGCGTGAGAATCCGCGGCGGCGGATGCTGCGTTCGCATTCGCGGACGAAGTCGTGGACGCGGTCGAGGATGCTGTGGCGATCAAGGCACCCTGCGACGGTGTCGGGTTCGGTGTCGGTCGCGGCGCCCCAATTACCGACACCGAACCCGACCTGTAGTTGGTGATGTATGCGGTGTTCCCATCCGATGTAATCGCCACCCCGAGCGGCCACGTGCCGACGGTAATGGTTTTGGTGACTGTTCCGGTGGCCGCGTCAATTCTCGACACCGAATCCGACCGGGTGTTGGCGACGTATACGGTGCTCTCATCCGGTGTAACCGCCACCCCCCACGGCCCCGAGCCGACGGTAATGGTTTTGGTGACTGTTCCGGCGGTCGTATCAATCACCGACACCGAACCTGACCTGTAGTTGGTGACGTATGCAGTGCTCCCATTCGGTGTAATCGCCACCCCGAACGGCTCCGAGTCGACGGTAATGGTTTTGGTGACTGTTCCGGTGGCCGTGTCAATCCTCGACACCGAACCCGACCCATTGTTGGTGACGTATGCGGTGCGCCCATCCGGAGTAACCGCCACTCCGACCGGGGTCGAGTCGACGGTAATGGTTTTGGTGACTGTTCCGGTGGCCGTGTTGATCCTTGACACCGAACCCGACCCGCTGTTGGCAGCGTATACGGTGCTCCCATCCGGTGTAACCGCCACCCCGGCCGGCCGCAAACCGACGGCAATGGTTTTGGTGACTGTTCCGGTGGCCGTGTCGATCCTCGACACCGAATTCGACTCGGCGTTGGTGACGTATGCGGTGCTCCCATCCGGTGTAATCGCCACCCCGGTCGGCCGCAAACCGGCGGTAATGGTTTTGGTGACTGTTCCGGTGGCCGTGTCGAGGATCGACACCGAGCCCGACTCGTAGTTGGCGACGTATGCGGTGTTCCCGTCCGGAGTAACCGCCACCCCGAACGGGCCCGTGCCGACGGTGATGGTGTTGGTGACGGTGTCGTTATCGCTCAGACGCGAGGAGAGAGTCCCCGGCACGCTCATACTGTTCCGGCCGAGTGCAGCAGCGGTTGTGTGTGTGTTCATCGGTACCATCCCGATTGTTGTCAACGCTGCTGCCGCGATCATGACGATTACTATCCCCATACGGTGTTTCCTGGTCGGTACTCTCATGAGCACACGCTCCTGTCTCTGAGCGCATCCAGCCTGCAAGAACTCTTGGCTGTACCGGGTTGTTTCACTCTCTTTCTCGCTCCTGCCAGCACACACCTCGTAGTGGGTGTGGTACCACACGGTTTCTTAGCACCCCGCCCCACCTGAGTTTCCGTCCCCATCTGAATCGTTGTCTGCGTGAGATCAATGACCGTCGTGTGTTCATCTGTGAAAGACACCGTGATCAACAATTCCGAACTGCTTCCCAAATTTTTCACCGCCCCAGAGCAGCGCCACCCAGACGGGGTCCTCTCGCACCCGTCACGCGACATTTGCTCGCGCAACTCCACCACAACAGGAGACAGCAACACACGCCTCACAACAACTACTCCCTCACACTACACAACACAGATACGGATAACAGGTACAGGAAATTCCTATACAAGGGCACTCTATATCTGGAAAGGTACAATTTACCTGTGAGGAGGATGAAAGATCGTGCCCCTTTCTTTAGGGCTTCCTGGGAGTGAGAGGTCGCAGGGATGGCTCTGAGCCCGAGTCTCTCGACCACCCGACGCTTCCCGAGGGCAAACACCCCACGAATTGCAGAGCGAGCACACACCTCAAAAAGGAGGGGTCTGTTGCGCGGATGGGCGATGGGTTTGGTGGTTCCACTTGGTGGGGGTGGTTTTCTTGAACCGGTTCGTGAAGGTGGTTGTGAAGGTGTTTAACGGGGTTTCTATCTGATTGCCCAGCGTGTCCTGTCATTGCTGGTTGGGTTGGGTGACCGGGTCAGGAGGTAGAGGCATGTCGGTGTTGTGGTCTCGTTTAACGCAACGAGTTCCGGATCAGGTGCCCGATGCACTGCCGCACGAGCGTGCGTTCCCAGATCGTCGTGAATGCCTCGGACAGCCCCCTGTTAAGCCGGTCGCAAACAGCAACGAGCACGTCTTGGACTCCTCGATTCCCCAACTCGCTGAACACCTAACAACCAGAACCATACGCCCTTCGTACCGTCACCGGCCCAGAGTCCCAGAGTCCCCCCTCCCCGTCAGCGGTAACGCCCACCACAACCTAGAACAGGGATGCTGCGCACCTGTGGGGTCGGTTGTTGATCTCGGGGGTGATTTCCTGCGGTTCCTTGTTGGTCGCAGTTTGAAGGTTGGTGCGTGTGGGTAGGTAGTGTCGGCTCCGGTCGTCGGATCGCGGGAAGAGGCAGCGCACAGACCTGGACCGGGTGCAGTGGAAGCGTTCACAGGAGAGAGGTCCACCAGATGCGATCTGCCGCCCTCTCCATGAGATGCGATCTGCCGCCCTCTCCGCGGGTGGTTTACGCGCAGGGGTTTCAGAGCCGTGGTGGTTATACCCGTTCAGGGTGAGGCACGAGGGCTTCCCGGTTGTGTGATCCGGTTGTTGGATAGTTCCATTGCACGGGAGGTTTTTGCCTGTTAGTGAATCGAGGCTCGGTTCCCGAGATAACGTCTTTGGCATGATAACTGGGCACTTACTACTGTCTAGTTATTACTGTCTAGTTCGGGGTGTTACCCGAGCAGGTTTAGTCTCGCATTGGGCTGTGACGGCGGTGCAGTAGCAGTGTGAGTCCTGCGAGCAGGAATACTGTTGCAGCTCCGAGCGGAATGATCAGATTGACACCACTGCCCGCAAGCTCGTAGACCGCGAGTGTGGGGTTGCTGCTCGTTGCGGTGTTCACTACAGCAGGTGCCGCAGAGCCTGCTGCTGCACTCGTGTTCGAGGTCGAGGGTGTTGAGGTGATAGCTGCTGCCTGTGAGTTCGCGTTCGCGTTCGAGTTTGTGGGCGTGGTTGGGAACTCCGACATGATTGCGGCATTCTGCGCCGGTGTTGGTGTTGGTGTTGGTGTTGGTGTTGGTGTTGGTGTTGGTGTTGGTGTTGGTGTTGGTGTTGGTCGCGGCGCCCCAATTACCGACACCGAACTTGACATGTCGTTGGTGATGTACGCGGTGTTCCCGTCCGGTGTAACCGCCACCCCGTACGGTCCCGGGCCGACGGTGATGGTTTTGGTGACTGTTCCGGT